>DATGHY010000119.1:0-8205 GCA_035307625.1 Actinomycetota bacterium
GAAGCAGCCCTGCGCGCGTATAACAATCTCGGTGCCGTCATGAATGAGCGTGATGACCACCAGAGAGAGTTGCAGTCCTCCATCGACGGGCTCGAGCTCGCGAGGAAGCTTGGGAACAGAACGTGGGAGGAGGGCCTTCTGATCGGTCAGATGACGCCTTGCCTTTACCTCGGGCGGTGGGATGACGCGCTCTCGATCCTGGACCAAGCTCTCCAACTCGGTATCGATCCAACGACGGGGTTGTTCGGAGCCGAGTGGTTGATGGTCGTGCCGATCCATGCCTGGCGCGGAAACCTTGCCGAGGCGCGCGCGATGCTTCAGCAATCCGACTTCTCGGCGGCGGAGGACATCCAACTCCGACAGACATGGCATGCGATAAACGCCATGGTTGCCCGGTACGAAGGGAAACTTCCGGAGGCCATCAGATCCGCAGATCTGGCTTTTTCTCTGCGCGCAGAGATGGGGATCCGCGCGCCCGGAACGAAAGAGTCGTTCGTGCAGCTGCTCGAAGCCGCTCTGGAGAGCGACGACTATGAGAAGGCCGAGGAAGCAATGGCCGTTGTGCGCACGCTTGGTCCCGGCGAAGTCACGCCCTACCAGCGGGTGCAAGCCAACCGCTTCGAAGCCTTGCTGGGTGCCGAACATGGAGGCGACCCTTCGGCGGCGTTGCGGGCGGTTATCCGGGATCTCGACGACCTGCAGATGCCGTTATGGAAGGCCGTCGTCTCGACGGAGCTCGCCGAGTGGTTGATCGGCCAGGGTCGCGAATCAGAGGCGCTGCCGTTGATCGAAGACGCGCGCGCAACGTTCGAGCAGCTGCACGCGACGCTGTGGCTCGAGCGGCTCGACAAGTCCGGCGCGCTCGACACCCTGGCGCAGGCGACTTAACAGGCTGCTCGACCCTTCGGGTATCGTAATCTGACGGTCCGTCAGATTAGGGGAGAGAGCCATGCCCGTGAAGGTGGGCGCGCCCGGCGCGATCACGCCGCCGGCCGACTTGGTCATCAAGACGGCCAAGCGCAACGAAGAGAAGGGCTACGACTCGCTGTGGTACCCGGATCACTGGATGGCTTGGCATCCCGAGTCGATCTGGACCGAAGACATCACGCCGATCGCGAAGTTCCAACCCAACCCGCACGTCTACCTCGACCCGGTCGCGACGATGGCGGCCGTCGGAGTGGTGACCGAGCGCGTGCAGCTCGGAACATGCGTCACCGAGCCGATCCGCCGCCACCCCGCCATGCTCGCGAACGAATGGCTGACGCTCGATCACCTGACGAAGGGCCGCGCGATCCTCGGTCTCGGCAGCGGCGAAGCGGAGAACAACGAGCCGTACGGGATCCCGTTCGAGAAGACGGTGTCTCGCTTCGAGGAAGCGATCACGATCATCAAGCTTTTGTGGGCGAACGACGACCCGATCGATTTCGACGGACAGTTCTGGACGATGCGCGACGCCGTCAACGGGATGCAGCCGTACACGCCGGGCAAGCCGCCGCCGATCTGGACGGGCGCGCACGGTCCGCGGATGTGCCGCATAACTGGGCGGCTCGCAGACGGATGGCTGCCGAGCTTGCTGACGGTCGACGAATACAAGGAGAAGCTCGGGATCATCCGCGAGTCGGCGGCGAAGGCCGGGCGCGACTTGTCGAACTTCGAGGCGGGGATGTGGAACTACGCGATCGTCGACAACGATCACGAAGAGTGCCACCGCATCCTCGAAGCCACATTGCTGAAGGCCTACATGTTGGTGCTGGCCGCGGAGGCGTACTCCAAGCGCGGCATGAAGCACCCGTTCGGTGACGACTTCCATGGGTTGAGCGACTACATCCCAACTCGTTACGGCCGCGACGAAACGCTGAAGGCGATCGATCAGATCCCGTTCGAGCTGATCCACGAGCTGATGCCACACGGCACGCCGGACGAGCTGATCGCGATCGCACGCGATTACGAAGCGGCGGGCGCGCAGCACATCATGCTGTGGAACGTGACGTTCCTCGGCGACTTCTCGAAGGTCGGCGAGAGCTTCCATCTGATGGACGACGTCCTCAAAGGGATCAAGGGTTCGGGGTGAAGTTCGCAGTCACGTTCGGCCGTCTAAACCCGGCGTTCTGGTTGGACGCTGCGGTGTTGGCCGATGAGCTCGGCTTCGAATCGATCTGGCTGCCCGAGCACCTTGTCTTCCCGCTGGAGATGCGGGGCCAGCTGATCCCGGGGGAAGATCACCCGCCGGTACCCGCGTCAACGCCGGTGTACGACGCTGCTGCGTACCTGTCGTTCATCGCGGCGCGCACCACGCAGATCCGACTCGGCACGTTCGTGTATCTGCTCGGGATCAGGCATCCGTTCGTCGGCGCGCGCGCGTTCGCGACGCTGGACGTGGTATCTGGCGGGCGCGCGGAGGTCGGTGTCGGAGCAGGGTGGCTCGTCAATGAATGGGAAGCCGTGGGCCTTGATCCGCGCACGCGAGGACGCCGGTTCGAGGAGGCGATCGTCGTGTGCAAGCGCCTCTGGACGGAGGACGTGATCGAGCACCACGGCGAGTTCTTCGACTTTCCGCCGGTGATGTTCGAGCCGAAGCCGGTGCAGAAGCCGCACCCTCCCGTGCTCGTCGGAGGCGAAAGCGATCGTGCTTTGGAGAGGGCAGCTCGTCTGGGCGAAGGGTGGATCGGGATGTCGCACACGCCTGAGACCGTCTCGTTGCCCGTTAAGAAGCTGCGAGATCATTTGGGCATGTACCCCGAGAAGCGAGATGGCTTCACGATCACCTGTAGCGGTCTCGCGAACAATACCGACGACAAGAAGCTTTGGGAGGACGCCGGGGTGGACCGTCTCATCGTGACACCGTGGAAGCGCTCACCGGAGGCGCTCGACTCGATGAAGCGTTTCGCGGAGGCGATGCTGTGATGCGGATCGGCGTGACGGCGTTCCTATCCGATCGGTCGATCCAGCCTGCGGAGCTTGCGCGCGCAGCCGAAGACCGTGGGTTCGACTCGATGTACGTGCCCGAGCACACACACATCCCGTCATCGCGCCGCACGCCGGCGCCGATAGGGGAGCCGCTCCCCGAGCAGTACTGGCGCGCCCTCGACCCCTTCGTCGCACTCACGGCAGCCGCCGGGGCAACGAAGACGTTGCGTCTCGGCACCGGCGTTTCGCTCGTCATGGAGCATGACCCGATCGTTCTGGCGAAAGAGATCGCGACCCTCGACCACATTTCCGGTGGGCGTTTCACGTTCGGTATCGGCTTCGGGTGGAACGTCGAAGAAGCGGAAGACCACGGCGTGATCTGGAAACAGCGCCGCGCGATCACCCGCGAGAAGGTGCTCGCCATGCAAGCTTTGTGGACCGAGAAGGGTGAAGGCTTCCAAGGGGAGTACGTGAGGTTCGAGCCGACGAACCCGTACCCGAAGCCGGTGCAGCAACCGCGGCCGCCGACGCTGATCGGCGGCGGCGCGGGACCGATCATGTTCAAGCACGTCGCCGAGTACGCGGATGGGTGGGCGCCGATCGGGGCGAAGGGCGTGGCGAAGGCACTGCCAGACCTGAAGCGCGCGTGGGAAGAGGCGGGACGCGACCCATCGACGCTGCAGCTGATGCCGTTCGGGTCGATCCCCGACGTCGGTAAGCTCGAATACTTCACAACGCTGGGCGTCACCGAGACGATCCTCGGCCTGCAGTACGGCGCGCGCGACGACGTGCTGCGCGAGCTGGACGCCTTCGCGAAGGTCGTAGGCGACTTTAAGGGAAGATAAGCCTGGAGGGGTTGCCTTCCCGAACCCTGGGCGTCGACACTTGCCTGGATGCGGCGTCGGGGGGACGACGGACGGACGCTGACGACGGTTCTGTTTACCGACATCGTCGGGTCGACGGAGCTGGCGTCCGAGCTGGGGGACCTGCACTGGAAGCAGGTGCTCGCAACGCATAACGGCGTCGTCCGCAAGACGCTGAAGCGTTACAACGGCCGCGAGATCGACACCGCTGGCGACGGTTTCTTCGCCACCTTTGCCCGCCCGGCCGACGCGATTAGATGCGCGTCGGACATCGTCGATCAGTTGCGCGCGATCGGCATCCACATCCGCGCCGGCATCCACATGGGAGAAGTCGAGCGGATGGGTGCGAAGGTCGGCGGCATCGGCGTTCACATCGGCGCGCGCGTGGCTTCGAAGGCCGGCGCCGACGAGATCCTCGTCTCGAGCACCGTGCGCGAGATAGTGGCCGGATCTGACATCCGCTTCGGCGAGCGCGGCCTCCATGACCTGAAAGGGGTTCCGGGCGAGTGGCGATTGTTCGCGGTGGACCGCGAGCTTGCGGGCGAGGCTCCTGCGCGTCCCCTTATCGAAGCGCCGGCTGCGCGCCACGCGCGCTGGCGGACCGTTCCACTATCGATCGTCGGCGCTGGGATCGGGTTACTCGTTATCGTCGCGGTCCTGCTCGTCGTACTGACCCCGAGCGGAGGTTCGAACGTCGTCGCGGTTCCCGGACCGAACACCGTCTCGAAGATCGACGCAAGATCTAACCACTTCTCTGGAACCGCAATGGTTGGGCAGAGACCCTCGGGGCTGGCGGTCGGGGTGGGGTCGGTTTGGGTGATCAACTCAGACGATCTGACGCTGTCGATGGTCGTCGAGAAGGACGTGAAGGCTGGCGACAGCACACGCGCGCTCAGCGGCCCCCCGACCGGGATCGCCTACGGCGCGGGCGCCGTGTGGGTGACGACGCAGTTCGGGCAGTCGACGGGCGAGCCCGGCGCCGTCGTTCGTATCGACCCTGGGGAGCCTGGCGGCGGAAGGCGGATCGAGGTCGGCGACGGCGTCGCGGCCATCGCCTTCGGGGACGGCGCCGTGTGGTTCGCCAACGAGATCAAGAACACCGTCTCCAGCATCGATCCGGCTTCGAACGGGGTCACGGCGACGATCCCAGTGGGGAGCGACCCGACCGCTGTCGCCGTTGGCGGTGGATCCGTCTGGGTCGCCAACACGCTCGACAGCTCCGTGTGGAAGATCGACGAGAAGACGGACCGCGTCGTAGGGAAGTTCACCGTCGGTTCTCCGCCGACGAGCCTTGCAATCGACGGCTCGACGTTGTGGGTTGCCAGCCAGACGGCCAACACCGTACTGAAGCTCAACGCAACAACCGGAACGACCATCACGACGGTTGCCGTCGGTGCGCAGCCGACGGCGCTCGCAGCGGGCGGGGGGAACTTGTGGGTTGCGGACGACGCCGGTCACCTAGTGGAACGCATCGACGAGCGATCCGCGACAGTGGTTGCGCACCTTCGCGTCGATGGGAGCCCGTCAGGTGTGGCAGTGAGCGGGTCGGTCGTTTGGGTGACGGTCCAGCGCTGAGGCTGAAGAGGGGTAGGTCGTGAACAACGGGGGATGGCGTCGAGCGACTGTCTGCATCGTTGTTTCGGCGTTAACGCTCGTCGTTTGTACTCAATCGCATCGGACCGCAACGGCCACAGATGCAACCCCTCGGGGTGGAACGCTTCGCGTCGTCGAGACCCGCGGGTTCACTCCGATCTCCACGCCTGGAGATCAGGCCCCGATGGATCCCCAGTTGGAGTACAGCCCCGACTCCTGGGAGCTTTTCCGCTGCTGCCTTACGAGGACACTGCTGGCAAACCCCGGTCTTTCAACCCAGGAACACGGCGCGGATCTCTACCCGGATATTGCTGCTGCGCTGCCCGAAGTATCTTCCGACGGGCTCACTTGGACCTTCCGTCTCAGGCGGGGGATCCATTACGCCCCGCCTATGCGGCAAACGGAGGTAACGGCGGAAGATTTCATACGAGCTCTCCAGCGGGACGCGAAGCTGGGGAAGGAATCCTATTCGAGCTACTTCAGCGTCATCGAGGGGTTCGACGCGTACGCGGCGGGCAAGGCCGACACGATCCTCGGCTTGGAGGCGCCCGACCCCCATACGCTCGTTATTCGGCTGAATCAGCCAAGCGGCGACCTGGGTTATCTCCTCACGCTGCCGGCATCCTCGCCGATCCCTCCGTCACCCACCCAGCCAAATGCTCCTTTCGGAGTGGCAACGGGTCACGACGCCGACGGCTATGGGTTCTACCTGGTCGCGACGGGACCATACATGCTCGAAGGAAGCGACAAGCTCGATTTCTCTTTGCCTCCGAAAGAACAACCCAAGGTCTCCGGTCTGGCGGCCGGCAGCGTGGTCACGCTCGTTCGTAATCCGTCGTGGGATCCGTCCACCTCGGGGGGCCTACGTCCCGCCTACGTCGATCGGATCGAGGTGCGATTCCCTTCCGATGTGCGCGCGGAGGTTGCCCGTCTCGTTACGACCGGCAAGGCAGACGTTGATCTGGACGACCGTCCGGGGGCACCGCAGATCATTCGACTTGCCTCAAGCGTCCGCGCTGATCCGGCACTCGGGTTCGTTCATGTGGAACAGCGTGATTTCATCCGTTACGTATCGATCAACCTCGCCGTCCCTCCGTTCGACGATATTCACGTCCGGCGCGCTATGAACTATGTGATCGACAAGGCGAAACTTCAGCAGGTCGACGGCGGTCCCATCGCAGGCGCCTTCGCGAACCACCTTGCGCCGGACAGCATGGAGAACAATCAGTTGATCGCCTACGACCCCTTTCACACGCCCGATGAATCAGGCGATCTCGCGAAGGCAAAGGCCGAGATGGCGCAGTCTCGGTACGATCGCAACCACGACGGCGTCTGCGATGCGCCAGTCTGCAAAGGGCTCTACGGGCTGGCGATCGCCGGCCAAGACGTGACCCTAAAGTTCGTGCAGATGGGGCAGGAGGTGGCGCGTGAACTGCTGCCACTCGGCCTTCACGTTCGTTCGGTTGCCGAACCGGCTGGGCCGCTGTTCTCGCAGATCAACGATCCGCGAAGACACGTGCCCCTCGCGTTTGCGATTGGATTTGGCAGAGACATCCCGAATGGTTCGACTTGGTTTCCCTCTCTCTTCACGTCGTTGTCGGCGCCCAATCCCTCGCTAATAGGTGCAACGGCCACGCAATTGAGGCGATGGGGCTATCGGGTCGGATCCGTGCCGAGCGTGGACGACCGAGTCCACGCGTGCCTCGAGCTCCGTTTGGACGCCCAAACTCGTTGTTGGACGTCCCTAGACGAGTATCTCAGCGAAGCTGTCGTTCCATGGATCCCGATCCTGTTCGAGCTGACATCCATCTTCACCTCGACTCGCGTGGTTGCGTACGCGTTCGACGAATTCACGATTGAGCCGGCACTCGATCGGATGGCGCTCAAGACGGGGTCGTAGGTGGCGCGCGCACCACGCGGCGTGTAAATCTGATGCTCCGTCAGATTTCACCGGGAGACGAGATGCGCGGCGACCTCGAGTGGGGGACGATCCCAGGGCTGCTCGACAGTGCAGCAGAACGCTTCGGCGCGCGCGACGCCGTCGTGGACGGCGACACGCGGATCACGTTCGAGCACCTTCGCGCGGCCGCCCGGCATGCCGCGGGCGCCGCGATCGCGACGGGCGTCGAGCCCGGCAACCGGGTCGCGATCTGGGCGCCGAACATCCATGAGTGGATCGTCGCGGCGTTGGGAGCGCTGTACGCGGGGGGCGTCCTCGTGCCGATCAACACGCGGTTCAAGGGACGCGAAGCGGGGTTCGTGTTGCAGAAGAGCCGCGCCAAGCTCCTCTTCACCGTTCGCGGCTTCTTGGACATCGACTACCCGCAGTTGTTGAGAGACGCCGGCGCCGCCGCTCCTTCGATCGTCTTGCTTCGGGGTGAGGGCGAGACGGAGTGGGACACGTTCGCGAAACGCGGCGAGGAGGTCGACGAGGCGCTCGTCGACAAGCGCGCGGCTGGCATCACGTCGGACGCTCTCTCCGACATCATCTTCACCAGCGGCACTACCGGTCAGCCGAAGGGCGTGATGACGACACACGCGCAGTCCTTGCGCGTGTTCGAGGTCTGGTCCGACATCGTCGGCCTTCGCGAGGGCGACCGGTACCTCATCGTGAACCCGTTCTTCCACACCTTCGGATACAAAGCCGGGATCCTCGCGTGCCTGATGCGCGGCGCGACGATCGTGCCGCACGCGGTCTTCGACGCCGGCCAAGTGATGCGCCGGATCGGCGAAGAGAAGATCACCGTGCTGCCGGGTCCCCCGACGCTCTATCAGTCGATCTTGAACGACCCCGCGCGCGCATCGCTCGACCTCTCGTCGCTGCGCCTCGCGGTCACAGGCG
>DATGHY010000120.1:0-2540 GCA_035307625.1 Actinomycetota bacterium
CTTACAGCGGCGTCCGATGCCCGAATCGCAGCTTCACGCCCGCGACCTCGATCGTGTCGCCAAACGCAAGCTTCTCTCCATCCGGCGCAATCGGGCGCCCGTTAATGCATGTTGATGTATCGGAATCGATCGGCACCAGCCTGTAGTCGCGGCCCTCGCGCCGGATCACGGCCTTGGTGACGCCCGCCTTCCCGAACACGAATTCCCGCTTCGTCATCGGCGCGATCTGACCAGCGTTCGGTCCATTTATCACCTCGACGAACACGCCGGCATTCACATCCCGCTGGCTCTCCTTCACGCGCGCCGACCGACCGCGAAGGCTGGGCACCACTGAAATGGTGGGCGGCATGTCTACCGCCACTGAGGAGTCCGAATTCATGTCCATCAGATCCTCGAGCAGATCGTCGACCGGGCTGAGATCGGCATCGGAGGAATCGTGATCGCGCTCGGTCGCTGGCTCCGGATCGGTATCGACCGACGTCGTGCGGTCGTCGTCCGATGTCGTCTCGGTCAGCGCGTTGATCTCGTCGCCCGGAGCGCTCGGAGGTAGCGCGGCAACTCTCTCCGCTTCATCCATCACGTAAACGAGCTGCACGCGGCCGATGTCGATCGCGTCGTGGTCGAGCAGGAAATGCTTGTTGATGCGGTTGCCGTTGACCAGCGTCCCGTTCGTGCTTGCCAGGTCCTGCAGGAACGAATCGGTGAGCACGGTGATGATCACGGCGTGCTCGGCCGAGACCGCGGGATACGGCAGGCAGATGTCGTTGTCCGCGCGCCGGCCGATCGTGATGTGGTCGCGATCGAGCTTGATGTCGCGTACCGTGCCGTTCGGAAGATGGAGAACGAGCTTGCTCATGAGATCTCGCCCGGCCTGCGCTTCTTCGCGAGGTAGTTTTCCGCCCATTTGCGCTCGGGCAGGAATGCGGGCGGCACGTGCGTGAGAATGACCGAGATGTTGTCGCGCCCGCCATTCTGGTTGGCGAGTTCGACGAGCTGGGTGGCGGCCGCTTCCAGCGCGCCGCGCTGCTCGTCGAGAATGCCGTGCACGACGTCGGGATCGACCATGTCGGTGAGCCCGTCCGAGCACAGAAGATAGATGTCGTCGGCTTCGACGCGATATTCGGAAATCTCCGCCGGGACGATGGCCTCGATGCCCAGCGCGCGCGTCACGAGATTCTTGTTGAGCGAAAACCTCGCCTGGTCGGCGGTGATCTGGCCGCTGTCGATCTGCTCCTGCAGAAGCGAATGGTCGCGGGTCAACTGCTCGAAGCGCTCGCCGCGCAGCCGGTAGCAGCGCGAATCACCGATGTGCGCGATCGAAACGCGGTTGCCATGGAACACGGCGGCGACCACCGTCGTTCCCATGCCGGCGCATTCCGGCCGGTTTTGCGCGGCCTCGTAGATGCCCTTGTTCGCGGCTGCGATCTGCTGCTGCAGAAGCAGTGCCGCGTGGGTGAGGCCGGTGTGCACGTCGACCTTCGAAAGATCGCGACCGGAGATCAATTCCGGCAGCAATCCCTCCTTGATCACGTCGACGGCGATGCCGCTCGCCACTTCCCCGGCGTTGTAGCCGCCCATGCCGTCGGCGAGGATGACCAAGCCTGCGCCGTCGACGAAGACGGCGTCTTCGTTGTGCGCGCGCACCATGCCCGGGTCGGAACGATGGGCGACGTCGAGGACGCCGGTAGAGGACGTTGGCACGCGGGCACGGATCGGTTGCATGGGTGGCGATCAGTGTAGCCGCTGTGTCGGCGGGAAGCGACAAATGGAAGGGCTGGCGGCGGTTACGCGACCGCCAAGCGTGGCAAAAACCGCAACGCGATGGGCCTCGCGGACTAGCGAGGTTCGTTCGATCGCGACGAGCGTCGGCGTCGCTCAACAGGCGACCACTCCATCCGGGGATCGCCAGGTTGTAGTACGTCGAGCGGCCGGCGCCGGCGCGAACAAGCAGGCGGTTCGCGACGAGCTCCGCAAGGTCGTGCGACGCAGCGACGGTGTCGTGCCGGTCAGCGCGACGTAGGTGCCCGGCGTCACGCCTCCACCTACCGGCCCCCAAGATCAACGCGCGGTGCCGGCGCGTCCGATTGAGCTTGCGGTCAGGCCCCGAGCCACTTGACTTCACCAGGATGCAGCGCAGGGAGCTGCTCCAACAGTATTGGAATGAGCGGGGCGCAGGTCGGCCAGCCGATTGGACCGTGCCCGAAGCACAATGACGCCAAACGACAGCGCGTCGACGCGCTGTTGAAATGCAAGAGATCCGGCCGCGCAGTGCGCAAGGCCGAACCGAAGGAGTAAGTCTCGCGAGCACTTCCTCAGCAGAAGGCGTTTCCCCGCGCTCGGCTTCGGCGACCTTCCTTCAACTACCCTTCCGGTTGCCACTTTCATGACCTGCTACCTCCGGCCGGACCAATACCCCGGACGCCGGCGTTGATGAGCGAGCGCGACAACATATAGCTGATTTGTTCGAAGCCGATAGATCAGGCTGTAGGGAAAGCGCTGAAGGGAGAAACGCCGCTTTGTGCCGCGCCAGGCCCGGCCAA
>DATGHY010000121.1:0-7344 GCA_035307625.1 Actinomycetota bacterium
GTCCAGGTCATCGCGTCCCCCTGATCAGTACTTGCGCTCCGTCGGTTGATAGTGCGTCACGGTCACGGGCTTGTAGTCGAGCTTCGTGTCACCGTTGATCTTCCATGCGAGCGAGTGCTTCATCCAGTTCACATCGTCGCGCGCCTCGAAGTCGCCGCGGTAGTGGCCGCCCCGGCTCTCTGTACGTGCGCGCGCGCCGGCGACCATCACCTGCGCTAGGTCGAGCAGGAACCCGAGCTCGACCCCTTCCAGGAGGTCGGTGTTGTACGCGCGCGACTTGTCTTGGATCCCGGCACGCTTGTACCGATCCTGCAGCTCCGCGAGCTTGTTCGTCTGCGCGCGCAGCGTGTCTTCGGTCCGGTACACACCGCAGTTTTCGTCCATCGACTGCTGCAGCTCGCCGCGGAGTGCGCCGATCGTTTCGAGCCGCGTGCGCTCGGTGAGGTCGGTAAGCATCCGCTCGACGTCGCCTTCAGGGTGCTCAGGCAACGGAGCGAAGTCGAGGCGCTGCGCTTCTTCGGCCATGCCGATACCGGCGCGGCGTCCGAAGACGACGATGTCGAGCAGCGAGTTCGTCCCGAGGCGGTTCGCGCCGTGCACGCTCACGCACGCGCACTCGCCGGCCGCGAACAGACCCGGGACCGGCGTGTTCGACGTGTCTTGGATCACCTGCGCGTCGACGTTCGTCGGGATCCCGCCCATCGCGTAGTGCGCGGTTGGCTGGATCGGGACGCCTTCCTTTAGCGGCTCGACGTTGAGGTAGATGCGCGCGAACTCGGTGATGTCCGGCAGCTTCTCTTCGACGATCTTCGGATCGAGATGGTCGACGTGCAGGTACACGTAGTCCTTGTTTGGGCCCGCTCCGCGCCCTTCCTTGATCTCGAAGTAGATCGCGCGGCTCACCATGTCGCGCGGCGCGAGGTCCTTGATCGTCGGCGCGTACCGCTCCATGAATCGCTCACCGTTGGCGTTGCGGATGATGCCGCCCTCGCCGCGCGCGGCTTCGCTCAGCAGGATCCCGATGCCGTAGATGCCGGTGGGGTGGAACTGGAAGAACTCCATGTCCTCCAGCGGCAGCCCGCGTCGCAGGATCACGCCGGGGCCGTCGCCCGTCAGCGCGTGCGCGTTCGACGTCACTTTGAAAACGCGCCCGTAGCCGCCGGTCGCGAACAGCACGGTCTTGGTGTGGAAGACGTGGAGCTCGCCGGTCGCGAGCTGGATCGCGACGAGACCGGCGACGCGGTCCTCCGACATGATCAGATCGAGCACGTAGAACTCGTCGTAGAACTCAACGCCTTGCTTCACGCACTGCTGGAACAGCGTCTGCAAGATCATGTGGCCGGTGCGGTCGGCCGCGTACGCCGCGCGCTTCACGGGCGCTTCGCCGTGATTGCGCGTGTGGCCGCCGAACCGCCGCTGGTCGATCTTCCCGTCGGGCGTCCGGTTGAACGGCAAGCCCATGCGTTCCAGGTCGAGCACCGCGTCGATCGCCTCGCGGCACATGATCTCGACGGCGTCCTGGTCGCTCAGGAAGTCGCCGCCCTTGATCGTGTCGTACGCGTGCCACTCCCAGTTGTCCTCTTCGACGTTGGCCAGGGCCGCGCACATGCCACCTTGTGCGGCGCCCGTGTGCGATCGCGTCGGATAGAGCTTCGTGATCACGGCGGTGCGGACGCGCTTCGAGGACTCAAGGGCTGCTCGCAATCCTGCGCCGCCGGCGCCGATGATCACCGAGTCGTAGGTGTGGTACTGCGTCACTTGAGGAGCCCCAGACTTTGAAGAACGGTGGAGTGACCCTTGTTCGGGTCAAACGTCAGGATGACCGCCGTGCCGAGCAAGATGAAGATCAGCGTCAGGACGTACAGCGTTGACTTGAGCGCGACGCGCGGACCCGCGCGATGCACGTACTCGTTGATGATCGTCTTCATACCGTTCGAGCCGTGGAGCAGCCCGAGGAACAGCATCAGCCAGTCCCACACCTGCCACAGCGGGTTCGACCAGCGGCCGGACACGAACGCGAAGTCGATGCGATCGATACCGCCGCCCACGAGGTGCACGATGATGAAGTGGCCGAGCACGAGGACCACGAGCAACAGGCCGGAGATGCGCATGAAGTACCAGGTCCAGAGCTCGAAGCTCGAGCGCGACATCTCTCGCGCTTGGGCGGCCGTCCGGGGCTTCGTCGCCATCGCCATTTAGAGGCTCCGGATGAAGCCGCGGCCCATGAAGAAGATCGCGGGCACGATCAGGACGATGTATAGGCCGACGACGATCTGGAAGAGCTGCTTGTGGTAGTCGGCCATCTTCGGGAAGAAGTCGATCAAGATGATCCGAAGACCGTTCAAGGCGTGGAACAGCACCATGGCTGCCAAACCGATTTCGAGCAGCCTGATCAGCGGGTTGTGATACGCGTGGACGACTTGGTTGTAGAACTTGGGCCCGAAGCCGACGAGCGCGGTGTCGGCGATGTGTACGAAGAGGAACAGAAGTACGGCGACGCCGGAGATACGGTGGAGCGCCCACGACCACTGGCCCTGACCGCCCTTATAAACGGTGCCGAGCCGCTCGGGAAGACGCGCCACGCTTGGCGTTCCTTTCTCTTAAGAACGAGTTTAGGCGAGCCTGAGAATGGCTGCTCGCGCGGCAATATACCAGGGCCGATGCGTTGCTCCCGAACGGCGCAAGGAATCGCTCGGTCGCTTCGCGCGCCCGTAGAATGCGTTCCGTGGGCGAGAACGAACGCACAACCCCATCGGGCATCCCGATCGAGCCCTTGTACGAGCCTTCCGGCGGCTTCGGCGCCGGCGAGATCGGACGGCCGGGCGAGTTCCCGTATGTGCGTGGCGTCTACCCAGACATGTACCGCGGCAAGGTGTGGACGATGCGCCAATACGCTGGGTACGCGACCGCCGCGGAGTCCAACGCGCGCTACCGGTACCTGTTAGATCACGGCCAAACCGGGCTTTCGGTTGCCTTCGACCTGCCGACGCAGATGGGTTACGACTCGGACGACCCCGTGGCCGATGGCGAGGTCGGCAAGGTCGGCGTGGCGATCGACTCGCTGGACGACATGCGCGCGCTCTTCGCCGGGATCCCTTTGGACAAGGTTTCGACGTCGATGACGATCAACGCGCCGGCGTCGGTGCTGTTGCTGCTGTACCAACTGGTCGGAGAGGAGCAAGGCGTCGATCCGGCGCAGCTCACCGGCACGATCCAGAACGACATCCTCAAGGAGTACGTCGCGCGCGGGACGTACATCTACCCGCCCGAGCCCTCGATGCGGCTGATCACCGACACGTTCGCGTACTGCGCTGAGACGCTGCCGAAGTTCAACACGATCTCGATCAGCGGCTACCACATGGGGGAGAAGGGCGCGACGGCGGTGCAAGAGATCGCGTTCACGCTGGCCGACGCGATCGCATACGTGGACGCGGCTATCGCCGCGGGCCTGCCGGTCGACAAATTCGGCCCGCGCTTGTCCTTCTTCTTCGTCGCGCGCACGACGCTGTTCGAAGAGGTGGCGAAGTTCAGGGCTGCTCGAAAATTGTGGGCAGAGATCATGCGCGACCGGTTCGGTGCGAAGGATCCGCGGTCGCAGATGCTGCGGTTCCACACGCAGACCGCCGGCGTGCAGCTGACCGCGCAACAGCCGGAGAACAACATCGTGCGCGTCGCGATCCAGGCCTTGGCTGCGGTGCTTGGCGGGACGCAGTCGCTTCACGCGAACTCGTTCGATGAAGCGCTCGCCTTGCCGACCGAGCGCGCCGCGAAGATCGCGTTGCGCACGCAGCAGATCATCGCGGCCGAGGCCGGCGTCGTGGAGACGGCCGATCCGCTTGGCGGTAGCTGGTTCATCGAAACGTTGACGAAAGAGATCGAGCAGCGCGCGCGCGAATACATCGACAAGGTCGACAAGATGGGCGGCGCAGTCAAAGCGATCGAGTACATGCAAGGCGAGATCGAGCAGTCCGCCTACGAAGAGCTTCAGGCGATCGAATCGGGCAAGCGCCAAGTGATCGGCGTGAACACGCAGGTCGAAAAGGACGAGCAGCCCGCCGAGATCCTCCGCGTCGAGCCTGCCATCCAGACCGAGCAGATCGACCGCGTGCGCGCAGTGCGCGCGAACCGCGACCAGGCGGCGGCGAAGCAGGCGCTGGAGGATCTGCGGGCCGCCGCGAAGGGAACGGACAACCTGCTGCCGCCGATCCGCGAAGCGTTGCGCGCGATGGCGACCGTGGGCGAGGTCTGCGGCGTGATGCGAGACGTTTTCGGCATGTACAAGCCGCGGCGGTAGCGCGTGCGCATCGCGATCATCGGGGGCGGTCCGGGCGGGTACGAAGCTGCGCTTGTCGCGGCCGAGCTGGGCGCCGAGGTCACCGTCATCGATCGCTCGGGCCTGGGCGGCGCGTGCGTGCTTTGGGACTGTGTGCCGTCGAAGACATTGTGCTCAACGGTCGAAGTCGTAACGTGGATGGAGCAAGCGCCTTCGCTCGGCCTGACGACAGACCAGCCCGCATTGAGCATCGACCTGCCGAAGGTTTTCCAGCGGATCCTGTGGCTCGCGAACGCACAGAGCCAAGACGTCGAGAAGAAGGTCGCGCAAGCGGGCGTGAAGATCGTGCGTGGGACCGGCCGGTTGACCGGGCCCCACGAGATCTCGGTGGATAACGGTGAGACGATCGAAGCAGATGCGATCCTGATCGCCACGGGATCGTCACCGCGCGCGCTCGGCAGCGCGCCGACCGACGGCGCGCGCATCCTGAACGCGCGCCAGGTCTACGACCTGGAAGCCGTTCCCGAGCGGCTGATCGTGATCGGGTCGGGCGCAACGGGCGCCGAGTTCGCGCACGCTTTCAACCGCCTCGGAAGCCAAGTCACCCTCGTCTGTTCGCGCGATCGCGTTTTGCCGGGCGAAGACGCCGACGCCGCGCAGGTGCTCGAAGAAGTTTTCGAGCGCCGTGACATGACCATCTTGAAGAAGGCGCGCGCGGCAGCGGCGCGCGCGACGAAGGACGGCGTCGAGGTCGAGCTCGTCGATGGACGAGTCGTTTCCGGAACGCACGCGCTGGTGACGGTCGGACAGGTGCCGAACTCGGCCGATCTCGGCTTGGAGAACGCGGGCGTCAGGATCGGATCGTGGGGCGAGGTGCCGATCGACGGTGTCAGCCGAACGAGCGTCTCGCACATCTACGCAGCGGGAGATGTGACCGGCGGGATGATGCTCGCGAGCGTCGCAGCGATGCAGGGGCGGATCGCGATGTGGCACGCGCTCGGGCAAGCGGTCGCACCGTTCAGCAGGGACGAGGTTGCAGCGACGGTGTTCACGGACCCCGAGATAGCCACAGCCGGCATCTCGGAAGCGTCCGCGCACGAGCGCGGCTTGTCGGTCGAGGTGCTGAGCCTGCCGTTCGTCACGAATGCGCGCGCGAAGATGGTCGCGCTGGAGGACGGCTTCGTGAAGATCGTCGCCGCCTCGCGAACCGGCCGGGTCCTGGGCGGCACGATCGTGGCGCCGCACGCGAGCGACCTGATCCTGCCACTTTCGGTTGCGGTACACGCAGGCCTGACTGTCTCGCAGCTGGCGCAGGCGTTCTCGATCTACCCGTCTCTCGGGGGAAGCATCCAAGAAGCGGCGCGCCGCTTGATGGGCCGCTAGGCCGAGCGGCTACGCTTGCGCCGGATGGCGCGCAAGGGGATCGTGATCCTCGCCGTTATCACCGGCGTGATCTGCGCGCGCTCCAGTCCGTCGGACGCGGCCGCCACACTACGGCTCCATCACATCCGCATCGTCGACGCGACGACACCGAGCGCGCCGCTGCGCGATGCCCCGCTCGGCGTGCCGGTCTACATCCGAGTGGTCCTGCAGAACACCGGCTCGACCGACGCGACTCACGTGGTCGGGCGACTCGACGCGCCTTCCTTCAACGTCGTGACCGGGGAACTCTCTTACGGGACGATTGCGGCGGGGACGACCGCGTCGCGCTCGTTCCTCGCGACAGCAGCGAGATGCCCGCCGAACGCCGTCGCAGCGAGTCTTCAAGTCACCAGCGACAGCTCGTCGTTCCGGTCGTCGTTCATGCTTCCGATCCTTTGTCCTCGAGTAGCGGCCGTGTCGCTGGCACATACGGGTCAAGGCCGTGCGGCGTCGCTTCCGTGGGCGGTGATGCTGCTCGTTACGGGTATCGCGATCCGGCTGCTAGCTACCCGGCGTGAGACGGTGCCGACTCCGGCGTCGGCGCGCGCTCTTCCGGTGGTGTCGCGGTTCGGATGGTCAAGAACGCGATCACGCCTCCCGCGAGCGCCCACGCCCCGGCGATCAGCAGCGCGTGCCCATACTGATTGTTCGTCGGCGCCTCGCCAGATCGCACGCCTACCAGCGCAGGCAGCAGGGCGATGGCGAGCAGCCCTCCAACACGCGCCACCGCGTTGTTGATCGCCGAGCCGACCCCCATGTGTCGCTTCTCGATCGCGGCCAGCATCGCAGCGGTCAGCGGCGCAACCATCAAAGAGAGGCCGAGGCCGAAGACGATCATCGAGGGAAACACCCCCGAGAGGTAGTGGTCCCCCGGTCGGATCCTGCCCATCATGAAGTTGCCGATGCCGATCACTATCGGGCCGATCGTCATCGGTAATCGCGGCCCGAACCTCATCGAGACCCGGCCTGCGTACGGCGAGAGAACGAGCAGAAGCACGGTGATCGGCATCGTGGCGAAACCGGACGTGAGTGGCGAGTAGTGCAGCCGTATCTGCAGTTGCAGCGTGACGAGGAAGCTGACGCCGTACAGACCTGCGTACACCAAGGCCGTCGTTAAGTTGGCGCCGGTGAACTGCTTCGACCGGAAGATCCGCGTCGGAATCATCGGTTCCTTCGAGCGCCGTTCGATCACGATGAAGGCGATCAAGAAGATCCCGCCGACGATGCCTGCCGACAAGATGGAGGGGCTCGTGAACCCCTTCCCCGGACCTTCGATCAGCATGTAGACCAAGCCGCCTAGACCACCTGCGGCTGCGACCGAACCGGGGATGTCCAGACGGTGACCAGTTTCGGTGTCCTTGCTTTCGGGAACTTTCGTCATCGCCAGGAAGATCGCGATCGCGGCGAGTGGCAGGTTGATGAAGAAGATCCACCGCCAGGAAAAGCTCACGAGCCAGCCACCAAGCGCAGGGCCGAACAGCGTTGTCACGCCGGCCAAGCCCGACCACATGGCCACTGCTTTCGTTTGGTCCTTTCCTTCGAAGACCGCGCCGATGATCGCGAGGCTTTGCGGAACGAGCAGCGCGCCGCCGATCCCCTGGAGTGCGCGCGCGATGATCAACATCGCGATGTTGGGCGCGATGCCGCAC
>DATGHY010000122.1:0-4352 GCA_035307625.1 Actinomycetota bacterium
CGCGCAAGCCGCTGAAGGAGCCGAAATGCTGTCGGATCGTGTAAAGGTCGAGCAGCGCTTGGGTCGGGTGTTCGTGCATCCCGTCACCGGCGTTAATCACGTTCGCCGAAACCCACCCTGCGAGTCGGTTCGGCGCGCCCGACGAGCTGTGCCGGATCACGATCGCATCGACGCCCATGGCTTCGATCGTCTGTGCGGTGTCCTTCAAGCTCTCGCCCTTCTCCACCGCCGAGCCGGACACGCTGAAATTCACGACGTCGGCGGACAGTCGCTTCGCGGCAAGCTCGAACGACGTGCGCGTCCGCGTCGAAGATTCGTAGAAGAGGTTCACGACCGTCTTCCCGCGCAGCGTCGGGTACTTGCGCATGATCCGCGGGCCGTCCGCTTGGAACGTGGCTGCGGTTGCCAGCACACGCTCGATCCCTTCGGGATCGAGATCCTTGATGGAAAGCAGGTCGCGGTTCATCGAGCAGCCTCCTCCGCGGCTTCATCGACCGTGCCCAGCTCGACGCCGTCTTCTCCGTCGAGCTCCTTGATCTTCACGCGGACTTCTTCGTTACGTCCCGTGGGAACGTTCTTGCCGACATAGTCGGCACGTATGGGCAGCTCGCGGTGGCCGCGATCGATGAGGACGGCGAGCTGGACGGCTTTGGGTCGTCCGAGGTCGATCAACGCGTCCAACGCAGCGCGCGACGAGCGTCCCGTGTACAACACGTCGTCGATCAGGACGACGATCTTGCCGTCGATGTTGGGGACCGTCGTAGGCGCAAGCGCAACCGGGTCGCGCAGCCCGATGTCGTCTCGATAGAGACCGATGTCGAGCGCGCCGGTGGCAGGCCGCGTGCCTTCGATCGACTCGATCCGCTCGGCAAGCCGCTCGGCGAGGTGGACGCCACGAGTGAGGACCCCGATCAGGACGACATCGCGCGCGCCCTTGTTTCGCTCCGTGATCTCATGCGCGATGCGCGCGACCGCCCGCTGCATGTCGGCGGGATCGAGGATGGTGGCTTTGGGAGTGAAGGTCAGGCTTCTCGCCTCCCCCCGGCTGCCCTGTTTCGGGAGGCAGAGGGGGAAGGAGGCAAAGAGAAAGCCCGCACCCACCTGGGCGTGCGGACGGATAGACGCTGCACTCTCCTGCTCCCTTCCGGGCCTCGCGGGACCCGCTCTTAAAGGGTTTCGGGCAGCAGTATACAGGCTCGGGCGGAGCCGCCGGCAATCGCCTTCTTTGTGGCTTGACCAGGTCTCATTAAATGAAGGTTAAGCCTCTTTTGGGTCAAAGGTCCCAGGGGTTAGGCTCGCGCAATCTGATGTCAGGCGAACCGGGCGCTTCGACCATCAGCACTCGAGGCGTCCGGCTCCTCACGAAAGGAGACCACGCCATGGTTCGGATCAGACGCCTCCTGGCCGTCGGTGCAGCCGCTGCTCTCGTTGGATCGGTGCTCGCCGCGGGTGGAGGTCTCCCCGCTCAGGCGGCCTCGCCCAGCCAGAACATACACATCACATGCGAATACAGCCGAGTGTGTCCGGACCTCTCTGACAACGCCAATGTCTTCCAACGCCAATGTCTTCGACCATTACGTAGGTCACGACGAGCCATCGCTGCTCTTCTACTCCAACACGCCCGGCTCCGGTAACCAGATGCAATACACGGTCACGTTGCCGCATGAGCCTCCACCGTCGCACCCGCTGTCGCGTTCCTACAACTTCGAGCTGAACGGTGCGCTCTGGTTCGGGATGGCACTGTGCGACACGCAGTCGTATCCGGAGCAGATATCGACGTGCACGCCCGACAGCGACAGCAACATCGTCGATCCCACCACGTCGCCGAACCACCCGGGCTCCGCCTTCCTCGAGCTCCAGTTCTATCCGCCCGGCTGGGTGCCGTGGCCGACGTGGGCGGTCGCAGTTGGAGCCAGCTCGTGCGACCCGACCAAGTGGTGCGCGGCGATGAACGTGTTCAGCCTGCTCGAAGATCCCGTTCACGGAACCGTTCAGAACGACACCTGTGCGGCAAAGGTAGGTATCGAAACGTTCGAGTTCGCCTTCGTCACGAAGAACGGGAAGTCTCACGCACCGGCGAACCCCCTCGACGCGACGCTCGCCACCTACACGCCCAACAAGCACCAAGACCTGTTCATGTCGACGGGCGACCAGGTCACGGTTCGACTACATGACACAGCAGACGGCGTTCAGGCACAGCTCAACGACCTTACGAGCGGCGAATCCGGTTCCATGACGGCAAGTCCCGCGAACGGCTTCGCTCAATTCCAATACGACCCCAACCCGGGGACGAGCTGTACCGCGATCCCGTACGCGTTCCACCCGATGTACAGCACGTCATCCGAGCAAACACGAGTGATCTGGGCTGCGCACAGCTACAACATCGCTTTCTCGGACGAGATCGGGCACTTCCAGTACTGCAACGGCGTCGACGTGCCCGCAACTCCGTTCGGCGTAGATCAGTCCGGTAACCCGATCACGTGCCCATCGGGGAACACCGAGGAGCTCGGTGCGAACCAAGAAGCCACCGAGGGCGCCGGCGAAGACGACTTCTGCTTCCCCGCTTCGGAGGCGTTGAAGTATCACGTCCAAGGATGTACGGACACGAACTCCGGGTTCGACGGCGTTTCGTACGAGCCGGTGTGGCCGGACGGAAATACGAACCTTCATCCATCTCCGTTCCGGTTCACGAGCCCGCTCTTCGGCAGCGGCTACAACCAGACCTACGACCGGACGGCCTTCGAAGCGGACCTGCCGGCGACCGAGGCGGGTCAGGGCTGCAGCAGGTCGACGGGCAACCACTGCACGTTGATCCCACTGACGGACGAAGGCGTGGCGGCCGACTTCTATCCATTCTTCACAACGCACTCGCTCGGAGGCGTGTGCAACTGGCAGTTTGGAAACAACGTGCCCGGCGACATCAGCAACTTCGGGGGGAACGCTCAGTACGGTTCCCTGGTCTTCGAGCCGTATCTGCGCTTCGGCGGTGGCGGGACCACGGTTATGCGCGCGAACAACTATCGAGGAACGATCTCGAACCCGTGCTGAGCGCCGCGTGACGTCAAGAGGGGCCGTCGTGCGACGGCCCCTCTTCCGATGGGGCAAATGGCCCATCTTTCCCCCATGGCCATCCTCAATGACCGAACGGACGTGCGGTCCGATCCCCCGACCCAGTTTCATGGTGCAAAGCGCGAAGGGGGAATCACTATCGTGAAGACGCGGCTGTCATTGCCAACGATCGTTTCGGTCCTCCTCCTCGGGGCATGCACAGGTTCGAGCCCCAAGACGACACCGTCGAGCACGACCAACGTTCCAGCGACCAGCTCATCGCCCTCCGCGAGCAGTCGCACCCTTCCTTCTGCTGCCGCCCCATGGTCGCGGCCGTACGTCGTTCGGATCACGACGGCCAGTGCTCACTACGAACTCGAGCTGATCGACGTGTCCGGGCATGTGAAGATTCGCACGGGTCCAGTGACGAATCCCGCACTTGCTATGAGCGAGGAGGCTGCCGCGAACGGAATCACTGGAGTTCCGACCATGCCGTTCACGGTTTCGAGAACACGTGTGTATTACGTGGACCAGGACTTCATGCTCCACTCGATCGACGAGCGGGGGGCCAAGTCGACGCTCTTCAGGGTGGCGACCGCCGGGCGGCGACGTATCGCCGTCGCTGTGGCTTCGGATGATTCAAGGATCGCAGTTGGCGTGATCGATTATTCCAAGGCTGCGAAGGACGGTACTGGCACGATATCGAACACTATCTACTCGATTGCTCTCCCCGCGGGGAATCGCCGCGTCGATCTATTCCAGCAGACGATCAAGGTTCAGAATCTATATCAGCCTCAAAACAACTATCTGGAATGGCCGATCGCATGGTATGGACACCACTTGATAGTTGATGTCTCTCAACAAGCTCAGTTCGGTTCCGACTACAGTGGCTATCGGGGACACGAGACGATGGCACAGGAGATCCACGTTGCGGACTCCTCGACCGGTCACCGGACGGCATCACTTTGCGAGAACGGCTATGTCGTTCAGCCGGTTACGCCAGCCGGCAGCTGGTGCGTTATCAATGGCTATCCCAACGGCAACGTAACGGCAGAAATCATTCGCTGGGACGGCACTCATCACGTCCTTCAAAGGACGACGAACGGTTGTGTAGATCAGATCGGAGCATTCAGTCCGGACGGCGTTCGGACAGCGGTCAATGGATTCAACAAGACTCCGCAATGTTCGACGTCGGATGTCATCTCGCTCCTCGGATCGAACGGCAGGATCGCAACCAGCGGTGTGGCTGGTCTACCGCTCATATGGCTTGATCCCACCCACTTGGTCTACTCGCCCGGAACATT
>DATGHY010000123.1:0-2389 GCA_035307625.1 Actinomycetota bacterium
TATCGGTTGCCCACTGCGCACCTTCGAAGTACCCGCTCTGCTCAATGACGATGCCGTAATGGCTTACGGCGCGGCCGTCAGGAAGCTCATCCGTCAAGCAGACCAAGTCATCGAGTTGCACGACGGCGTCGTCGCTGAGGCAGACGACGAAGCGGTCGGTTGTAGCCGGAATCGAGCCGTCGACCAAACCCACGACGGGGGCATCGGTTAGGGCGTCGGGTGGCACGGAGGAGGTCTCGCTCATGAACTTCCTTCCAGGATCGTGTCTGTCTGGGGCTGTCGAAGCGACCGTGCGGATTCACGCACGGCCATCGCCGCCTGCCGCGGATGACCAAGGCGACGGCGCAGCTGCTCCTCGAGCGCACCGATGGGCTGAAGGTTTTGCGGCGCGCGCGGGTCGATGTGGCTGATGCCGGCGAAACGTGGCAGCGTCGCGGCTAGCTGGTCGGCGACCCGTTGAACTTCCGTGAAGCCAGCGCTCTGCGGGAACTCGAGCCTCGCGATTCCGTGCCAAGGGCCGTGGTTCGTCTTACGCTCGACCAGCCGGAGATAGCAGCTGTAGCGGTCTGAGATCACGAACAAGGGGCTACGCTGACCGCCACCGAGCGTGGCGATCTTGCCCTGCTCGTCCGCGGCAAGCAGGGGACGATGATGGGTCTTGACGTAGCCGCAAACGGGAAGATCGGTTGAGCGTACGAAGCTGAGCGGGCCGTCGCAGACCACCGTCCAGCCGTCGCTCGCCAGCTGCTCGGCGAGCTGTCCTTCACTCTGACGCATCCGCCGCTGTAGCTCGCGCAGCGGAGCATCATGATCGTTGTCAGCAACCGAGGCGCTTAGCCAGCGGTAACCGCCGCGCACATCCGGCAGGTCGGCGATAAAGCCGGAACCCCAGATGACGAGCCGGGTCGTCTCAACGTGGTCGCAACGCATAGCTCCGTGCTCGCACAATGCAGCGCCACGCGCGTGAGCACCGGCGACGCCGTGTGCGAGGGCGCCGCTAGCCGTATCGTCGAGATAGAGGTACGCGTCGCCGCGGCGGACGCCGTCAACAAACGCGAGTCGCTCGGGCCGCGCCGCTTCTTCTGGCCAGATCGCGAACGATTCCGATTTTTCAACGATTTCGGCCGTCGCATCCTCGGGCAGATCTGTGTCGATGTGCAGCGGCGTGCCGTAATGCGCCTGCCATTCCTCGACATAGACCTGCTGCTCCATCATGCATCTTCCTATCCGGTTTCTCGCCTCGCAGACGACGGGAGCGTCGTGTGCCTCTGCCAGATGGTTGCACCATGATCGGACAGACTGGATCAACTGGCTTACTCAACTGACTGCGCCAGTTGCTCCGTCCGATCGAGTATCTAGGTTCTCTTCCGTGAAGCCTGGACCGGCATTGTCTGACGATTTCAAGGAGACAGCCGCTGCCGAGCGTGATCGGCTGCTCAGTCGTCACGCGGAGTGCGTCGCTCGGAGCGAGCACCATTCAGAGCTTGCGGAGGATGCGGCCCGTGAGGCTGACCGCATCGCCCGCACGATCCGAGAGATCGGAGAACTGCTTGGGATCGAGGATCAACTCTCGATCACAGAGCTCCATGAGGAGTTGCGAGGCGAGCGTCTTCGCGAGGTCGCAGCGAAGGTCATCTGGCAACACTTCCGCGAGGGCGATGTCGTGCATTACAAGCAGTGGTTCGACTTGGTGGTCGCCGAAGGGCATCGGATCGGTGGAAAGAACCCTGCGGCAACGTTCCTGACGCAAGTCGCCCGCGTAAGCACGGTCGAGCGCATGGGCCGCCGATCTGGCTTGTACAAGCTCAAGGCTGTCGCATAGGTCGGCCGCCACTCCGGCTCCATCCGCGCGACGTCTCTCTTACGCGTCAACGCGGGGCGCGTGATCTCGTGTCCTTGCTGATGCGTCTTGCGTGAGGAGTTGTCGGTAGAGGAGGCGCGTATCTGAATCCGGTCGGAGGCCGAGCTGCTCGTCGAGGAGCTCATTTAGCTGCTCGTAGCGTTTGATGATGGCGGTTCGAAGTCCGAGCGCTCCCTCGGCTTGCATGGCAACGCGCGCGAGTTTCTCGTTGAAAGGTTCGTGAGCCAGCCCGTGCTCAGCATTCGCGAGCGCCCCAGCGGGGTCGCCTACGGCGAGGCGCGCAAGACCTGCCCGTTCCAACAACTCAAGCTGGATCGCGCTCAGCCGGCGCTGCTCGCTCTCCGCCCACGGGAAGTCGCTGCCGGACAACGGCTGCCCAGCGAAGAGCCCAAGCGCCCGTTCGAGCAGGGGTAACGACCTTTCGGGAGCCTCGGCGCGTTCGATCTCGGTGCGGAGTTGTTCGAGTTCGTCGAGATCGACGCTGACCTGTGTGCGGTTGAGCTGGTAGCGGTCGCTATCGCGCGTGAA
>DATGHY010000124.1:0-5771 GCA_035307625.1 Actinomycetota bacterium
AAGGGGGCGATGTGCACCCACGCCCAGACGCTGCGCGTCTTCGAGGCGTGGAGCGACGTCGTCGGACTGCGCACCGGCGACCGCTACCTCATCATCAACCCGTTCTTCCACACCTTCGGGTATAAGGCGGGGATCCTCGCGTGCTTGATGCGCGGCGCGACGATCGTGCCGCACGCGGTCTTCGACGCCGGGCAAGTCATGCGGCGCATCGGCGAGGAGAAGATCACCGTCCTGCCGGGTCCCCCGACGCTGTATCAATCGATCCTGAACGACCCCGCGCGCGCCTCGCTTGACCTGTCGTCGTTGCGTCTGGCGGTCACCGGCGCTGCCGTCGTCCCGGTCGAGCTGATCAAACGCATGCGCGATGAGCTGACGTTCGAAACCATCTTGACCGCGTACGGCCTTACGGAGTCGACCGGCACCGCGACGATGTGCCGCCCCGACGACGACGCCGAAACGATCGCTAACACGAGCGGCTGCGCGATCCCGGATACCGAACTGCGCGTCGTCGACGACGACGGGAATGAGGTCGCGCGCGGCGAGCCGGGTGAGATCGTCGTCAAGGGCTACAACGTCACGCAGGGCTATTTCGAAGAACCCGAGCAAACCGCCGCCACGATCAAAGACGGCTGGCTCCACACCGGCGACGTCGGCGTCATGGACGCGCGCGGCTACGTGAAGATCACCGACCGCAAGAAGGACATGTTCATCGTCGGCGGCTTCAATGCATATCCCGCCGAGATCGAGAACGAGCTCCTGCGGCACGAAGACATCGGGCAAGTCGCCGTGGTCGGTGCACCCGATGAGCGTTTGGGCGAAGTAGGCGTTGCGTTCGTGGTGGCCAAACCGAATCGATCGATCGATCCCAATCTCATAACTTCCTGGGCAAAGAGTCAATTGGCCAACTACAAGGTGCCGCGCATGGTTGTGCCAACAGATGCCCTCCCCATGAACGCCAGCGGCAAAGTCCTCAAGTACGAGCTGCGCGAGCGCGCGCGCAAACTGATGGAGGAGAAATGACCGACTACCCGATCAAGCTCGGCTCGATCCTGTTCACGATGGTCGAGCCTCATAAGGGACACGAAGTCGAATACAACCGCTGGTACGAGCGTGACCACTTCTACGCGGGCTGTCTCGTCGGCCCCGGCATCCTCGCAGGCGCGCGGTGGGTCGCGACCAAGCCGTATAAGGACCTCCGCTACCCGGCCAACACGCCGATAGCAGCCGACCCGCAGCTCGGCTCGTATCTCGCCACCTACTGGATCGAAGCGAGCCAGTCGAAGGAGTGGGGCGCGTGGGGCGGCAAGGAAGTGCACCGCCTTCACGCAGAGAACCGCATGTTCGAAGAGCGCGAGCACATCCACACGAAGATGTACCTCTACCGCGGCGGCGTTTTCCGCGATGAAGACGGCGTCCCACCGGAGATCGCGCTCGACCACCGGTTCAAAGGTTTGGCCGTCACCTTCGTCGAAGGCGAGGACCGCAAGGCGCTCGACGGCTGGTACCGCAACGAGTACTTGCCCGGCGTCTTGAAAGGGTCTCCCATCGCGATGACGCTCGCGTTCACCGCGATCCCAATCCCTTCCGACGCGCCCGGGGACGTCCCGCGCGTCGCCGATGACGCCAAGCGCATGCTGTATCTGTCGTTCTTGGATCGCGATCCGATCGAGGTCTGGGATCCGCTGTTCGTGAAACAAGGCGAGCAGGTTGAGGCAGGTGGGTTCGGCAAGGTCATCTGGGCCGGCGCGTTCATCCCAACGATCCCGGGCACGGACACGTACACCGACCAGCTCTGGTAAACGCGCTCAGGTTCGTCTGGTAGCGTCCGCGCGATGGCATCACCCGCCGTTCGCCGCCGCCGCCTGTTGCTCGCGGCCTTCATCGGCATCCTGCTTATCTCGTGGGCGATGAACGCGATCGGCGACACGTCGCCGAAACGAAACGGGAAGCCGCGCGCATCGACCTCGCCGTCGGTCTCGGTCACGCCGCTCCCGCCCTCGGCGGTGCAGCTGACCGCCGATGGGTTCGCGTTCTCGCCGGATGCGTGCGTCGCGTTCCCGCCGACGGTTGCCGGTCCTGCGAGGGCCACCGTCTTCCTCGACGCGGGCCACGGCGGCGTCGACCCCGGAACCGGCGGACGGACCAGCGGCGGCAAGCGCATCCAAGAGAAGTCGGCGACTCTTGCAGTCGTGAAGCAAGCGACCGAGCAGCTGCGCGCAGCCGGATATCGAGTGGTGGTCTCACGGTGGACCGATGACACGGTCGGCGTTCCGCGTCCCGGCGACATCGTGAACGGAGTCTTCAACGCGGACGGCGCGCGCCAAGATGTCCTTGCGCGCGTCGCATGTGCGAACGCATCGGGCGCCGCAGTGTTGGTGTCGGTCCACATGAACGCGTTCGGGCTGCCGAGCGAAGGCGGCGCGCTCACGATCTGGGACCCGGACCGAACCTTCTCACGCGCGAACCAGCGCCTCGCAGGCTTGCTGCAGAACGCGGTGATCTCGCAGCTTCACGCGGCCGGCTGGCCGGTGCCCGACCGCGGCACGCTGCGCGACACCCAGAACCATGGCGGCGCGTTGACCGCCGCAGGCGCGCGCTATGGGCACGAAGCGTTGCTTGGACCGTACGCGAAGGATTGGGTCTCACATCCGACGCACATGCCGGGCGCGATCATCGAGCCGCTGTTCCTGACGCGGCCGACCGAGGCCGACGTCGCGTATTCAGCTCCGGGGCAGGCGGTGCTTGCGCGCGCGATCACCGCGGCGGTCGAGCAGTTCCTCGCTTAGCGCGCCTTAGGAGTGGGGGAGGGCAGCCCGCGCGCGCCGGTACCGGCGTGAGGCAAGCACGCCCCGCGCGCTAGCATCGCGCGCGATGAGCGACGTGCGGTACGGAACTCTCCGTGGGAGCTCGATCGGACCGGTCGAGTCCTTCGATGGAACCAAGCTGTACGTCGGTGAAGCCGGCAGCGGCCCGACGGTCGTATTCGTGCACGGGTTCTGTCTCAACGCATCGAGCTGGCACTATCAGCTGCTCGAGCTTTCCGACGAGTTCCGCGTCGTCGTCTACGACATGCGCGGGCACGGCAAGTCCGAGACGCCGGCGTCCGACGATTGGTCGATGGTCGCGCACGCACGCGATCTCGAAGCGGTGATCGCCGCCGTTGCAGACGGTCCGGTGATCGTGGTCGGGCACTCGATGGGCGGCATGGCCCTCATCCAGTACGCGGGTCTCTTCCCCGAGCAGATCGGCAGCTGCCTGCGGGCCGTCGCTCTTATCGATACCGCCGCGCACGACGTGATGGGCGGGATGGTTCCGTCGGCCGCGCGCTTGCTGACGCCGGCGCTCCGGCTGCTCGAACAAGCGGCCACGATGGCGGCCGCGCGCAACCCCGAAGCGTTCGACCGTGTGCGAAAGAACCAGAAGAACATGGTCGCGCTTCTTATCAAGCTGATGGGGTTCGGGCCCAAGGCGCACCGGCACAAGCTCGCGTTCATGAATCAGATGCTTCAGGCGATCCCGGCAGAGATCCTGGTGCCGATCGTGAAGACGCTGCGCGCGATGGACGTGACGTCGGCGCTGGACAACATCGACGTGCCGACGTTGGTCGTGGTGGGCGCGCGCGACCGGCTGACGCCGCGCGCGGCTGCTCGATATCTGGCGACCGCGATCCACGGGGCGGAGCTGGCGGTGATACCTCATTCGGGGCACATGCCGATGCTCGAGCACCCCGAAGAGTTCAACACAGTCTTGCGCCGGTTCCTGAAGCAGCCGGGCGCGTCGTACGGCGGGCGCGCGCTGCTCGGCTAAGGCCCCAGAAAAACCTGACGGACCGTCAGATATACTGCCGGTCCCGTGGATCTTCGCTATTCAGAGTCCGACGAGCGCTTCCGCGCAGAGGTGCGCGCGTGGCTTTCCGACGCGCTGCCGAAGCTGCCGGCGAAGCCCGGGCCGCACGATTGGGACGCGCGCCGAGCGTACGACACGACGTGGCAGCGCATGCTCCACGACGCGGGATACGCGGGCATCAACTGGCCGGCCGAGTACGGCGGCCGAGGCGCGTCGCCGACCGAGCACCTCATCTTCCTCGAGGAGACCGAGCGCGCCGGCGCGCCGTACGTCGGCGTCAACTTCGTCGGATTGCTGCACGCAGGTCCGACGCTGATCGCAGAAGCGTCCCAAGCGCAGAAGGCCGCACACCTGCCGAAGATCCTGCGCGGGGAAGAGGTGTGGTGCCAGGGCTTCAGCGAACCGGGCGCCGGCAGCGATCTCGCGTCATTGAAGACGCGCGCGGTGCTCGACGGCGACCACTACGTCGTCAACGGGCAGAAGATCTGGACCTCGTTCGCGCACGTCGCCGACTTCGGCGAGCTGCTCGTGCGCACGGACCCGGACGCGCCGAAGCACAAAGGCATCACGTGGCTGATCCTGCCGATGGACGCGCCGGGCATCGAGGTGCGGCCGCTGCGAACGATCGCCGGCTCCAGCGAATTCAGCGAAGTCTTCTTCACCGACGTACGCATCCCGGTCGAGAACCGGGTCGGCGAAGAGAACGACGGCTGGCGCGTCGCGATGGTGACGTTCAGCTTCGAGCGCGGCACTGCGTTCGTCGGGGAGCTTGTGCGCTCGATGAAGCTGGTCGAGGAGCTGGCCGAGCTGGCCCGCAAGCTCCCGCGCGGCAACGGTTCGGCGTGGGATGACGGCGGGGTGCGGCGCGAGCTCGGTCTGATCGCTGCCCAGCTTGACGGCCTGTGGCACCTCACGAAGCGCACGATCACGGAGTCGGAGCGCACGGGCGTGCCCGGCATCGGCGGCTCGATCTTCAAGCTGTACTACTCGGAGGTTCGGCACCACCTCGGCGATCTCGCGATGAAGATCCTCGGCACAGCAGCGCTTGCGACGGAGGACGAGCCGGCCGTCGATCACGTGCGCGGATGGATCCACGCGATGAGCATCTCGATCGCCGCAGGCACCACGCAGATCCAGCGCAACATCCTCTCCGAGCGCGTGCTCGGCATGCCGAAGGAACCGTCGTGAACTTCGACCTCGACCAAGACGAGCGCGCGCTGCAGGCCGCGATCCGCGACCTGTGCAAGGGCGTTTTCCCGATGGAGACCGTCAGGTCTCTCGAAGGTTCCGGCGGCGTCTCCGCGGAAACGTGGGGCGCGCTCGAAGAGGCCGGCGTGTTCTCGTTGCGCTTGCCGGAATCCGACGGCGGCGCCGGCCTCGGGATGACTGCAGCGGTGATCGTTTTCGAGCAGCTTGGGCGCGCGCTCGTACCGGGACCGCTCGTGGGTACGCACGTAACGAGATCGCACGGCGCTCCGGTTGAGAAGCTCACCCTGATATCCCGCGACGATCAGGTGATCCCTTATCTCTCGGCGTCCGACGTCGTTGGTGTGTTGGACGCCGAAGGTGTTTGGGTCATCCGCCAGGATGAGATCGCCGCCGAAGGTATCGCTCAGCCCTTGGACCCCCTTACTCCCATATCGCGCGTCTTTTCGCTTCCTCAGGGCAAGAGAGTCTCGGATGCGGAGACCGCAGCCGTGGTCCGCCTCGAGGCTTCCGCTCTCACAGCGGCGCTCTTGGTCGGCATCGCTTCGGCGGAGACCGATCTCGCAGTCGCATACGCCAAGGAACGTCAGCAGTTCGGCCGTGCCATCGGTTCCTTCCAAGCCGTCAAGCACATCTGCGCCGACATGCTCACGCGCGCGGAGGTCGCGCGCGCAGCGGTTTACGCGGCAGGTGTGCATCTCGACGGCAACGGTGACGGC
>DATGHY010000125.1:0-6263 GCA_035307625.1 Actinomycetota bacterium
ATCGCTCCACCGAGAACTCTTTGATGTAGCAGTAACCTCCGAAGATCTGAACTGCCTCGAGCGCATTGTGCATGGCGGTCTCCGCAACGAGGTACTTCGCGATCGACGCCTCCTGCATATGCGGCAACCCTTGCTGCTTGAGCCACGCGGCGTGGTACAGAACCCAGCGCGCGGCGTTGATCCCGACGCGCATGCGCGCGAGCTTGTCTTGGATCATCTCGAAGTCCGCGATGCGCTTTCCGAACGCCTTTCGATCTTGCGCGTACTCGACGCACGCGCGCAGCTGCGCCTCCATCCCGCCGAGCGAAGCCGAAACCATCACGGTTCGCTCCCAATCGAAGCACTCGAACGCCACCTTCCACAGCGCGGACCCTTCCGGCCCGAGCATCTGCGACGCGGGGACGATGCAGTCCTGGAAGTGCAGCTCGGACGTCGGCGACGAGCGGTTGCCGCTCTTATCGAGATGCTTCCCGACCGTCATCCCCGGCGTGTCCTTCTCAACGATGAAGCAGCTCATCCTCTGTGACGACGACGCATCCGGGTCGGTCACTGCCACAACGTTGATCACATCCGCGATCGGCCCGTTGGTGATGAATGTCTTCGAGCCGTTGATCACGAAGTGATCGCCGTCCCGCCGTGCCGTCGTCGAGATCGACGCGGTATCGGACCCCGCCCCCGGCTCCGTGATCGCGAACGCGCCGACCCACTGGCCGCTCGAAAGCTTCGGCAGGTATGAACGCTTCTGCTCTTCTGTACCGTGCAGCCAGATCGGAACCGCGCCGATGCAGATGTGCGCGCCGAGCGACAAGAGCAACCCGGAATCGCGCCCGCCTTCCTCTAGGCCTTCGAGCGCCATGCACGTCGTGACGATGTCTGCGCCTTGGCCACCGTAATCCTCGGGGATCGGAAGGCCGGCAAGCCCGAACTCACCGACCGCGCGCCACACCTCGGGGTCCCAGCGGCCGTCGCGATCGCGCGCGTCGGCGTCGGGGCGAACCACTTTCTCGGCGAAGTCGCGAACGGATGCGCGGAAAGCAAGCTGCTCGTCGGTGAAGGCGAAACTGAGCGCCACGCGAGGCCTACCGGCCGGCGAGGCGGCGAAGAAGCGCTTTAACGCCGCGCGGTTCGACGAGACGCGCAACGACGACAAGGGAGAACAAGCCGGCTGCGACGACCATCACGGCAAGAAGCACCAGGAAAACGTTCGTTACCATCGTGCGAAGCTCCTCCGGTGATGCGAGCGCGCGCAGCGTACCACGCAGCGCTAGTGCCTCACGCGCTGCTGCCGAGCAGCCTTCGGTGCCGGCCGTCCCGCCCAGTTCGGTCCCAGCAACGCGTTCCGGATCGCGTCCTCGCTCGGTACGCCGGACGCACGCCAGATCACGCGCAGGTTCGGGTCCAGGACGAACAACGTCGGCACGCGGCGCACCTCGTATCGGTCCGCGACGTCCATGTGTGCACCGGCGTCGATCGAAACGATCTGCACGTCCGGTATCTCCGTCGCGATCTTGCCGATGCGCTTCTGCACGGTGACGCACGGCGCGCAGTCCTGGCCGTAGAACTCGACGAGAACGGCGGAGGGTCGGTCGATCTTCACCACGCCGAGATCCCCCGGCGTGAAACGACCTTCAGCTTGGTCGAACCGGCCTTCGCGGCGGCGCCACAGCACGGCCAACACGATGCTCAGCGCCGCGACTGCAAGCGCCACGACGAGTCGAAGTATCACCGTGCCGCCCTCAGTGCGCTTCCGCCTCGCGCGTCTTGAACCGCTGCGCGTATAGGTAGATCTCACACCCGACGCACAGCCCAGTTACCGCAAGCAACCCTTGCAGCAACGCAACGAGCAACGCCAGCGTCCATCCCGCAGCGTTCCATCCCGGGATGAATAGCAGCGACCCGATACCGGAAACGACGAACCCGAGGGTTTGCGCGAAGCGCGGCGGCGGCTCCTCTTCGGGCTCGACGGGGACGTTCAGCCGGAATGCCTTCTTGATGATCCGGTAGGTCGCGCCGAGCGGCGAGTATCGAAGACCGAACAGGCTCCCGATCGCGAGCGCAACCGCGATCGCCGGCACGACCGCGCGCCACTGGAACACGAATCCGACGAGGAGCACGATCGCCGAGATCCCGGCGCCGCCCCTCATACCGTTCTTGTCGACCATGCGCTTGTCGCTCATTTCGTTCCCTTTCGCAGCCGTACCACGTCGCGACACGATGGATCCCCCCAGGCGATCGACGTCACCTGCTCCACGTAGGTGTCGGCCCCGAGCGCGCGCATGATGCCTTCCTTCAACGCTTTGTCGAGCGAACACGCGATCTCCGGATGCGACGCAGCGATGCCTTTGAACGGGCAGTCGAGGTCCTCGAGCTCGACCCAGTCCTCGCCGCGGTCGGCGACGCGCACCCCGCCCGATACGTGGGCGAGCGCGCGTTGCAGCCACTCGACCTGTTCGGCGAAGCCGAGCTCTTCTTCGCCCGGACGGATCCGCCGCGCGAGTCGCTCGCCGGCTTGCTCCGCGATCTTCTTCGCGGTCCCCGGCGCGGGCGCGGCCGCTTCGATCAAGGATGCGAGGATGTCGCTGACGAGCACCGTGCCGTCCTCGACGTGAACCGGCGTCGCCTCATAGACCTTCGCGGGACGGCCGCCCGCGGCGTTCCGCCGCCAGGACACGTTGGCCAGCCCGGCCGAAACCAGCACGTCGAGGTGCCCGCGCGCGACGTTGGCGTGCACGCCGACCGCGTCGGCGACTTCCTTCACCGCGCGCGGACCGGCCGCCCGGAGGTGATCGAGGATCGCGGCCCGGGTGGGAGCGGCGAGCGCCCGCGCGACGGCGGCGTCCTGCCCGACCGTTTCAGTTACCATCGTTCTTAGATAGCATTTTGGCTGCTCATCATAGGTTTATACCGTTAGTACTGTATAAAACCCCCTGTTATTCCGCAACCGGCCGCTAGCTCGATAGCTCGAGCACCTGCTGGTGCAGCACCGCCGACACGGATGCGGCTCCTTCGACGGCTTGGATCCCGTAGGACGAGATGCCGCCCGGCAGCTTCGGCAGCTGCACGCGGATCGTCGTCTTCTGCTCGGCGAGCGATTCGGTGCCGGGAGGCGGCGGGTGCCCGTCGACCGTCACCGACGTCGGCCGGAACACCAGCGACGTGCCTTCGCGTGAAACCGCACCCGTCGCCACGAGATTTCGCGGCCTTCCGAGGAACGAGCGCACCGCGCGCACCGTGGCGCGCCCCGCGTGGAACGCGATCGTTGCGTTCTGCCCGTGATCCTTCAGGTAGGCGTTCACCGCCGCGTCGGTCGCCCGTCCGCGGATCGTCCCGCCTGCGACTTTGATCGCCAGCGGGCCGCCGTGCAGGAACCCGCCGTCGGCGGTCACGTCGATCAGCGTGACTTCGATGTCTGCCACCGTCAGCCCTTGGAAGGTCGCCGACGGCGCGCTGAACGAAACGCGGGACACGTGACCGCTCAGGATGCTTGCGATGATCGGGAACCCACCGATCGAAACGGACGGCCGGGCAGACAGATGAAAGGTGCTCTGCAGCGTCGACGCGATCTTCGACTCCGCGATGTGCTGCACGACGATGTTCGCGACGACGAACAACGCGGCAGCGACGATGATCGGCGCGAGCAGCCAGCGGATGAGGCGCCGCACGTCAGCTCACGAGCGCGCGCAAGACGTAGAAGAAGACCGGAGCCGACAGCAGCGCGCCGCCGACGCGCGAGAGGACCACGGGATGCTGCCGCTTCGCGCCGGGCTCCGTGCGCGCGAGGTCGTCCTCGACTATCGCCCACGCGAGATCGCCCGTCGACACCGCCGGCGCAACGAGTACCGCGAGTACGAGCGCGCGCGCCCATGTGAACGGCGGCGACGCCCCCGCGACCGCAGCGATCGCCCCGATCGCGGCGCCCGCGAACGCGCCAACGAGGTGCTCCCACGTCCTGTGCGCGCGTGGCGTGAGCGAGCGGCGGCGCACGAGCCACGTCACCGCCCAGGCGCCCGCTTCCGCAGTGAGCGCCATCAGCACGAAAACCCAGGCGATCGAGTACCCGCCGCTCGCGCTGCGCATCGCAACGGCGTACGCGGCAGGCAACCCGATGCATACGACCGGGATCATCGTGCTTGCGACGGCGCGCGTCACGTGCGTGCGGTTCCGCCGAAAGAGCAGCACGACGAACGACAAGAACAAGGCCGCGGCAACGACGAAGGGGAATGACTCGGGCGCGCGCGCCGCGCGCACATACCCAACGACCAACAGCGCGACGGTAGCCGCGAGGCCGACGGTCGCGGCCGGAAGAAGGTCGGCGGTCCGCACAAGCCGATACAGCTCACCGGCTGCGATCACGACGACGATCATCGTGACGAGCAGCATCGCCAAAGCCCCGCCGAACACAGCGAGCGCGATCGCCGCGAGCAGCAACAGAGCCGTGCTTGCCCTCTTCACCATTCAGTGCGACGGCGCGGCCGCAACCAGCGTCTCGGCTTCACCGGCAAGCTGCTCGACGAAGGCCGGCGTGAAGCCGTCTTCGGCATGACCGAACTGGGGCAAGATAAGCAGGCGCTTCGGCTCGCCTGCGCGCGCGAAGAGCAACTCGGCGTCCGTCGCCGGGAAGAAGTGATCGTCGGCCCCGTGGATGATCAGAACCGGGATCGGAGCGATGCGGCCGATGAGCTCCGCCGGCGGCAATGGGTTCCCCCACTCGAGGTTGATCCTGGTTCCCATGACCCGGCGCGCGAGCGCGCGCCCCAACGTCGACGTGAACACCCAGGTCATCCGCCGCACCATCTTGCTGTCCGACGTCGCCCACTCGGCCGGCGATGAGATCGCGATCATCGCGTCGACGTCGTGATGCGCGGCCGCTTCGCCGATAACCGCGATCCCCCCGAGCGACCCACCGATCGTGACGACACGTTCATGACCCCGCGAACGCGCATACGACACAACTGCATGAACGTCGTTGACCTCTTTCTCGCCGCCGGTACAGGCGCCGGCCGACTGCCCGTGTCCGCGCATGTCGAACGTATACACGGTGAAGCGGGCCGCGAGCCCCTCCGCGAGCACGCGCCAGCGCGGCTTCGTCCGGTATGCCATGAAACCGTGCGCGATCACGATCGCGGTGTCGCGGTCCTGTCCGAGCCGCGTTCCCGCGAGCCGGACGCCGTCCGCGGAGTCGCACCAGAATTGCGAGTGCGCGACGTCGTACGCATCGCGGTCGCCGCGCGCGCGAAGCGCAAGCTTCTGCAGATCCCAGCGCAGCGCCGGGTTCCGCCCCCGCCAGCGGCGATGTGCTCGGCGGCGATGCGGCAACGGAATCCTCCTTGTCCGAGCGGAAAGCCTCTGCTACTTTGCGCTGGTAGCGCAGGTTCTCGCAACCGGCGCTTCCACCCAGGCAAAGGCGCCCGCCGGGTACCGGCTGCCTGGGATTTTTCGTTTCCTGGGGACGGTGAGGAACACGGCAGACATCGTGATCGTGACGGACCGCCCGGAGGATCTCTGGGGCCTGAAGAACGGCCTCGAGACCGGCGGGCATCGCGTCGTGCTCTCGACCGCCGGTCCGAGCCCCTCCGATGCTGATCCCGGTGTCGTCATCGTCGACGCGGTGAAGGACCTGACGCGCGGGCGCGACAACTGCCGTTCCGTCCGAGCAGCCTCGCCACGGGCCCCACTGCTGGCTCTCGTGTCATCGGAGACCATCGACGCGATCGGGCCCGACTGGGAGATCGATTCGTTCTTGCTCGACCCCATCGCGATCCCCGAGGCGCTCGCGCGCATCCGCATCGCACTGGGGTCGCAAGTGATGGAGTCGGCCGGAACCGTGCGCGTCGGCGACCTTGCGATCGACCCAACGACGTACCAGGTGCGCCTGAAGGGGCGGCCGCTCGACCTGACCTACAAGGAGTTCCAGTTGCTCTTCTTCCTCGCGCAGCGACCGGGGCGCGTGTACTCACGTCAGCAATTGCTGCAGGAGGTGTGGGGATACGACTTCTTCGGCGGTACGCGCACGGTCGACGTGCACGTGCGGCGGCTGCGCGCGAAACTTGGCGCGGAGCACGAGAACATGATCGCCACGATCCGCAACGTCGGCTACAAGCTTGAATCGCATCGGGTGAGATGACATGAATCACGACATCGACTACGTGCTGCGGACGGTCGAGGAGCGAGGAATCCGCTTCGTTCAGTTGTGGTTCACGGACGTGCTGGGCACGCCCAAGGGCTTCAACATCACCTCGGCCGAGTTAGAGAACGCGCTCGAC
>DATGHY010000126.1:0-9304 GCA_035307625.1 Actinomycetota bacterium
GGCGGAGATCGCGCGCGTCGTCAAAGCGGTACCCAAGAGCTGGGTCACCGATCCGCGTATGCGCTGCGACGTCCTGTTCCTTTGGCCCGACGTCGACTCTCGCAGTGTTCTGAAGGAGGTCCCGTCGCAGCCCGGCGTCGAAGATCTGAAGTACGTGCCCGGGGCGCTCATATGGAGGATCGATCGAGCTCACGTCGGCAGGAGCAAGGTGCGAAAGGTGATCGGCTCGAAGCTATACAAGAATCTGACCATCCGGAACATCAACACCGTCCGCAAGCTGAACGACCTGTTGAGGTAGCGATGCCAAAGAGAGAGCATTGGAAGCAAGAGCCTGAGACCCACGACTATCCGGCAGCGCTCGAGTACTTAAGCCTTCTCCTCTCGGACGCAAGCGCGCGCGCGACTGTCGCGAGCCTCCGGCGCGCGCGCATCATCAAACGCAAGGCGAAGGATCTCTTGCGCGCGAGCGGCCTGTCTGCTCTCCCTGCAACGAACGTTCACGTCGCGGCGGACCTCAAGAAGGTGAAGAAGGGCCGGCGCTTGTCTCCCGTCTTGCTCGTTCGCGGCGACCTGCGCACCGGAGTGCCACTCACGATCGCAGACGGCTACCACCGGATCTGCGCGAGCTACTTGCTCGACGAGGATGCCGACATCCCGTGCCGGCTGGTCGGCGTTCAAGGCCGCGCGAAATCTTGATCAACGAGGCGCCTACTGCGAGGCGCTGCCGCCGCTTTCGCTCGGTCCGGTCCGCTCAGCACGGGCGTCGAGGAAGACACCGGGCAGAACGGCGAGCGGGATCGACGACCAGCGCAGAAGGTCTTTCGGATAGAAGAGCAAGTACCACGTGACGAAGACGTCGAGCACGAACAAGAGCAGGAACATCGGCGCGAACGGCGAGCGCATCCAAAGCGAACGCACCGATCCGACGATCAACACTCCGGCGAACACGACGATGAGCGTGAGGCTCACCGTCGCGTAGCTCATGCGGTCGAACCCTTGCAGGGTGTAGCTGTTCGCGAACCGGATCGCGTCGAACCAACCTTTGAACGGCGGCCAGAACATCAGGTTCTGCTTCCCGGCGAATACCGCAACGTGGTGGAACCTCGACCACAGGTATGCCTGCCATCCCACGAAGACGGCCGCAGGAGCGACGACGCTCGCTATCGCCGGCCACGGCGGTGAGGCTATGCGCGCGCGCCGCCACGAAAGCAACTCCCAGACGAGCAGGCCGGCAGGCACCACCAGCATCGGCTCCTTGCACAGCACCGCTATCGAAAGCATCGCCGCGGCCGTGCCTCGTCTCTTGTGCCCCCATGCGAGCACGCCGGCTGCTGCGAACGCGATCGCGACCGGCTCTGCGGTGTCTGCGGTTACCGCATAGATCAGGCCGGGGCTGAGCGCGATCACGAGCCCCCACCATCCCGATCGTCCGTAACGCACCGCGATCGCGCTCATCAGCGCTCCGGCCGCACCCATCCCGACCAGGTTCAGGATGAGCAACACGTTGGGGATCATCGATAGCCGCCCGAAGCTCAACAGCCATACGAGCACGCCGTAGCCCCCATGGCTGTACCGATACGGCGCTTGGTCGATCAGCTTGTGCTCGTCGCCTGTTGCGAACGGATCGCGCGCGATGGCGTAGAAGTACGCGCCGTCGTAGTGGTCCTCGGGCTGGACGAAGTAGAACGTCGGGTCTGTTTCGCGCGCGAGCGCCGCCATCGGTTCGGTGCTCGACATGCGGACGAGCACCGTGGACGTGCCGCCGGCCGACGCGATCGCAGTCCCCGCAGCGAGGCCCGCGGTCGCCGTCGCGGCCAGCGCGCACGCGATCGCGATACGCACGGGCGACTTCATCGCCGGGAAGCCTAGGTGATGCGGGTGGCTGGAGGTTACGGCTTGGCCGGCTCCGGCTTCCGCTTGATCGGCTGCCGCTGGGTCGGATGGCGCGGAAGCCCGTCGAAGCCGCGCCAGGTCAGCGCGAGCAGATAGTCGACGAGGTCGGCGCGGGGGATCCGCCGGGTGCGCACCCACCATTCAGCGACCGACTGCGCCATCCCTATAAGGGCACGGGCGTAGATAGGCGCGCCGGCCGGGTCGAGCTCCGCGGCGCGCAAGAGATCCCCCACCGTGCGCGCGATTCCGTCAGCGAGCGTGTCCCATGCGTCGCCCAGCTTCTCTTGCATCTCGCGCTCGTTGCGCGCGCTCGCCTCGACGAGCGTGCGGAATCCATCCTCCCGTTCGTCCGCGAATCGGAAGTAGGCCTCGAGCCCCGAACGCAGGCGCGCGCGCGGGTCGGGTGACGACGAGAGCGCGACCCAAAGCCGCCGGATGAGATCGGCCAGATGCTCCTCCAGGACGGCGTCGTAGAGGTCTCGTTTCCCCGTGAAGTGCCGGTAGAGGACGGGTTTGGTAACACCAACCGCCTCGGCGACCTCATCCATGTTCAAGCCGTCGTATCCGTTCTCTGCGACGAGGCGGCGCGCCGTCGCAAGGATCTGTTCGCGTCTTTCATCTGCCGGTAGTCGTCGCGTACTCATACATTCATGTTACTACGAGTAGCTTGTTCGTCGTCCAGCGCGTTCACAAACTCTTAATAAACTACCGGCCGGTAGAGGTGGACACACGCTGGAAATGCTCTGTATAAGGGCAATGGATCGATCGCACGGGCCGGCTGTCGGCTGGTGTTACTAAGAGTAACTTCTGTGCGAAGAGGGGAGTCGATCTCATGATCGGGTGGGTTTTTCCCGGACAAGGCAGCCAGTTCGTCGGCATGTCCGAAGGCCTCAACGACGGGCCTGCGCGCGCAACGTGGGAGACCGCGCGCGGCGTGCTCGGTTGGGATGTCTTCTCCGTGTGCGCTCACGGACCGGCGGAGCTGCTTGATACGACCGAAGTCGCTCAGCTTGCGATCCTCGCGACGTCCGTTGCCGCTCAACAGGCGATCGAGTCGACCGGGCTGCTTCCGGACATGGTCGCCGGACATAGCGTCGGCGAGTTCGCCGCGTTGGTCGCCGCGCGCGCCATGTCTTTCGAAGACGCGTTGACCGTCGTCCGGGTCCGAGGCGAGGCGATGGCGGCGGCCGGCAGATCGCACGACGGCGGGATGGCTGCGCTGATCGGCCTCGACGCCGAAAAGGCAACGAGAGTGTGTCGGACGCTTGAAGGATCCGTCGTCGTCGCGAACATCAACGCGCCGGGTCAAGTCGTGATCTCAGGCGAACGTGAAGCCGTGGCCGCAGCGATCGAAGCCGCTCGAGCAGCCGGCGCGCGCAAAGTCATCCCCTTATCCGTAAGCGTCGCCGCGCATTCCCCGTTGATGCGAGAGGCGGCGCCTGCGCTCGAGCGCGCGCTAGAGAGCGTCGCGTTATCGCGACCGGCGATCCCGTTCGCGTCCAGCACAGAAGGGCGCTTCGTCCAGGAACCCGACGAGATCAGGAAAGCACTCGTGAGCGCGCTTACGAGCCCCGTCGACTGGCCTCGCTGCATGCAAGCCATGAGCAACGCCGGTGCGCGCGCATTCGTGGAAGTCGGACCCGGCCCCGTCCTCACCGGTCTTAACAAGCGGATCGTTCCCGATGCCGACCTGACGGCCGTGGGAAGCCACGCTGAAGCGGTCGCGCTCGCGAACCATCTCGCGCTGGAGGTGGGCTCGTGAGGTTCGCTGCCGTCACCGGTTGGGGGATCGGCGTTCCGAAGAACGTCGCGACCAACGACGAGCTCGCGCTCGCCCTGCCGGGTGTCGATGCGGACTGGATCGTTCGCCGGAGCGGCATCCATCAGCGCCATCTCGCCGCATCGACCGAATCCACGTCGACGTTCGCGCGCACCGCCGGCGCTGCCGCTCTCGAGGTTGCCGAGATCGAAGCGGGTGCGCTCGATCTCGTCATCGTCGCGACCTGCACGCCCGACCGGCAGATCCCCGGGACCGCGCCGCTCGTCGCGGCGGAGTTGGGCGCTGCGCGCGCGGGGGCGTTCGACGTCAACGCCGCGTGCGCCGGATTCCTCACCGCGTATGCAACCGCCGACGCGATGATCCGCGCGGGTCGCGTGGAGCGCGCGCTCGTGATCGGCGCGGAGACGTTGTCGCGCTTCGTCGACTGGAGCGACCCGAAGACGTGCGTCCTTTTCGGCGACGGCGCGGGCGCGGTGCTGTTGGAGGCCGCCGACGAACCATCAGGCCTGCTCTCGATGACGTTCGGCGCGGATGGAACCGGCGCAGATCTGATCCACGTTCCCGCCGGCGGGAGCGCGCGCCCCGCCTCACCGCAGACGGCTGCAGCGAACGAGCACACCATCAAGATGAACGGTCCCGAGGTGTATCGCGCGGCCGTCCGGATCATGGAGTCGGCTGCGCGCGATGCGATGCGTGGCGCAGGCTTCGCCCCGGGTGACGTCGATCTGTTGATCGCACACCAAGCGAACCAGCGGATCATCGCGGAGGTCGGCGATCGGTTGGGACTGGACGAGCAGCATGTCTTCTCCAACGTCGCTCTCTTCGGAAACACGTCGGCTGCGTCGATCCCGATCGCGCTGAGTGAGGCTGCTCGGCAAGGGCGGCTGTATCCGGGCGCGCGCTTCGTGCTGACGGCCGTCGGCGCGGGGCTGGCGTGGGCGGCCGGTGCAGGCCTTTGGACCGGCGCGCGAAGTCACGACGGCACGCAACACCTCGAGACGATCGGAGCGAACGCATGAAGGAACGGGTTGCGCTGGTTACCGGAGGATCGCGCGGGATCGGGCGCGCATCTGCGGTCGCGCTCGCGCGGGGCGGCGCGCGCGTGGCGGTCAACTACCGCGAAGATAAGGACGGCGCCAACGAGACGCTGACGGCGATCCGCGAGGCAGGCAGTGACGGCGTGATCGTGCGCGCCGACGTGTCGAATGCGGAAGACGTCGAGGCGATGTTCGCAAGCGTGGAGGAGTCGCTCGGGCCGGTCGAGATCCTCGTCGCCAACGCCGGCGCGACGCGCGACAAGGTGCTCGGCTTGATGCAAGAGGACGACTGGGAGTTCGTCCTCGACGTGAACCTCACCGGGGTCTGGCGGTGCGCGCGCCGCGCGTTGCGACGGATGCTGCGCGCGAAATGGGGACGCATCGTCGCCGTGTCCTCGGTCGCCGGCCTGCACGGGAACATCGGGCAGACCAATTACTGCGCGGCGAAAGCCGGAGAGATCGGCTTCGTGCGCGCGCTTGCGCGGGAGGTCGCGTCCAAGGGGATCACCGCGAACGTGGTCGCACCCGGCTACATCGACACCGTGTTGTTCCGCGCGGTGCCGGAAGAGGCGCAAGCAGGTGCGCTGTTGCAGGTCCCTGCGGGCCGTTTCGGAGCGCCGGAGGAAGTCGGCGACGTGGTCGCGTTCCTCGCGTCGGAGGGTGCGTCGTATGTCACCGGTTCGGTCGTGGTCGTTGACGGAGGCTTGTCGAGCTAAGGAGGAGTCATGGAAGAGATCGAAGGCGTGGTGCGCGAGCTGTTGGTCACCGAGTTCAAGGTGAAGGAGCTCGACATCGCTCCGGAAGCGTCGTTCAAGCAGCTCGGTCTGGATTCGCTCGACGTCGTCTCGTTCGTGATGGCGCTCGAAGACCGGCTCGGGCTTGAGATCCCGGAGAGCGATCTCGAAGGCGTCACGACGTACGGCGGCGCGCTCGATCTGCTCGAGCGGAAAGTGGGAGCGAAAGCGTGACTCGGCGTGTCGTCGTCACCGGCATCGGGCCGGTGACGCCCGTCGGCATCGGCATCGACCGGTTCTGGTCGTCGCTCGTCGAAGGCCGCTCAGGTGTCGGGAAGCTGGAAGGATTCGACACCGAAAAGTACGCGTCGCGCATCGCCGCGCAGGTTCCCGACTTCCGGCCGGAAGACTTCCTCGAACCGGCCGAAGCGCGGCGCATGGAACGATTCGCACAGATGGCTGTTGCGGCCGCGAAGCTCGCGCTTGCGGATGCGTCCTACGATCTCGACGGTTCGGACCGCGCGCGCATCGGATGCGTCATCGGGACCGGCATCGGTGGGATCGCATCGTTCGAGCAGCATGTCGCGACGCTCGCAGCGCGCGGTCCCTCGCGCGTGCCCCCGCAGCTCGTCGCGCTGATGATCCCGAACATGGCGGCCGGTCAGGTCGCGATGCGTCTCGGCATCACCGGACCGAACGATTGCACGGTGACGGCGTGCGCCGCGAGCGGGCACGCGATAGCGCGCGCGGTCGACTGGATCCGAGCGGGGCGCGCCGATGCGGTCCTCGCCGGCGGAGCAGAGTCGGCGATCACACCGCTTACCGTCGCCGGGTTCTGCTCGGCGCGCGCGCTTTCGACACGCAACGACGACCCGGAGGGTGCGTCGCGTCCGTTCGACGCAGGTCGCGACGGCTTCGTGATCGGCGAAGGCTCGACGATCCTCGTCCTTGAAGACGAGCACCATGCGCACGCCCGCGGTGCGCGCATCTACGCGGAGGTCGCCGGCTACGGCTTGTCGGCGGACGCGTACCACGAGACGGCGCCGGAGCCCGACGGCTTGGGGGGTGCCGCCGCGATGCGCGATGCGTTGTCGGACGCAGGCCTCGGGCCTGAAGAGATCGGCTACGTCAACGCGCACGGAACGTCCACGCAGCTCGGGGACATCGCAGAGACGAAAGCGATCAAGGCCGTTTTCGGTGAGCACGCCTCGCGCATCGCCGTTTCATCGACGAAGTCGATGCACGGGCATCTGCTCGGTGCGACGGGCGCGACGGAAGCCGCAGCGACGGCGCTCGCGTTGGTTCATCAACTGGTGCCGCCGACGATCAACCTCGCCGAGCCGGATCCCGAATGCGACCTTGACTACGTGCCCAACGTGGCGCGCGCGCTCCCGTTCGACGCGGCGCTGACGAACTCGTTCGGCTTCGGCGGCCAGAACGCTTCGATCGTGATGAGGCGATGGGCATGAAGGGTATCGACGGCAAGGTTGCGCTGGTGACCGGCGGCTCGCGCGGGATCGGCCGCGCGATCGCATTTCGGCTCGCGCGGGAGGGGGCCGACGTGGCGATCGGCTTCTTCCGCAACCGCGAAGCCGCCGAGAAGACGGCCGCCGAGGTCGAGGAACATGGCGGGCGCGCCATCGCGCTGCGCGCGCACGTCGGTGACGCGGATCGGATCGCCGAGCTCGTCGCGTCAACGCGCGCTCAGCTCGGTGACCCGGCGATCGTCGTCAGCAACGCGGCGTCGGGCGTTCTCCGGCCGCTCGCCGAGATGGATCTCAAAGGCTGGCAGTGGAGCATGGATGTCAACGCGCGCGCGTTGCTCGTCCTGGCGCAGCAGGTGCGCGACGCGATGGTGTTCCAAGGGGGCGGCTCGATCGTCGCTTTATCGAGCCTGGGCGCCGAGCGCGCGCTCCCTGCGTACGGCGCGGTCGGTGCGTCGAAGGCTGCGCTCGAATCGCTCGTTCGAACGTTGGCCGTGGAATGGGCCGCGGACGGTATCCGCGTGAACGCGGTATCGGCCGGCGTGGTGGACACCGATGCCTTGAAGCACTTCCCGAACCGCGATGACCTCCTCACCGCAGCCACCGCGCGCACACCCGCTGGGCGCATGGTCACACCCGAAGACGTCGCGTCGGCGGTCTGCTTCCTCTGCTCGGACGACGCATCGATGATCCGCGGCGAAACGCTCCACGTCGATGGCGGCTACTCCTTGATCGCATGAAGATCTCCGTCGAGCAGCCCGTCGGATCCGTGACGCTGCGCGCGCCTGCGACCGGCGTGGTGCACTGGCTGGCGCCGGACGCGTTGTGCGGAGAGCTCGACGTCTTCGCGCACGCGGATCCGATAGCCACGGTCGGCGACACGATCATCCTTGCTCCGGCACACGGCTTCATCGTGCGGCTGCTCGTCCGCGAGGGCGAGATCGTCGCGCAGGGTTCGGACGTCGGCGTGTTCGGGATCGCATGACGATCGCCGCGAAACCTTCGGTCGGATCGCGCGCGAAGCGAGCGCTGGGGGCGCGCGGCCGGATCGATGCATTGTGTGACGAAGGATCGTTCCAGGAGCTCGAGACCCGGCGCCGCGCGCGCCCCGGTGACTATGCGTCGAAGGACCCCGTAGCAGGGGACGGTGTCGTCGTCGGATGGGGGATGGTGCGCGGCCGTCCGACGGCCGTCGTGGCGCACGATTTCGCCTATGCCGGCGGCTCGATCGGAGCAGCCTTCGCGCAGAAAGTCACCAGGATCCAACGACTCGCGATGGAGCGGCGGATCCCGATCGTGTACCTCAACGACTCCGGAGGCGCGCGCATCCACGAAGGGATCGACGCGTTGAACGGATGCGGCGAGATCATGGCGCTCAACGTGCGCGCGCGGCGCGTCATCCCGCAGATCTCCGTGATCATGGGCCCGTGCGCGGGCGCGGCGGCGTACTCGCCGGCCCTGACCGACTGGACGATCATGGTCGGCGGCCTCGGCCAGATGTTCCTGACGGGTCCCGAGGTCGTGCGCGCCGCCACCGGCGAGCAGATCGATCCGGAAGAGCTCGGTGGTGCAACCCTCCACACGAAGGAGAGCGGCGTCGCGCACTTCGAAACGCCGACGGAAGAGGATGCGCTCGGTTTGGTCCGCCAGCTGCTCGGATACGTCCCGCAGACCGCAGGCGGCGAGCTACCCGAGCGGTTGCCGGCGTCGCCGCTCCCTGCTCGCATTGATGCGCTGCCGTTGGTTGTTCCTGCGAGCGCGCGCGCGACGTACGACATGCGCGACGTGATCGGTGGGATCGTCGATGCGAGCGTGATGCTCGAGATGATGGCCCAGACGGCGCCGAGCCTGCTCACCGGATTCGCGCGGATCGAGGGCTCGCCGGTTGGCATAGTGGCGAACCAACCGCGCCGTCGCGGCGGGATCCTCGACGCAGCCACCGCAGTGAAAGGCGCGCGCTTCGTTTCCTTCTGCGGACGATTCCGCATCCCGATCGTGACGCTCGTCGACGTTCCGGGATTCATGCCGGGCTCGGCGGAGGAGAAGCGTGCGGTCATCACGCACGGTGCGTCGCTCCTCGCCGCATACGTCGAAGCGGATTCGCCGAAGCTCACCGTGATCGTTCGCAAGGCGTACGGGGGCGCGTACATCGCACTCGGTTCGCGCGCGCTCGGAGCCGACATGTCGTGGGCGTGGCCGGATGCGGAGATCGCGGTGATGGGCCCCGAAGCCGCGGTCGGGCTGTTGCACCGTCGAGAGTTGTCGGCCGCCGGCGACGAGACGGCCGCGCGCGCCGCTCTTGCTCAGGACTATCGAGCCAGGATCACAACGCCGTTACACGCGGCAGGCCTCGGATTGATCGACGACATCATCGAG
>DATGHY010000127.1:0-7545 GCA_035307625.1 Actinomycetota bacterium
GCGTGCACAGCTCCGGGCAAATCGTGGACCAGACCCCACACGGAGGTTCGTCGGACGTCGTCGCCTATCCGACGCTCGAGCAGCTCTTCGGCTCGATGGATTACTGCTCCTGCGATCACTGCCGCTCGATCCTGAGTCCCGCAGCGTACCTGGTCGACCTATTGCGCTTTCTCGATCACAACCCGCCCGACAATAAGACGAAGAACCCTCAGGCGGTGCTGTTCGGTCGTCGTCCGGACATCAACTACCTCAAGCTCAGCTGCGAGAACACGAACACCCCGATGCCGTACATCGACGTGGTCAACGAGACGCTCGAGTACTTTGTCTCCCACGCGAACATCAACTCGCCCCCGTCGCTATCGAACTTCGTCGGTCACGACACGGATGCGACGGTCGATCCGGCGGAGCTGCTCGCGAGCCCCCAGTTCGTGGACGAGACCGCCTACGAGACCCTGCTTACCGCAATCTTCCCGGCGCCACTGCCGTTCAACAAGTCCCTCGAGACGCTGCGCCGCTACTTCAAGAAGCTCGGGACGCCGCTTTGCGCTGCGATGGAGACTTTACGTGCCGACGATGCGGTCGAGCGCACGACCGAGGAATACGCGTGGCGCGACATCCTGATGGAGCGACTCGGGTTCTCACGCGAGGAGTACCAGCTTCTTATCGACAAGACGCTGACGGTTCGCCATCTCTACGGCTATGATGATAACGACTCGAACGCCTCGGTCCCGCCGGAGCTCCCGAACCTCGAGACTTTCACCCGGCGCATGGGGCTCAGCTACGACGACCTCGTCGCGATCCTCAAGACGCGTTTCGTCAATCCGAGCAGCTCGCTGATCACCCGGATCGAGCTCCTCGGCGCGCCATTTACGGCCCTCCGCGATTTGCACACTGGCGCGCTCGCAAGTGTTAACTTCGGCAAGCTCCTGCCGCGCAAGCTCGATCCGGCGGTCTACGGCGGCGATCCCGGCAAGATCCTGCCCGATGGCTCGAATTACGACCAAGTGATGGGCGACACGATCAAGACGTGGCTCGCTGCGGGTACCACGTACGACGAGATCATGGCGCTCATCACGATCTCCAATCCGAAGGAGAGCACGAATCTCTGCGCAGTCGACGCGCTCGAGCTGCGGTACGCCAATCCCGACACGAGCGCGAACCTGCTCGGCGCGATTGACTACGTGCGAATGGCGCGCTTTGTCCGGCTATGGCGAAAACTGGGCTGGTCGGTCGCACTCACCGACTCGGCGATCACATCGCTTTCGCCGCCCGATCCGTCCGACGGGAAGCCGCCCCTCGATCACCTGGACGCGGCCTGGAAAGTCCTTTTGCCCCGGCTCGGCATCGTCCGGGCCCTGCTCGATCGGCTGAACCTGGAGGTCGAGCGCGACCTGCCGGGCCAGCTCGCCTGCTGGGCGCCCGTCGAGACCCACGGCGACGAGTCGCTCTACCGGCGCATGTTCCAGAGCACGACGATCCTCCAGCAAGATTCGGCGTTTGCCGCCAACGCCTTCGGAGATGTGCTCCAGGATGCGACTCTCCACGTCAGCGATCACCTCGAGGCGCTGCGCGCCGCGTTCGGCCTGACGAGCGAGGAGGTTGCGCTCATCGTGGACCAGGTCGTCGCCGACGCCAACGCTGCGGTGCCCCCGCCCAATCCTCTTTTGACGAAGCAGACGCTGCCCCTTTCACTCGCGAACATCAGCGCAATCTACCGTTACGGCTGGCTTGCGCACGAGCTCCAGCTCAGCGTGGTCGAGTTGCTGCTGCTCAAGAAGCGGACGGGTTACGACGTGTTCGCGGCGCCGGATCCCGTTAATCCTCCCATCGTCCTGTTCCTCGATGTAGTCCAGCGCCTGGAGCAGGCGGCGCTCCGGCCCACGCAGGCGCTTTACCTCATCTGGGATGACGACATCAGCGGCAAGTCCGCACCGGACAGGCGACAGCTCACTGATCTCGCGCGAACGCTGCGCGCGGATTTCGCCGCTGTCGAGGGCGACTTCGCGATCATCGACGATCCGAACGGCGATATCGCCCGCGCGCGCATGACGCTCGTCTATGGTGCCGACGCGACCAACTTCTTCTTCGGCCTGCTCGACAACACGTTCGTGGTCAACGCAAAATTCGCAAGCTCGCCCACCTCGTCGCCGCAACCCTTGATCTCGGCGGCGCCCGGGCGCGTCGTATACGACGATTTCGCCAAGCAACTGACGTTCGCCGGGTACCTGGACGCCACCACCGATACCGGGCTCAAGACCGCAGCCGGAACGGACGCCAACCTGAAGCAGGCCGTGGCGGACCTAGAGACGGCCGCAAACGCCGCTCTGGCCCCGTACCTGGCACGCTTCCCAAAGTGGAAGGGGTGGCTCGACGCGTACGCCACGGCTCCGGCGACCGACTCGCCGGAAAAGAAGCGGGCCGCGCTGCTCGCCAACATCCTGCCGGAGCTCAAACACCTGCGGAAGCGCGAGCAGGCGCTCGCCGCGATCAGCGCGGTCGCCAGCACGGACCTCGGCCTCACGACCGCACTGCTCGACGACGCCGGCGCGCTAAACTCGGCGGCGACCACAAATCTCACCGGCCTCGATGACTTCACGGCCTTCGATGTCGGCAGCTCGGCGCCAATCACGGCAGCGTTCGACGGCTTCATCGATCCCCCCCAGAACGCTCTCTACGACTTCGCGGTCGATGCCGATCCAGGGATCATGGGCGTGACGCTCCTTGTCGACGGAGTCGACGCGGCAATGGCTGGTGGGCCCAAGACCTGGACCAACGCCGCACCGATCAAGCTCACGGCCGGGGGACTAGCCTCGTTCACGTTGACCATCACCGGCACCGGCGCTGTCAAGGTGCGTTGGATCGCGCAGGGCCAGAGCTGGAGCGAGATCCCCGCCGATTGCCTGTACACGGCAGATTCGATCGATCACGCGCGCACGACCTACACGCGGCTCCTCAAGACGAACGCGCTGGCGTCGGGTCTCCAGCTCGCGGCCGACGAGGTAGTTTACTTCGCCAAACGCAGCGATCTCGAGATCAACTTCCCCACCTCTGGGCTCAGGCCATGGCTCAACGCGCTGCCGGTCGGCACCGACCCATCTCCGTTCGCAATTGCCCTGCGCGACCACCTCATCACGCTGCTCGACTTCGCGGCGCTCAAGGCGGCCCTCTCGCCGAGCGACGAGCGCCTGCTCGCGATCTTCGAGGATCCGAGCAGAAAGGCGGCCGACGGTACGCTCGCAGTGCTAACCCTACCAAACTGGGACGTGGACTCGCTGACATCGCTGCTGAAGCAATTCGGCAAGACGAACGCGGATCTGTCCGACGTCGCGACGTTCCGGCGCGTGTACCGGTCGTTCCAGCTGGCGAAAACACTCGGCATCTCGGCTTCCGCGCTGCTCGCGGCGACCACCAACAATCCCGATCCGGCCTCGGCGCCCAGCTCGCATACAGTGCGCGACTTCGAGTCTGCTCTGCGCGCCCGTTACGACGCTCGAGCGTGGCTCCAGGTCATCCAACCGATCAACGACGCGCTGCGCGTGATGTGCCGGGATGCGCTGGTCGCCTATGTCCTGCAGACCGTCCGCAAGCAGCCGGGGAACACGATCGATACCCCCGATAAGCTGTTCGAGTACTTTCTCATGGATGTCCAGATGGAAGCCTGCATGCAGACGTCGCGGATCCGGCATGCGCTCTCCTCCGTCCAGCTGTTCGTCGAGCGGTGCCTGATGAATCTCGAGGGCAACGTGTCCCCGGCGCTGCTCGACGCGAAGCAGTGGGAGTGGATGCGCCGCTATCGCGTGTGGGAAGCCAACCGCAAGGTGTTCCTGTGGCCGGAGAACTGGCTCGAGCCCGAGCTGCGCGATGACCAGTCGTCGATCTTCAAGGAGACGATGGCGGAACTTCTGCAAAGCGACATCACCGAGGACACTGCCGAGGTCGCGCTGCTCAACTACCTCGCGAAGCTCGAGGAGATCGCGAAGCTCGAGCCGTGCGGGGTGTATTACGTCGACGACAAGAATGTGTACCTGGTCGCTCGCACATCTGGCGCACATCGCAAATATTTCTACCGGCAGATGGAGAACGGTAGCTGGCTGCCGTGGGAGCAGATCAAGCTCGACATCGATGACAACCCTGTCATCCCGTACCTCTGGAACGGCCGGCTGCTGCTGTTCTGGATCAAGCTCCTGAAGCGAAGCCCGCTACTGCCCAACGTACCGAGCAAGCAAGACCCGAAGAGCTGGACCGCGGACGACCTCAAACAACAGACGCCGCTCGTCACCGTGGGAGCGGTGCTGTGCTGGAGCGAACGCTACAACGGCAAGTGGCAGCCGACCAAGACGTCGAACCCCGATCGGCCGGCGATGTTCCTCAGCGGCGACCCCGCCGTGATTCAGCTTTACGCGCCCGGCGACGAAGGAACGGGATCATTCAACCGCGCCGCGCTCCGCCTCGGCGTGACGGGAGAAGGCGACGGGCTGCGCTTCTTCGTATCGGATAGTCCCGAGGGCGAAGGATCAACTTCAAACTGGACGTCGTTCCTGTTCTTAAACACGCATAGCCTTCCCGACATCCAGGATGATAACTCAGCGCCCGAATACTCGAACGTGAACCTCGGCGATATCAGTAACGGGCGGCTGCTCGACACGTCGACCGACAAGACTTTGTTGACGATCAGCTTCGAGTTCTTTGATCAGCGCGGCTACGACTACGGCGATCCACCTTCGACCGAAGACGTGCTACAGAGCCTGTCGCCGTCGGCGACTCGCACCGTGGAGCCGTTGCAAAGCCTCGGCGATTGGAGCATACCGTTCATCTACCAAGACGGCCGTCACGTCTTTTACGTGCGACCGACGAGCGCACCGATCGAGATCGTTGTGCCGAGTCTGCCTCCGTTCGGACCGGTTCAGATCGCGCGCCTAGTCGGCAATCTCGTGCAGCGCAACACGATCAATGGAGTGATCCATCGCCAGGCCGGCGATCCAGTACCCGTGGGCGCGCGGCTCAGCGACGACGCGAACATCAATCACATCTTGACCGGCTCACGGAACATCACCTTCGACGGCACGAAAATCGGCGTCGCTGGTGGCATCCGCTCCGTCTCGAATCGCTAGGAGATCGTCATGGCTATCAGCACCAAGTTCACTGTGGATATCCAAGAGACGGGCTTTCACAGCATCGATACCGTGGGGATCCTCGCCGCGGTCCCGCAATGGTCGCAGCCGATTATCCTGGACGACACCCAGTTCACGTACGGGTTCGAAACGTTCTTTCACCCGTTCGTTGGCGAGCTGATCTCGATCCTCAATCGAGGGACGCTTCCGGACATGATGAACCCCGAGACCCTGAACGGCCTGACCGACGCGACGTTCTTCAAGCAGTTCTACAAACCGAATCCTGATCCGCTGCTGACGGTGAACATCCCGGACGATCACCTTCCAGTGAAGAAGATCGACGTCAGCATCGGCGGGCCGTACTCCATCTACAACTGGGAGATGCTGTTCCACCTGCCGCTCAGCGTGGCGGTGCATCTCAGCAAGAACCAGCGCTTCGCGGAGGCACGCCGCTGGTTCCACCTGATCTTCGACCCGACCTGCACGGACAACCTGCCTCCGCAGCAGCGGTTCTGGAAATTCCTCGGCTTCCGATATCCCCAGGATCCCGCCGGCCCATCGGACATCAATGACCTGCTGGTGCTGTTGAGCACGCCGACGTCGGAACTGAACCCCACGCAGCAGCAGATCCGCGAAAACATTCTGCAGGGCTATCACGACATCCTCGCCGATCCGTTCCAGCCGCACGTCGTCGCGCGAACGCGGCCCGTCGCGTATGAGTACAACGTCGTGATGAATTATCTCGACAACCTGATCGCGGCCGGCGATGCACTCTTCGCGCAATACACGGTCGAGGCGATCGCGGAGGCGACGATGTACTACGTGCTCGCCTCCAGCATCCTCGGTGAGCGGCCGCAAGAGGTACCTCCCCGCGGAACGGTGCGCGCGCGCGCGTTCTTCGAGCTGAATCAGCCGCTGCGCGACTCCAATGGCAACGTCGTGCTCGACAAGAACGGCCACCCGGTGCCGGGAATCGACGCGATGGGCAACGCGCTCGTCGAGCTCGAGGCGCAGTTTCCGTTCAATTCCTCGGATCCTCTCCCCGCAGCGCAACAGGCGCTCGAACAAAGCGGCCCGCACTTCGGAATTGGGCGCACGCTGTACTTCTGCATCCCGCCGAATGAAAAGCTGCTCGCGTACTGGGACACCGTCGCGGACCGGCTGTTCAAGATACGCCACTGCATGGATATCGCGGGCGTCGTGCGGCCGCTGGCGCTCTTTGATCCACCGCTCGATCCGGGCATGCTGGTCAAGGCGGCTGCGGCTGGCATCGACGTCGGTAGCATTGTCAGCGCGCTCGACCAGCCGATCGGCCCGATGCGCTGCCAGGTTTTGATCCAGAAGGCGCTCGAGCTCGCGAGCGAGGTGCGCGGCTTCGGCAACGCACTGCTCGCGGCGTTCGAGAAAGGCGATAGCGAACACCTCGCGACGATGCGGCAAAACCACGAGATCAAGCTGCAGCAGCTGACCAAGGACGTCCGCTTCCTGCAGTGGCAGCAGGTGCAGGCCGCGACCGAGACGCTGCTCAAGACGCGCGACACTGCGCTCGAGCGATACAAGTACTACCTGCGGCTGCTGGGTCAGCAACCCGACAGCAACGTACCCGATGCATTGCCGATCGACCGCACCGAGCTTACCGAGGACAATTTCGACGACGCCTTCCAGGCGCTGGTCGGCGAGTACGACAAGACCATCGCCACACAGCCTTTCACGGCGCTCAAGCTCGCCGGCGACACGTCGCCGTCGAACCAGTCCGGCGCAACCGGAACCGGGAGCCTGTTCCTCAACACCAACGAGGATTCCGAGCTCAACACTCACCTCCCGATGGCCCGCGATGCGCGTATTGCGGCCAACGCTCTGAACGTGATCGCGACTGTGCTCACATTCATTCCCGATCTAGGTGCGAAGCTCGCATTCTGGGGACTCGGTGCGGATGCGAAAATCTTCGGTGGCGTCAAGCTGTCCGATGCCTTGAAGGTTGGAGCAGAAATCTCGCAAACCGTCGCGACATGGGCGCAGGACCAGGCCGGTATGGAGTCGCGGACGGCGGGCTACCAGCGCCGTGCCGACGAGTGGATGCTGCAAGCCAACCTCGCGGCGCGCGAGCTGATGCAGATCGGCCGCCAGATGTTGTCGTCACTGATCGCCGAACAGGCGGCGCATCGCGAGTACTTGAACGTGCAGACGCAGATCGCGCAGTCGCAGGAGATCCGGCAGTTCCTCGACGAGAAGTTCACGAGCGAGGAGCTCTATAGCTGGATGCAAGGCGAGGTCTCGCGCTTGTTCTACGAGTACTACCGCTTCGCGCTCGACACCGCGCACAAAGCTGAGCGCACGATGAAGCAGGAGCTGATGCGCCCAGAGGTCGATGCAACCGACTTCATCCAGACCAACTACTGGGACGCGGGCCGGAAGGGGCTCCTGTCGGGAGACC
>DATGHY010000128.1:0-2874 GCA_035307625.1 Actinomycetota bacterium
CTGAATTGGAAGTCGTTCCCGGCGGCAACGGATCCCGGCGCTCGGTGCTGGTGGAAGTGAAAGGCGCGCTGCTGAACCTCGGATACACGCCGGCGGAAGCACGCTCCGCGATGGAATCGTTGCCCGAAGCCGATGGCGCCAGCGTCGAAGACATGTTGAAGCGCGCGCTGAAGGGATTGGTGCGATGAGCGCTGAGGTCATGGCTGCGGGCGTTGCTCCCGATGAGGTCGAGTTCGAGGCGTCGCTCCGGCCGAGCATGCTGGCTGAGTTCGTCGGCCAGGAGCAGGTGAAGCGTCAGGTCGGATTGATCATCGAAGCCGCGCGCAATCGCGGAGCGCCGCCGGATCATCTTCTGTTCAGCGGTCCGCCGGGACTCGGCAAGACGTCGCTCGCGCACATCGTCGCCAATGAGGTCGGCGTGAACCTTCGTCCGACGAGCGGCCCGTCGCTCGAGCGCGCCGGCGATCTCGCCGCGATCGTCACGAACCTCGAGCAGGGTGAAGTGCTCTTCATCGACGAGATACACCGCTTGCCGCGTCCCGTCGAAGAGGTGCTCTACCAAGCGATGGAGGACTTCAAGCTCGACGTCGTGATCGGCAAGGGCCCGAGCGCGCGAAGCATCAGGATCGACCTGCCGGCGTTCACGCTCGTCGGCGCGACTACGCGCACCGGACTTCTCACCGGACCGTTACGGGACCGCTTCGGTTACAGCGCGCGCCTCGACTACTACGGCGCCGACGAGCTCGAGACGATCGTGCGCCGCAGCGCGCGGGTCCTGAATGTCGCGCTCGAGGCCGGCGGGGCGGAGGAGATCGCGCGCAGGTCGCGCGGAACACCTCGTATCGTGAACCGGCTGCTCCGTCGCGTTCGTGACTACGCCGAGGTCAAGGCGTCCGGCGTCGTCGACCGTGACGTGGCGCGCGCCGCCTTGGAATTGTTCGACGTGGACGAGCTGGGTTTGGACACCCTCGACGCGAAGGTCCTCCGCACGCTGATCGAGAAGTTCGGCGGCGGGCCGGTTGGGATCACGAGCCTAGCTGCTGCGCTGAGTGAGGAACCGGACACGATCGAAGATGTCTCGGAGCCCTACCTGCTGCAGATCGGGTTCCTCCAGCGCACTCCTCGCGGCAGGGTCGCGACCGACCACGCATATCGCCACCTCGGCGTCCCTCGGGAATCTGAGAACCCGACGCTCCTCTGAGCCGCGCTCGTTGCGCCCCCCGAAGGCCGCTCCTATGATTTGGCGGCCACTTGGCCCGGAACGGTCGGGCCTTTTTTCCTGGGAGTTCTGATGTTCCTAACAATCCTGGCGCAAACCCCGACCCCTACTACCACTGCATCGCCCAGCTCGGGAACCAGCGGGCTGCTCAGCTTCTTGCCCCTCATCTTGATCTTCGGACTTTTCTACGCCTTCATGATCCGCCCTCAGCGCCAGCGGCAGCGGCGACAGCAGGCCTTGGTTCAGGAGCTTGCAGTCGGTGACGAGGTTCAAACCGCCGCCGGCATGTTCGGAACGATCGTTCAGCTGAGCGAAGAGTTCGCCTGGGTCGAGCTGGCGCCCGGCATGACCATCAAGATGCTGCGGCGCGCGGTGATCGGCAAGGCGGGCCCTGTTGAGGAAGGGCAAGCCGAATCGGGAACGACGGAGTAGTCCGAACCCATGGCTAAGGTCAAGAACAAGTACTGGCGCTCCCTTGTCTTCATCCTCATCCTGATCGCTGCCTTGTGGGGGTGGAACGTTACGGCGCATGCGCGCGATGTCGCCAAGGTGCACAGAGACAACAGGAAACTCCCCGCCGACCTAAGGGAGCCACACCCGGGTTTCCTCACGTACGGTCTCGATCTGCGCGGTGGCCTCTCCGTCGTGCTCGAGCCGACCGGCCCCGCAAGCCATGACCAGCTCACGACGGCGCTGGAGATCATCCGGAATCGCGTGGACGCGCTCGGGGTCGCGGAGCCCGACATCTCACTCCAGGGCAACAACATAGAGGTACAGCTTCCCGGTGTGAAGGACCCAGCAGACGCGCTCTCGAAGATCGGGACGACGGCGAAGCTGGAATTCAGGCCGGTGCTCGGCCTCGTCGGCGCAGGGGTACCGACCCCCAAAGGCGTAATCAACCCGACCTGCGGCGACATCACGACGTACCCGCAGACTCCGGATCCCAATTCAGAGATCATCTACTGCTACGAAACCAAGGACGCGAAGGGAAACCCCACTCCACCGAGTACGTGGACCAAGCTGTTGCTCGGCCCGGTCGCACTGCAGGGGACCGACGTGTCCGATGCAAACGCGAACCTTCCGTCGGGAACGACTGCGACGACTGCAGCCGGGTGGGAGATCAACCTCAGCTTAACGAGCAACGGCGCGAAAGCGTTCCAAGCGATCACCGGAAAGCTCGCGTGCAACCCCTCGGGCGACCCGACGCGACAGCTAGCGATCGTGCTCGACAAGGTCGTTCAATCTGCGCCGCAGATGGGGGATAACGTCACGTGCAACCAGGGGATCTCCGGCGGCTCCGCGCAGATCACCGGCACCTTCACAGAGAAGGAAGCGAAAGACGTCGCGCTCGTCTTGAAGTACGGCGCGCTCCCCGTCGAGCTGCGCACGTCGACCATCACGACGGTCAGCCCGACCCTGGGTCGTGAGGCGCTGCACAGCGGTCTCCTGGCCGGCGCGATCGGGCTCGGCATCGTGTTCCTTTACGTGCTGATCTTCTACCGCGCGCTCGGGCTCATCATCTGGCTCGGCCTGCTCGTCCACGCAACGCTCACATTCGGAGTCATCGTGTTCCTCGGCAGGACGGCCGGCTTCGCGCTATCGCTCGCGGGGATCGCCGGCTTGATCGTGTCCCTCGGCATCGCTACAGACTCCTT
>DATGHY010000129.1:0-7484 GCA_035307625.1 Actinomycetota bacterium
AGGCACTCCGGCAGCTTTCGCGATCTCGAGAACGGTCGTTGGGTTTGGCGCCGTAACGATGGCTCGTGAGGCCGACTCAGAGAACAGCCACACATGAGGTGCGAGACGACTCCCCGGCTCTATCAGTGCGCCGACTCCGGATGCGATCACACATTCCGCGAGCGTTACACCGAGGCCTCCTTCGGAACAGTCGTGCGCGCTCGCGATGACGCGGCGTTCGGCCAGATCGGCAATGAGGTCGACGAGACGCTTCTCTTCAGCCAGGTCGAGCGCCGGCGGCGTCCCGCCGAGGTGCTCGTGCGCGACCCAGGCCCACTCTGAGCCACCCAGCTCCGCGCGCGTCTCGCCGAGCAGAACCACGTCGTGATCGACGGGCCACGCGATCCCGATCCGCGTGGACGCATCCTCGAGGATCCCGACCATGCCGATGACCGGGGTCGGGTGGATCTGCGTGTCGCCGGTTTGGTTGTAGAAGCTCACGTTGCCGCCGGTGACCGGTGTGCCAAGCGCGGTGCACGCCTCGCCGATCCCCGCGACTGCTTCCGCGAACTGCCACATCACGTCGGCGTGCTCGGGGTTGCCGAAGTTCAAGCAGTTCGTGATCGCGACGGGGCGCGCCCCGCTGCAGGCGACGTTGCGCGCGGCTTCGGCAACCGCGTGTTGCGCGCCGAGACGCGGATCCAGCTGACACAGCCGCCCGTTCCCATCGGTCGATATCGCGAGAGCGCGCGGCGTGCCTTCGATCCGCATCACCGCCGCGTCTCCGCCGGGTCCCTCCAACGTGTTGTGCTGCACGATCGAGTCGTACTGCTGGTACACCCACCGCTTCGAACAGATGTTGGGCGAGCCGAGCATCTCCACGAGCGCCTCGCCCAGATCCTTCGGCGGCTGCAGCGTCAATGGGTCGTGCGCGCGCAGCTCATCGATCCAATCCGGCCGAGCAGCCGGCCGGTGATACGTTGGTCCATCGTCGGCCAACGAGCGGGCCGGCACGTCGGCGACAACGTCGCCGTGGAACGTCACCGTGAGGTTGCCCCCCGTCGAGACCGTCGCGACCGGCGTCGCGAGCACACCCCACATGCGACAGATCTCTAAGGCCTGCTCGACGTCTTCGGGGCGAACGATCGCGAGCATCCGCTCCTGCGACTCGCTCGTGAGGATCTCGAACGGTTCCATGCCGGCTTCGCGCAGCGGTACCGAGTCGAGATCGAGATCGAGCCCAACGTTCCCGCGCGACGCGGTCTCGCTCGTTGCGCAGCAGAGGCCGGCGCCGCCGAGGTCTTGCAACCCGACGAGCAGCCCGCGGCGCGCGATCTCGAGACACGCTTCGATGACGACCTTCTCCGTGAACGGATCGCCGACCTGGACGCTCGGGCGCTTCGCTTCCGCTTCCGCGTCGAACGGCCGCGACGCGAGCACGCTCACGCCGCCGATCCCGTCGCGACCGGTCTTCGAGCCCATCAGCAGGGCGACGTTGCCCGTGCCCTCGGCGCGCGCGCGCTGCACGTGCGCTGCCTCGCCGATACCGAGGCACATCACGTTCACCAGCGGGTTACCGCGATAGCACGGGTCGAACTTGACCTCGCCGCCGATCGTCGGGATCCCGATCGAGTTCCCGTATTGCGAGATACCGGAGACGATGCCGCTCACGAGGTGTCGCTGCAGCCATTCGTCCGGCATCCCGAAGCGCAGCGGGTCGAGCAGCGCGACCGGGCGCGCGCCGGCCGAGATGATGTCGCGAACGATGCCGCCCACGCCGGTTGCGGCCCCTTGAACCGGCTCGACGAACGACGGGTGGTTGTGTGACTCGAGCTTGAACACGGCGACGAGACCGTCTCCGATGTCGATGATGCCGGCCGACTCCCCCGGGCCCATGACCACGCGAGGACCTTCGGTCGGCAACGTCTTCAAATAGATCTTGGACGACTTATACGAGCAGTGCTCCGACCACATCGCCCCGTACATCGCGAGCTCGGCGGCGGTCGGTTCGCGTGAAAGAGTTTCAACGATGCGCTGGTATTCGTCTTCGGTGAGACCGAGGGCGGCGGCTTGGGCGACGGTCACTCGATCTACGCGCGCACCGCGCGCTTGAGCAAGGCGCCGATGACGGCTGCTCCGTCACCGCTGTGGAATCCGACCGTGGGATCGACCGCGTGCTCGGGGTGCGGCATCATCCCGAGGACGTTCCCTTCCTCGTTGCACACGCCCGCGATGGCGTCGGTCGCGCCGTTCGGATTGGATCCCTCCGACGAGCGGCCCTCGAGATCGCTGTAACGGAACACGATCTGCCCCGATTCTTCGAGGTGGCGGAGGCCGCGCGCATCGGGCACGTACCGCCCCTCACCGTGCTTCACGGGGATGACGAGAACCTCGCCCTCACCCGCGTCCACCAGCTTCGAGACCGACCGCTCGACGCGGATCGGCTGGGGGCGACAGACGAACTTTAGGCCTTCGTTCCGCGTCAAGGCGCCCGGTACCAAGCCGGCCTCGCAGAGGATCTGGAAGCCGTTGCATAGCCCCAGTACCGGGCCGCCCGCCCGCGCGAACTCGACGACGGCCGGCATCACCTTCGCGAATCGCGCGATCGCGCCGCACCGCAGGTAGTCGCCGTAGGAGAAGCCTCCGGGAAGGATGACGGCATCGACATCACCGAGCGAATCGGCGCCGTGCCACACCAGCTGCGCCTCGCCGCCGAGATGCTTCACAGCCCAAACGGCGTCGCGCTCGTCGTTCGAACCGGGGAACTGCACGACTCCGACGTTCATCACTGCTCAAGGATAACCGTCATCGCGGGTACCCCGCAGACACCAACAGAGCGATCGCGCGCGCAACCGGCAGATCGGTCAGCGTGCGCGCGTCGTTGCACCACCGCGGCCATTTATCCGTGGCGATCAGCTCGCGGCAGGTGTCGACCTCCGCGCGGCGCGCGCCCAGCTCTTGCTCGGCAGTAACTGCATCCCTCGGGTGCGCCAGGTGCCACCCCTCGTGGACGAGGACGGGAGCTACCTGTTCGATCGGCAAGTTCGACTCCGAGAACTTGAGGTTGAGCCAGACCGTTCGCGTCGCGAAGTCGACCGTTGACTCGACCCCGGCACGCTGGAACGCGGCGAACCTGATCGTGGCGTTCTTCAGCCCGCTGATCGCCGTCGTGAGTTCGGCCGGAACCCCACCCTGCGATAAGCGGCAAAGATCAGAAAGCACGGCGCGGAGGCGAGCCGCTCCGGCTGGACCGACCTGCAAGACCGTCGTCGAGAAGGCGGAACACGCGGGTGGCAGCGTCGGGATGACCGACGGGAGAGGCGCCGGAACGAGCTTGCCGACATCGTGCGAGAGCGTTCCGTGCGGCGGAGGGCGTCGGTCCTGCACCGGGATCGTCGCCGACTCCGGCGGATGGATGATGAACACGAGCGCCGCAACGACGGCGGCGACACCTGCCAGCGCGAACACGATCAGCAGCGGACGCGGCATCGCGTCGATGAATCGAAGCTTGCTGTTGTCCGGCTTCGGTGGAGGAGCTTCGTCCATCTACGTTTCGAGGCGGTACGTGAAGTCTTCGATCACCGGGTTTGAGAGCAGCCGCCGCGACATCTCCTCGATGCGCGCGACCGCTTCGTCGCGACTCGGCGCGTCGATCTCCAGCTCGATGTGCTTCCCGACGCGCACGCCCGACACGCCTTCGAATCCGAGCGACGGCAGGTTCTCTTCCACCGTCTTGCCCTGAGGGTCGAGGATGCCGTCCTTCAGCATCACGTCGATCGCGACGCGTGCTTTCATCGGAGCCAGTCCTCGAACGACTTCCCGGTCAGCCGCTCGTACGCTTCGACGTACTTCGCGCGCGTCCGGTCGACCACCGCGTCGGGAAGCTCCGGCCCGGGCGGCGTGTGGTCCCATCCGCTCTCATCGAGCCAGTCGCGCACGTATTGCTTGTCGAAGGAGGGAACCGAGCCGCCCGGCTTCCACTCGTCGGCCGGCCAGAAGCGGCTTGAGTCCGGCGTCAGAGCTTCGTCGACAAGGGTGAGCTCACCGTCGATAAAGCCGAACTCGAACTTCGTGTCGGCGATGATGATGCCGCGCTCCAACGCGTACGCCGCCGCCTCCGTGTAGAGGCGAAGCGTCAGGTCGCGCAGCTTCTCGGCAGTCTCGCGGCCGGCGATGCTCGCGGCCCGCTCGAAATCGATGTTTTCGTCGTGCCCTTCGTCCTCTTTCGTCGCAGGCGTGAAGATCGGCTCCGGCAGCTTCTCGGACTCTTTCAAGCCAGCCGGCAACGCGATGCCGCAGACCGACTGCGACGCCTTGTACTCCTTCCAGCCCGAACCGGTGATGTAGCCGCGCGCAACGCACTCGATCGGAACGACCTCTGCAGGCTTCACCAGCATCGTGCGCCCGCGCAATGAATCCGCGTGCTCCTTCGCCTCGGGCGGGAAGTCGTCGGGGTTCGTCGAGATCAAGTGATTGGAGACGATGTCCTTCAGACGATCGAACCAGAACACGCTTGTCCCCGTCAGCACGGCGCCCTTGTGCGGGATGGGCGTCGGCAGAACGACGTCGTAGGCCGATATGCGGTCGCTCGCGACCATCAAGATCCCCGCGTCGGTCGTGTACAGATCGCGCACTTTCCCTTGCTTGACCAGGTTCAGGCCCTTCAGCGTCATGCCGCTCCTCCCACGTCCAATCCTTCGACCCTCTTGAACACCGCGTCCGCGTGCACCAGGTAGCGCTGCGGATCCATGATCGTGTCGAGCAGCCTGCCCTCGACGCCCGCGGCCTGCACGGCCTCCTCTTCGAGCAGTGTCTGACGGAACGGCGTTCCCTTCTCCCACGTGCGCATCGCCGCGCGCTGAACGCTCGCGTAGGCATCCTCTCTCGTCATGCCCGCTTCGATGAGCGCGAGCAACACCGCGCCTGAGTACACCAGGCCGCCGCTGGATTCGAGGTTCTGTCGCATGCGCTCTGGGAAGACGCGCATCCCCTCGAGCACACGGATGGTCAGATGCAAGATGTAATCCAGTGCGATCGTTGCGTCGGGAAGGATCACACGCTCGACGCTGGAATGGCTGATGTCGCGCTCGTGCCACAGCGTGACGTTCTCGAGACCCGGCACGACTGCCGCGCGCACGACGCGCGCAAGTCCGGTGATCCGCTCGCAGATGATCGGGTTGCGTTTGTGCGGCATCGAGCTCGAGCCCTTCTGTCCTTCGGCGAAGGGCTCCTCGACCTCGCGCACCTCCGTTCGCTGGAGGTGGCGGATCTCCGTCGAGATCTTCTCCAGCGTCGCGGCGGTGACCGCGCACGCGGCGACGAACTCGGCATGGCGGTCGCGCTGAAGCACTTGGGTCGACGCCTCTTCCGCCTTCAGCCGCAGCCCGCGACAGACGTATTCCTCGACGAACGGGTCGACGCTTGCGTACGTGCCGACGGGCCCGGCGATCTTCCCGACCGAGATCGCATCGCGTGCACGTCGCAGCCGCTCGACATTTCGAGCAGCCTCGAACGCCCACACCGCGAGCTTCAGACCGAACGTCGTCGGCTCGGCGTGCACCCCGTGCGACCGTCCGACGCAGATCACGTCGCGGAACTCGAGCGACCGGCGCTTCAAGATCTCCACCAAGAGAACGGCCTTCGCGATGAGAAGGTCGGCCGCGTCCCGCAGTTGCAGCGCAAGCGCGGTGTCGAGCAGGTCCGACGATGTCATCCCATAGTGCAGCCAGCGGGACGCCGGCCCGATCGGTTCGCCCATCGCAGTGAGGAAGGCGATCACGTCGTGCTGCGTCGTCTCTTCGATCTCGGCAACGCGCGCGGGATCCACCGGACGCGCGCGCTCCTTGATCGCCTCGAGATCGCTCTGCGGAACGACACCGAGCGCCGCCCACGCTTCGACGGCGAGGATCTCGATCTGCGTCCAGTAACGATACTTGGACGTCTCTTCCCAGATCGCGCCCATCTCCGGCAGCGTGTACCGAGGGATCACCGGGGAGCCTCCTGCAGGCGCGCGCGCGCCTCCTCGATCAGCTTCCAGGCCGTCGTCTCGTCGTCCCAGCCCTCGATGCGCGTTTGCTTGTTCGGCTCGAGGTCCTTGTAGATGGTGAAGAAATGCTCGATCTCTCTGCGCAAGCTGCCGGGCACCTCGTTGAGCGTCGTCATTTCGTTCCAGTGTGGGTCCGAAACCGGCACCGTGAGGATCTTCTCGTCCTCGCCCTTCTCGTCGTGCATCTTGAACACGCCGACCGGTCTCACTTCGATCTCACAACCGGGGAACGTCGCTTCGTCGACCAGGACGAGCGCGTCCAGCGGATCGCCATCGCCGCCGAGTGTGCCTTCGATGAATCCGTAATCGGCCGGATAGTGAACAGACGAGAACAGCATTCGGTCGAGCTTGATCCGGCCGGTGTCGTGATTCAACTCGTACTTGTTGCGGCTCCCCTTCGGGATCTCGACGATCACGGTGACCGATCGCTCCATCTACAGTCGCAGTCCTTCCGCGAGCTGCTGCTTGTACTCGTGCAGCTTCTTGCGCAAGTCCGGGTCGCCGACGGCGAGGATCTGCACGGCGAGCACCCCTGCGTTCGCCGCCCCGTCGACTGCCACGGTCGCTACCGGAACACCGCGCGGCATCTGCGCGACCGCAAGAAGCGCGTCGAGACCCCCGGCGATGCCGCCGGAAAGCGGGACACCGATGACCGGAAGTGGCGTCAGCGCAGCGCAGACACCTGCGAGATGAGCGGCCATCCCGGCGCCCGCGATGATCACTTCGATGCCGCGCTCCTCAGCGGTGGTCGCGTACTCGTGGACGCGGTCGGGGCTTCGGTGCGCACTCATCGCTTCGATCTCGAACCCGACGCCGAACCGCTCGAGGATCGCAGCAGCCTTCACCATCTTGTCGTGGTCCGATGCGCTGCCGTAGACGATGCCGACCCGTGCGCTCACGCTTTCCCCTCCATCTGCGAGGCCCGCAGTGCGATGTCCGTGCGGAACTGTTTCCCTTTGAAGTCGATCGATTCGACGGCATCGTACGCACGGGCGCGCGCCTGTGCGAGATCGGCGCCGAGCGCGCTCACCGCGAGCACGCGCCCGCCGCCGGTGACGATCTTGCGCCGCTTCTTCGTCCCGGCGTGGAACACGAACACGTCGTGCGACGATGCGGCCTCCTCGAGGCCTCTGATCTCTTTCCCGGTCTCGTAGTCACCCGGGTATCCGCCTGAGGCAAGGACCACGGTTACGCATGCTTCGGACCGCCAGCGCGGCGCGTACGGGGCAAGGTTCCCCTCTGCACACGCGAGCATCGGCTCCGCCAGGTCGCTCTCCATTCGGGGCAGGACCACTTGCGTCTCTGGGTCGCCGAACCGGCAATTGAATTCGAGCACCTTGGGCCCGTCTTTCGTCACCATGAGACCGCCGTACAGCAGCCCTTGGAACCGCGCGCCATCACGTTCGAGCTGCCGGACCACCGGCTCGAAGATCTCCTTCACGGCGCGGTCGACGACGTC
>DATGHY010000130.1:0-7388 GCA_035307625.1 Actinomycetota bacterium
GGGATCGGCCAAGCGGATGTCGACCGCTCCCGAGAATGAAGCGGCGGCCTTGAACAACGATGGATACTTGGCGGCGTAGTACATCGCGCCATATCCGCCCATCGAAAGCCCCGCGATCGCGCGCGCGCCGTCGCCATGGAATCGCGATTCGATGTACGGGATGACGTCTTTGATGTGGAACGACTCCCATTGGCGTGAGCCATCGATCCAATCGGCGTACCAGCCGGCGCTCGGCGTTCCGCCCGAGTCCGGCATCGCGATGATGATGCGGTACGCGGACGAGAAACCGACGATATCGGTGTTGTCGGTCCATTCGTGGTACGAGCCGCCGCCGCCGTGCAGCAGGTACAGCACGGGATACGTCTGCGTCGGGTCGTAGCCTTCGGGCAGGATCACGTTCACTCGGTTGTCGGGGACGATCAAACCCGGCGTGACCGGCACGGCGACCGTGATGCAGCGCGGCGGCGGACAGCCGGTGGCTGCGCGGGCAGGCAGCAGCCCAACGAAGGCGATCGCGGTCACGGCGACGAGGACGCGCTTCACGCCGCTTGTTTCGGTGTGCGCGCGCTCAGTTCCTGCGCGCAGGGTCGGGCTCGTCGGCCTCGAGCTTGATGCGCCGGTCGGTGTTCGCCTTCAGGATCTCCAGCGCGCGGTCGCCGTGGACTTCCATGTTCAGCTCCGACTTGATGATGTCGAGCAGCTGCCCATCGGCTCCGATCACGTAGGTGATGCGCCGGTTGAACAACGGGCCCCTTCGTGACGCTCCGAACGCGCGCGCGATCGAACCGTCCGCGTCTGACAGAAGCGGGAAGTCGAGGTCGTACTTCGAGGCGAACTTGGCCTGCAAAGTGGGCTTGTCCGCGCTGATGCCGAGTCGCGTCGTGCCGGCGGCGTCGAACTCGGCTTGGAGGTCGCGGAAGTGACAGCTCTCTTTCGTACATCCGGGCGTCATCGCCTTGGGGTAGAAGAACAGCACGACGGGCCCGCGCTTGAGGTAGTCGCTGAGCTTGACCGTCTCGCCGGTCTGCGTTTGTGCTTCGAAGTCGGGGACGATCTCGCCGATCGCGACGTCTGCCATGGTGATGCCCTCCTCGAGTACTCACGAAAAGGGTACATCTCGGACATGGACCGCGCGATTCCGGCTATGAGACGCTGACGCCGATCGCTTTCCCGATGCCGAACGTGATGGCGCTCGTGATGATCCCGATGATGATCATCCTCACGCCGATGATGAGGGCGGGTCGCCCGGTGAACACAGAGATCGCTCCGCCGACCGCGAACAAGGCGAGAGCTGCGACGATCGCCGCGATCAAGATCGCGCTTCCACCGGCGGTGATGAAAAACGGGATCACCGGCAGGACCGCCCCGATCGCGAAGGCGATGAACGACGAGCCGGCTGCGATCCAAGGCGAGGCGAGCTCGCCGGGGTCGAGGCCGAGCTCTTCGCGCGCCATCGTGTCGAGCGCGCTCACGGGCTTCTTCATGATCTGGGTCGCAAGCGCTTCGGCCTCCGGCGCGTCTAAGCCTTTAGCTCGGTAGATCAAGGTGAGCTCGTCGCGCTCCTCTTCGGGGAACGCGGCGATCTCTTCGCGTTCGATCTCGATCTCGCGCTCGTAGAGCTCGCGCTGGGACCGCACCGAAACCCATTCACCCGACGCCATGGAGAATGCGCCGGCCACCAGTCCGGCGACGCCGGCCAAGATCACGATGTGCTTGTTCTGCGTCCCGCCGGCCACGCCCATCACGAGTGACAGGTTGGAGAGCAGCCCGTCGTTGATGCCGAAGACTGCTGCTCGCAACGCACCACCGGCGCCGGCCCGGTGCCGGCCTTCCGAGCGAGCGATGCGATTCCCTGCGGTCCCGCCCTGCAACGCCGAGACGATGCGACCGTGCATGCGCTCCTGACCGGCCATCGAATCGGGCGCTTCCGCGACGCGGTCGTAGCGCTCCGCGTCGGACGCTTCGAGACGCAGAACGAGCGGGAGAACCGCGTCGGCTCCGAAGCGCCGAGCGAGGAAAGACAACGCCTTCACGCGGAAAGGCAGACGAGGCTTCTTCAGATCCTGAACGCCTGCGTCGGCCAGCATCTTGGCCCAATGAGCTGCGTGCTTCTCTTCGGCGTCTGCCAGCGCCAGCAGGATCGGCGCGCGCCGTGCGTCCGCCGTCTCGGCAAGCGTCCGGTACAGCGTCGCGCCGGCGATCTCGTCTTCCCAGAGCGTGCGATACCGCTTGACGCGCTCGGGGTCCATCGTCGCTGCCATCGAAAGCAGCATAGTCTCAGGTTACGAGCGTGGGCTCGCGTACTGGGCCGTTGAGACCTATCGTGACCGTCCGTGAAAGTCGTGTGCGCCTCTCTCTCCGGGCCGGGTCATGGGCATCCGATGCTTGCCGTCGCGCGCGCGCTCGCTGCGCGAGGTCACCAGGTCACGTTCTCGTCCGGCGCACAGCACATCGAAGACGCTGCTCGTGAAGGGCTGCGCTTCGTCGAGATGCCGGTCATCGTCGGTAGCACGCACGAACGCTTGCGGCCGTACGAGGACTCCGAAGACATGGCGCGCGCATTCACGCCGATCATCGATGCGGAGCAGCCGGACGTCGTCGTTGCAGATCTTCTGACGCTAGGACCGGCGCTTGCTGCGGAGGCACGCCGCATCCCTCTCGCAACGTTGCTCATCCATCCGTTGCATTCGCCGTCGAAAGATCTCCCGCCGTTCGGCTGGGGCCGCGCGCCCGCCCGCGGCCTTCTTCGCCGGCGCGATTCATGGTTGCGCGCGAGCAACGTGAAGACGTTGCAGCGCGCGCGCGATGACTTGAACCGCGTGCGCGCGAACCTGGGCTTGGCACCGACTACGCGCTTGGACGCACAGATCTCCGATCAGCTCGCGCTCGTGGCAACGCTGCCGTCGCTCGAACTCCCGCGCAGCGACTGGCCGCCGTACGCGCATGTGATCGGTCCGTGCTTGTACGACGCCGGGGGCGCAACACCGGATCTTCCGCCCGGCGACGGGCCGCTCGTCCTGATCGCCGCGAGCACAGCGCACGAGCAGCGTCCGCTCATCGATGCCTCGGTCGATGCAGTTGCGCGACTGGGCACGCGCGCGCTGCTGACGGTCGGCAAGAGCGACGCGCCGTCATCGTTGCCGAGCAGCATCGTCGCAACCGGATTCGTTTCCCACGACGCGGTGCTTTCCGCGTGCGACGCGGTCGTGTGCAACGGTGGCCACGGCATCGTTGCGCGCGCGTTGACGCACGCCGTTCCGGTCGTCGTCGTGCCGGGGCACGGCGATCAGCAAGAGAACGGGTACCGCGTGGCGCGCTCCGGAGCCGGCGTGGTGGTCAAGCGACGGAAGCTCGCGACGCTTCGGCGCGCGCTCCAGGAGGTGCTGTCTAGCCCTCGTTACAAGGCGGCCGCAGACCGGATCGCGCGCGAGGCGGCCGCGCTGGACGGGCCTGCTCGCGCGGCGGAACTGGTTGAGGCCCTGGTCAGCAGGGCAGGGAGTGGGGGAAGAGCGACCCCCTCCGTTGACGTTTCAGAAGGGACGAATCTATAGTTACCGGCTGGTAACAAGGGCCGAAGGAGACCTCCATGCGCGAAGCCGTCATCGTCGAAGCCGTCCGCACCCCGCTGGGGAAGCGCGGCGGAGCTCTCAAGGACTCTCACCCGGTCGACCTGCTCGCAAAGGCGCTGAACGAGCTTTTCGCGCGCACCGGCGTCGACCCGTCGATCGTGAACGACAACATCACCGGTTGCGTTTCGCAGGTCGGCGAGCAGTCGATCAACATCGGCCGTAACGGCTGGCTGGCGGCCGGCCTGCCCGACCACATCCCTTCGACGACCATCGACCGCCAGTGCAGTTCGTCGCAGCAAGCGGCTCACTTCGCAGCACAAGCGGTGATGTCGGGTGCGATGGATCTCGTCGTCGCCTCGGGCGTTGAGAACATGACGCGCATCCCGATGGGAGCATCCCTCGGGAGCGGCCTCGGGTTCCCCTTCACGCAAGCGATCAACGACCGCTATCCCGGTGGCCTAGTGCCGCAAGGCATCAGCGCCGAGATCATCGCGGGACGCTGGGGTCTGTCGCGTGAAGACGTCGATCGCATCGGCTTGCGTTCGCAAGAGCTCGCGCAAGCGGCGACGAAAGAAGGCCGCTTCGAGCGCGAGATCTTTCCCCTCAAGGTCGGTGAGAACGGCGACGTGCGTGTGTTCGACACCGACGAAGGGTTGCGCGAGACGTCGCTCGAGAAGCTGGGCAGCCTGAAGGCAGCGTTCTACAGCGAGGAGTACGCGAAGCGTTTCCCCGAGATCAACTGGGTCGTGACGGCGGGCAACTCGTCGCAGATCAGTGATGGCGCGTCTGCGCTCTTGATAACGACCCCGGAGAAAGCCCGCGAATTAAGCCTCAAGCCGCGCGCACGCTTCCACTCCTTCGCGGTTTCGGCCGCTGATCCGATCCTGATGTTGACCGCGGTCATCCCGGCGACGCAGCAGGTGCTGTCGAAGGCCGGGCTCGGTCTGTCCGACATCGACGTCGTCGAGATCAACGAAGCGTTCGCGTCCGTGGTGCTCGCATGGAAGAAGGAACTGGGCGCCGACGACACGTGGTTCGAGAAGAACGTCAACCCGAACGGCGGCGCGATCGCGCTCGGGCACCCGCTCGGCGCATCGGGCGGGCGCCTCATGACCACATTGCTCCACGAGATGGAGCGCCGCGGCGCACGCTACGGTCTGCAGACGATGTGCGAGGGCGGCGGTATGGCGAACGCGACGATCCTCGAACGCCTCGATTAAGGGCGAAGAATGAACGCTGCTCTGCGCGCGATCGTCGCGATCGTCGCAGCGCTTGCCATCGCGTGGATCGGGTGGGGGATGTTCCGCTCGCTCTTGCGGCGCACGCCGCGCAACGTTCCGCTCCCCGAGCCCGAAGCTACGCCGGCGGACGTCCGCATCACGTTCTGGTGCGAAGAGTGCGGTACGGAGCTGTTGCTCTTACGGAAGGGTTCGGAAGCGGCACCACGGCACTGCGGCGAGGCGATGATCAAGCGCGAGGAAATCGAAGCGGGGAATTAGCTACTCGTCGCGGATCTGGTCGGCACGCTCTTTCAGCTTCTTGAAGTCCTTCGCCGACTTGTCGCCGGACACGAGCGAGTCCGTTTTCGAGAAGCCCCAGCCCTCCAGCGAGATGTGCACCCGCCCGGACCAGACCCGCTTCAGTGGCTTTCCGCAGACCGCGCACGTCTCCGGCCGAGGGTCGGAGAACCCAAGGATGTGCTCCTCACGGGCCCCGCAGGCTGTGCATCTGAACTCATAGACCGGCATCGTCCACACCTTTGTCCCCAGGCTGGGGACGAATGACACCTCTGTAATTACCCGCCGGTATTACCGCCAGAAGATGCCTGTGAAGAACCCTGCTGCGATGAGCGCGAAGCCGCTGAGCAATCCCCACAACGGCGAGCCGCCAGGCAGGATCGACAGGTAGTACAGCACCAGGTCGAGCACGCCGACTCCGAGCATCGAGAGCATCAGGATCGGCACCCATCTCGGCGAGGGCTTGGGCTTCGGCTTCGGCGGAGGAACGTACCGCCGCCTCTTGGATTTGGAGACCGGCATGGCGGCTATAGTACCGGCCGTCCAAGGCGCCGGATAGAAGTTGAAGATACGCACAGGTTCGCTCGCGCGGTTCGGTCCGCATCTCGCACTCGCTTTGCTCGGGTTCGCGATCGTCGCCGCCGCAACGCTGCCGCACCCGGGACCCCGCGTCGGCCGGCCTGCTCGACTGATCGATCTGATCGCGGCCGAGGACGACCGGACGCGCGCGCTGAAGAAAGAGCTGGACAAGCTGCAAACCGAGCTCGCCAACTTGCAGAAGAACGCGGCCGCATCCGGCCTTGCCGGCGTGCAAGCGCAGCTCGACCGCCTCGGGCTCTACGCGGGTCTGGCGGACGTGACCGGTCCCGGCGTCCTCGTGCAGATGACGGATTCCCCGCTCCGCAAGTCTCCCACGGGTGACCCGAACGACCTGGTCATCCACCAGCAAGACATCCAAGCGGTGGTCAACGCGCTATGGGCTGGGGGCGCCGAAGCAATGTCGATCAACGGCGAGCGGCTGACCTCCGACAGCGCCGTCCGGTGCGTCGGGAACACGCTGCTCCTTCACGGGTCGGTGTATGCACCGCCCTATCGCATCTCCGCGATCGGCGACCCGGCCGCGCTGACGGCGATCCTGTCATCGGATCCGCTGGTGCAGCGGTTCCAGATCTACGTCGATGACCTTCACTTGGGCTTCAGGATCCAACGGAGCGGGTCCCTCACCGTCCCGGCGTTCCACGGCATCGTCACGGCGACGAGCGCGCGCGCGACCACGTAAGGTTTGCGCCGGTTTGGCCGCTTGCGAGCGGCTGCGCGAGAATCGGTGCCTCAGAACCTGCCCTAGGAACCCCTATCTACGGAGAGTACGGTGGCTGCAGAGCGCAAAACAGCACGAGCGAAGAAACCGGCACGGACGACGAAGGCGAGAAGCGCGCGCGCGAAGAACGCGGCGCCGCGCGCGACCACGCGGCGCAAGTCCTCGCCGCCGAAGGGGGCGTTGTCGATGGATCGCATCTGGGTGAAGAGCTACCCACCGGGTGTCACGGACACGATCGAGCTGCCGGAGGAGCCGGTCACGTCACTGCTCGATGACGCTGTCAAGCGCTTCCCGAACAACATAGCGACAGACTTCGAAGGCCAAACACTGACGTATGCGCAGCTCGGCCAAGCCGTCGACAAGTTCGCGAGCGTCCTTCGCGATCTCGGCGTCGGTAAGGGAACGCGGGTCGGCACGCTGCTCCCGAACCTTCCGCAGAACGTGATCACGTACTACGCGGCGCTACGCCTCGGCGGGATCATCGTCGAGAACAACCCGCTGTACACCGAGCGCGAGCTCGAGCACCAGCTGAACGACGCAGGCGTCGAGGTGCTCGTCGTGATGGATCAGATGTACCCGAAGATCCGTGAGATCCGGAACGAGCTGCCGAAGTTGCGCGAAGTGATCGTCACGAACGTGTTCGATGCGTTCAAGGGGATCAAGGCCGTTCTCGGTCCGATGACGAAGAAGGGCAAGTCCGTCATCGCGCCGGTGCCGCGCAGCGAGCCTGTGCGGTTCTGGAAAGATGTGATGCGCAGCGCGAAGGGCGGCGTGCAACAGACGCCGGTCAACGCAAAGGAAGACCTGGCGCTGCTGCAGTACACGGGCGGAACGACCGGCGTGTCGAAGGGCGTCATGCTGACGCACTTCAACCTCGTCGCGAACTGCGCGCAGGCGCGCGCGTGGTTCACCGACGCGGAGCCCGGCAAGGAAGTCGTGCTCATTGCGCTGCCGCTGTTCCACTCGTACGGGCAGACGGTGTGT
>DATGHY010000131.1:0-12740 GCA_035307625.1 Actinomycetota bacterium
CGCTGATCAGCGGGAAGAACCCGGCAGATAGGGACGTTGCAGGTCATGAGGCGGTCATGGAGGCCGCTCGACGGGTATCATTCAGGTCGAGAGCCTTCAGTAGCTACAAAGCCCGGCCGAGGAGATGAGCATGGACGTAACGACGACCACGAGCACCCCGATCAAGATGAGCGACTCCGCCGCCGTGAAGGTGAAGGAGCTGCTTGCGCGCGAGGCGCCGGAGACCGAGCTCGCCCTGCGCGTCGCCGTGCAGCCGGGTGGCTGCTCGGGCCTGCGGTACGCGCTGTACTTCGACGACCAGATCACGGACAAGGATCAGGTCGGGGACTTCGGAGGCGTGCGGCTCGTCGTGGACAAGATGAGCGCGCCGTACCTGATGGGCGCGGAGATCGACTACGTCGACTCGCTTCAGCAGTCCGGGTTCACGATCAACAACCCGAACGCACAATCGACCTGCGCGTGCGGAGACTCGTTCCACTAAGGGTCACGCACTGCGCGAAGCTCCGAAGGGCGGCCGACCGGCCGCCCTTCTCTATTCTCTGAACATCAGCGTCTCCGGACCATGATCAATTCCGGCCCGGGGGTGTTCGGGACATCGACCGTGCGGACGGGCGTGAAGCCCGCCTTCGTGTACGCGCGGATCGCGGCTTCGTTCGTGATCTCGGGGTCGATGACGCATGTGTCGACGGACGGGTCGGCGAAGACGACGTCGGTGACGAAGCTGTTGATCACCTCGGTACCGATGCCTTTGTTGATGAGGTCGGGCTCGCCGATGAAGAGGTCGATGCCGGCGCCTTGCTCTTGGATGAGCGCTGCGTAGTCTGGCCAGTCGCTCAGCAAGTACATCTGGATGTATCCGATCGAGCGTCCGTCCAGCTCGATGATGTAGCGGTGTTCCTTGTCGTTGTGGCCGGGGCCGTAGTTGCGCGCGACGACATCGAGCGTCGGCTCCGAGTCGTCGTCTTCGTACCACCAACGCATGACGTGCGGCTCGTTGCGCCACCGGTGGAGGTCTGGGACATCGCGCGCTTCAACAGGCCGAAACGTGATCATCGCGATAACAGGGTAGCCTTCATGCGATGATCGTCGGGCGTGTTTCTGAGCTTTGGTGGTACCCGGTGAAGTCCTGCCTGGGCCAACAGTTCGACCGTCTGACTGTCAGGCAGTCAGGCATCCCTGGGGACCGAGGTTTCGCTCTTGCCGATGTGTCGAGCGGCCGCGTCCTCAGCGCGAAGCGTGTTCATCAACTGGTCTCCGCGCGTACCGAGGGAACCGACGTGGTGTTGCCCGACGGACGGCGCGTCGCGCCCTCTGATCCTTCTGCGGGCACGATCCTGTCGTCGTGGCTAGGGCGAGACGTGCGAGTGGTGCGCGCGACCGGCGGCGATACGCGCCCCGAGATGGAGGGCGAAGAAGACACGATCTTCCGGGGAGAAGCCGGTGGCCTGCACGACGACTCGCCGATCCACATCGTGACGTCCTCGACGCTCGCCTACTTGCGAACGCTGTACTCCGGGGGCGATTACGACGCGCGCCGGTTCCGACCGAACATCGTGATCGACACCGGCGACGCTGAAGGTCCAGTCGAGCAGACCTGGATCGGCAAAGTGCTTCGGATCGGCGCGGCGGAGTTCGATGTAACGAAGACTTGCCACCGGTGCGTGATCACCACGTTGCCGCAGTGGGAGCTGCCCCACGACCCAGCGATCTTGCGGACCGTGAATCAGCAGGCGGACGGGGAGTGCGGTGTGTACCTGCGCGCGCGCGCCGAGGCCGAGGTCGCGGTGGGTGACAAGGTTTCGTTCTAGTAGTTCTTCACCCTGGGCTTGTCATGAATGGTTGCTATAGGACCCTCTCATGACAAACCCAGGATTCTTCGGGCGTCCGAGTGATCAGGTCAGGCGACCTTCACGACGAAGGCCCAGCCCTCGTCGCGTTCTTCTTGCGACACCAGTTCCTGCCCTCGCATCCGGCACCAGACCGGGATGTCCACCTTCGACCCCTCGTCGTCCGACAGGATCTCGATCGTCGTGCCCGGCGTCGCGCCCTGCACAGCCTTGTTTAGCTTGATCACTGGCATCGGGCAGAACTCGCCCAAGCAGTCGATCAGGATGTCCGCCATCACGCCTTCCCCGACGCCAGCGTGCGCGCCCGCGCAACCACAGGCGGCAGCTCGCGCAGGAACGTCTCGATATCGTCCGACGTGGTATCCCGACCCATCGAGACCCGGATCGACCCCTGGGTCAGCGCGCCGATCGCAGCCAGCACATGAGAGGGCTCTTGCGTCGACGAGGTGCACGACGAACCCGAGTGAACGGCGATCCCTTTCTCGTCCAACCCGAGCAACAACGTCTCGCCTTCCACATACAAGACGCTGAACGAGACCAACCCCGGCAAGGAAGACGATGCGTCGCCGTGTACCACCACGTCGTCCACCACAGCAGGAACCTGCGCGCGCAGCCTCTCCGCTAATAACTTGAGCCGCTCGGCCTCGACGTCTAGCTCCTCGGCCCGCGCGCCCAACGCTGCAGCCCACCCGACAACGCCCGGCAGGTTCTCCATCCCCGCGCGCCGCCCGCGTTCGCGGTCGTCGCCGACCAACGTAGGCCGCACGCGCACACCTCGTCGCACCCACAGCGCCCCGATCCCGCGGGGTCCATAGCCCTTGTGTCCCGATGCCGAGAGCAGATCCACCCCGAGAGCCCGCACGTCCGTCGGCACGTTCCCGACGCACATGCACGCGTCGGTGTGGAACAGCGCGCCGGCCTCACGCGCGATCGCCGCGGCCTCGGCCACCGGCTGCAGCGTTCCGATCTCTTGGTTCGCCAGCTGGATCGAGACCAGCCCGGCGCCCGCAACGCATTCGGCTCGCAGCGCAGAAAGGTCCACCAACCCCGTCGGACCACAGGGCAGCTCGACTACTTCGAACCCATCCAGCCTGCGAGCAGCCTCAAGGACGGCGGTGTGCTCGATCGCGCTCACCAGGATCCGCTTCGGCCGTCGCGCCGCCGCTGCCGCCGAGGCCCCGCCCGAGATGGCCAGGTTGCATGACTCTGTCCCGCCGCTCGTGAAGACGATCTCCTCCGCGCGCCCGCCGATCGACCGCGCGACCTGATCGCGCCCGGCGTCCAGCGCGATGCGCGCGCGCCGAGCCTCGCCGTACAGCCGCGACGGGTCGCCGAACACGTCCAAGGCCGCCATGGCTGCGGCCGCGGCGGGATGAAGTGGGGTCGTGGAAGCGTTGTCGAGATAGAGGCTCAAGACAACGAAAGCATATCCCCGGCCCCAGCAGGCCTCCGCTCCTCACGGTGGCGGCGCGAACGCGCGTAGAATGAGCATTCGCGGCCGCCGGGTGATGAGGTCCGGCGGCGGCTTTCTGACCAGAGGAGAGGTCACGGGTAGGGGCGAAAGGGGCACCGAAAACGAAGTCCGTTGAAGAACTTCATCAAGTAGTCATCCGCTTCGCCGGCGACTCCGGGGACGGCATGCAGCTCACCGGAGAGCGCTTCACCAACGCAACCGCGATCCTCGGCAACGACCTCGCGACCCTCCCGGACTTCCCAGCAGAGATCCGCGCGCCGGCCGGCTCGCTCGCAGGTGTATCCGCCTTCCAGATCCACTTCAGTGACGAGGACGTCCTTACCCCCGGCGATCAGCCCAATGTCCTTGTGGCGATGAACCCGGCGGCGCTGAAGACCAACCTCGGCGACTTGCAGAACGGCGGCACGCTCATCGTCAACAAGGACGCGTTCGTCGAAAAGAACATCGAGCGGGCCGGCTACCTCAAAGACCCACTCGAGGACGACAGCTTGAGCAACTACCAAGTCTTCGAAGTCCCTATGACGACGATGACACTCGAAGCCGCGAAGGACGTCGAGGGGATCACCAAGAAGGACGCAGAGCGCGCGAAGAACATGTTCGCGCTTGGTCTGGTCGCGTGGATGTACAGCCGGCCGACCGAGGTCATCTTGACCTGGGTCGAGAAGCGGTTCGCCGGCAAGCCGGGGATCCTCGAGGCGAACCTGCGCGCGTTCCGCGCGGGCTACAACTTCGGAGAAACCGCGGAGCTGTTCGCGCACCAGTACGAAGTGAAGCGCGCGGCCCTGCCGCCGGGGCGTTACCGCAACGTCACCGGTAACACCGCGGTCGCGTGGGGGCTCGTCGCAGCGGCCGACTGCGCGAAGCTGCCGCTGTTCTACGCGAGCTATCCGATCACGCCGGCCTCGGACATCCTTCACGAGCTTTCCAAGCAGAAGAACTTCGGCGTGCGCACGGTCCAAGCCGAGGATGAGATCGCTGCTGCAGGGGCGATATTGGGAGCAGCCTTCGGCGGACACCTCGGCGTGACGGCGACGAGCGGCCCCGGCGTCGACCTCAAAGCAGAGACGATCAGCCTCGGCATCGTGCTCGAGCTGCCGATGATCATCGTGAATGTGCAGCGCGCGGGCCCGTCGACCGGCATGCCGACGAAGCAAGAGGCTGCGGACCTGCTGCTCGCGATGTACGGCCGGCACGGCGAGTCACCGATGCCGATCATCGCGCCGCGGACCCCGGCAGAGTGCTTCAACGCGGCGATCGAGGCTGCTCGCATCGCATTGAAGTACCGCACGCCGGTGTTCATCCTGTCCGACACGTTCCTGGCGAACTCATCGGAGCCGTGGAAGGTGCCCGATGTCGCCGACCTTCCCGACATCAGCGTTCCGTTCGCGACGGCGCCCAACCACGACGGCGAGTTCTGGCCTTACGAGCGCGACGAGAACCTCGCGCGCCCCTGGGCCGTGCCGGGTACGCCCGGACTCGAGCACCGTGTCGGCGGCCTGGAGAAGCAGGACGGCACGGGCAACGTGAGCTACGACCCGCAGAACCACGAATACATGAGTCGCATCCGCGCGGCGAAGGTCGCGAAGATCGCGGACGACATCCCATTGCTGGAAGTCGACGACCCGTCTGGTTCCGCCGATCTGCTGGTGATCAGCTGGGGCTCGACGTTCGGTGCGATCCGGGCCGCATGCGAGAAGGTGCGCGCGCAAGGCAAGAAGGTCGCGCATGCACAGCTGTACCACCTGAACCCACTTCCGAAGAACACCGGCGACGTCGTGCGCGCCTACGGCCGTGTGCTGGTACCCGAGATCAACCTCGGGCAGCTCGTGAAGATCCTGCGCGCGGAGTACCTCGTCGACGCGAAGTCCTACAACAAGATCCAAGGGCACCCGTTCCGGGCGTCCGAGATCGAAACCGAGATCCTGAAGAGGCTGTGAAAGATATGGCAGAGCAGAACGGCGGCGGCAGCGTCCTAACGAAGAAAGAGTTCGTCAGCGACCAAGAAGTACGGTGGTGCCCGGGTTGCGGGGACTACGCGATCCTTTCGGCGGTGCAGGGTTTGATGCCCGAGATCGTCGACAAGCGCGAGAACATGGTCTTCATCTCCGGCATCGGCTGCTCGAGCCGCTTCCCCTATTACATGAACACGTACGGCATGCACTCGATCCACGGGCGCGCGCCGGCGATCGCAACCGGTCTAGCCACCGCGCGCCCCGACCTCACCGTGTGGGTCATCACCGGCGACGGCGACGGGCTGTCGATCGGCGGAAACCACTTGATCCACGCGATGCGGCGCAACGTGAACCTCGTGATCCTGCTCTTCAACAACCAGATCTACGGGTTGACGAAGGGGCAGTACTCGCCGACGTCCGAGATCGGCAAGGTGACGAAGTCGACGCCGTTCGGCTCGCTCGACCGGCCTTTCAACCCGGTCGCGCTGGCGTTGGGTGCGGAGGCGACGTTCGTCGCGCGCTCGCTGGACGTCGACCGGCAGCATCTGACGAGCGTCCTGAAAGCTGCGGCCGCCCACCGCGGGACGTCCTTCGTCGAGATCTACCAGAACTGCAACATCTTCAACGACGGCGCGTTCGAGCTGGTCGCCGGCAAGGAGCACAAGACGGAGAACCAGATCCGGCTGGAGCACGAGAAACCGATCCGCTTCGGCGCGAACAACGAGAAGGGGATCCGGCTCAGCGGGCGCGCGTCGGTTGAGATCGTTGATGTCGAGCAGGCCGGCGAAGAGAACCTCATCGTGCACGACCAACACCGAGAGGATCCGGCGCTCGCGTTCATGCTCGCGCACATCGCGACCGGGCCGACGATGCCGACGCCGATCGGGATCTTCCGCGACGTCGACCGGCCGGTGTACGGCGAGGAGATGGAGCGGCAGCTCGCGGTGGCCAAGGAGAAGCTCGGAGTAGGCAGCGTCGAGAAGCTGCTGACCAGCGGCGACACCTGGGAAGTAGCCTAAAGAGCCCTAGTCGGCGCGCCGATCCCCCTTCTATCTTCACAGCAAGCACGAAGGGGGAAATGCTTCCAATGAGACGATTGATGGCTGTTTCGTTGCTGGTCGCGCTCGCGGCGACGGCATGTGGAAAGGGCGGATCTAACCAGGGGCTGGCGCGCCTGGATCAGACCGGCTTCATCTCGCAAGTTGCTGCAAAGTCGGTTTCGCAGAGGACGGCGAAGATCGAGATGACCGAAACGGTGATTCCGCCGAGCGGCTCTGGGGCAGGTTCGATCACCCTGACAGCAGACGGCGTCGTAGATATGGCCAATAAGATCGCCGACATCAAGATGAACTTCCCCGCGGCCATGGGACTCAGCGGTGCCATCGAAATGGTGATGGCGAACAAGACCCTCTACATGCAGATCCCGGCTGCTCTCGCGCCGCAGGTCGGCGTTTCGAAGCATTGGCTGGGGATGAAGCTAGACAAAGTCGTGGGCTCCTCGCCTCTGAGCGGTGGCAACTGGACCGACCCGACATCGGTTCTCGACGCACTCCGTGCGGTGGCCTCATCTGTGACGAAGGGTGGCGAAGTAACGGTTCGCGGTGTCAAGACAACCCAGTACGAGGTCACCCTGGACATAACCAAGCTGACCTCGAAGATCCCCGCATTCGAACGAGAAGCGATCTCACAACTGACTTTCAATCACCTGAATGTCTACGTGAGTGACGATAGCTTGGTTCGCCGCGAGGAGTTCTCGGCCAGCGTGGCCGGCGCCTCCATCACAACTCAGATCGACCTCTTCGACTTCGGCGCTCCGGTGAGCGTGTCGGTACCGCCGGCTTCCCAAGTCGAGTTCAAGAGTCTGCAAGACCTGATAAGCGGAAAGTAATCGCAGCGACAAGCAGAAGGGCCGGTCCGTAGGACCGGCCCTTCGACGTTGTTGCGGCTTACTCGCCGTGACCCGCGTGCCCGATGCCTTCGTCGGCACCGGTCACAGAGTCCTTGTCTTCGCCGTGCGCGCCCCACCCGTGCGGAGCTTCCGTCGCCGGACCTCCGCCGCGCGGCCTCAATATGAACGTGTCGTACACCGACGCCGCGATGATCCCTCCGGCGATCGGTCCGACGAGCCATACCCACCAGTTCTTGTAGAAGCCGCCGACCACCGCGGGACCGAACCAACGCGCGGGGTTCATCGCCGCGCCGGTGAACGCGCCGCCCATGAAGATGTCGGCCGTGATCGTCAAGCCGATCGCAAGACCAGCGATCTTGCCGAACGAGCCTTCGGGATCGATCGCCGTCGCGAAGACCACCCACACGAGGAAGAACGTCAGGATCGCTTCGATCAGAACGCCTTGGCCGGTCGAGATCTGCGACGCCACGGCCGGCACACCGAGGTTCACGCCACCGATCCCGTTGACGCTTTGACCCTTCCATATCAGCTCCGGCATCGCGAGCCGAAGAAGGCCGGCTGCGGCTGTTGCTCCCGCCAGCTGCGTCACGATGTAGGCCGATGCGTTCTTCGAGTCGATCTTCTGCGTCACCCACGCGCCGATCGTTATGGCGGGGTTGAAGTGTGCCCCCGATATGTGACCGACCGCTGAAACCATCACCGCGATCGCAAGCCCATGGGCGAACGCGATCGCAACGAGGTTGCTGCCCTGCGTGTGGATGATCGCGCCGGCGCCGAGGAAGATCAGCGTGAATGTGCCGACGAACTCCGCGAGGAGCTTTTGACTCATCGATCGTTCCATCGAGCCTCCCGTTCGCCGGTCGTAGGACCGGTTGTCTGGTTCTCGATAGCGGCCCTGAGCAGGGGTGTCAAGCACGTGGGCGGGGTACGGACCAGCCCCCAACTCGATAGGATTGGCGCGCATGAACGTCCTGGTCGTTTCGCGGAGCGAGCGTGCGCGCGCCTGGATGCGCCGCGCTCTCGATCCCGCGTGGCAGATCGATGAGGCCACCAACGGTCTCGAAGCGCTGAAGCGCGCGCGCGACGACGAGTACGACCTCGTGATCGCCGACGAGACGACCGAGCCGTTCGGCGCGTTCGGCCTAGCCCGCGAGCTCAAGATCCTTCCCGACCCGCCGGCGGCGATCGTCTTGCTCGAGCGGCCGCAAGACAACTGGCTCGCGAAGTGGTCAGGCACCGATCGCTGGCTCACCCAACCGATCGATCCGTTCGAGCTGAAGCAGACCGCGCGCGAGTTGCTCGCCGAGCGCGAAGCGAAGGGTCCGACGGACGCGGGTCTCGGGCGCGACGACATCGCCATCCTCGAAACGGAAGAAGCTCAGACGGCCGGGGTAGAGCGCTACCCGCGCTGACGGCGACGCGGCATGGGCACGCCGGAAGAGAACGCACTAACGATCCGCGCGGCCGCGGAGGTGTACGTCCCCGGATCGCCACACGATCCAACGCCCGGTGCCGCCGACGTTCACGCCGAGCTTTTCATCTCCCACTACCTTGACTTCCTGATCCCCGGGCTCTCCGCGGGGTTGCCCGACCTGCTCAACGAGATGTCGGCGACGACGTTCGGCGGGCGCGCGTTCGTCGACCTGTCGCTGGAAGAACGGCTGACGATCCTCGATCAGCTTTCGACCCATGACGTCGAGCAGCTTCGCGAGCTCCCCCTGGTCCTGGGTCTGCTATCGATCGCGTCCGTGTACGGCGAGTGGACCGGCCAAGACGCGGAAGGCACGCTCGCGCGCAAGCCGCTCGGATGGCAGCTCGCCGGTTTCGACGGCCCGTCGCGCGGCCGCCGGAAGCTGCTGCGGCGCGGGGACCGCTGATGGCGACCAAGCACAACATGCCCGACGTGCTCATCATCGGCGCGGGCGGAACCGGTGCGGTGATGGCGAAAGAGCTTGCGGAAGCGGGCCTCGGCGTCGTGGTCCTTGAGGCCGGCCCGTGGCACGACCCACAGCGTGAGTTCACCGGTCTCGAGTGGGACATGTTCAACCCGTTCGACTCGCTGTTCAGGTGGGGGCCGCTCGATCGAACGAAAGCGCCGTGGCCGCGCGTGCGGGACGGGATCGGGCTGCTCTTCCAAACGCCGGGCGTCGGCGGCAACACGCTGCACTACGGGGCGAACCACCCGCGCGCGTACATGGACTCGATCGAAACCGACTGGCCGTTCCGATACCGCGATCTCGTGCCGTACTACTACAAGGTCGAAGAGACGCTGCCCGTCCAAGTGCCCGAGATCGCCGCGACGAAGGATGAGCTGTTCATCAAAGGTTGCGAAGCGATCGGCATCGGCCACGTCGCGGGTCCAGACATCAGGACGAGCGGCTGGCGGATGCAACCCAACGCGATCCTGCCGATCGCAGAGAACACCGATCCACTCGTGTACCCGAATGCGGACGGGTGCGTGCAGTGTGGCGAGTGCATCGTCGGGTGCCGCAACGTCGAAGGCGCGCCGCTGGAACGGACGGCGAAGCGAAGCACGAACGTCAGCTACGCGCCGCTCGCGCTCAAGACGAAACGCTGCGAGTTCCGGACCGGGGTCTTCGTAACGCAGATCGTGACCGAGGAGCATGAGGGCTCGTTGCGTGCGCGCGCGGTGCAGTACCGCGAAGCCGACGGCACGCTCAAAGAGCAAGAAGCTCGCGTGATCATCATGGCGTGCGGTCCGGTCGAAACGCCGCGACTATGGATGTCGAGCGGCCTCCCCGACAACGGCTACGTCGGCAAGTACTTCACGACGCACTGGTTCGATTACATCTCCGGCGTGTTCCCCGACGAGGTCAACATGTTCGAAGGCCAGACCTCGATGGTGCGCGCGGAGTTCCCCGGCTACGGCTTCTTCGAATCGCAAGGCGCGGGCCCGCTGACGTTCGCACTTGCCACCTCGATGGGCCCCAAAGCGGTGACGGGGGAGGGACCCTGGGCGTTGTCGGGCCGCACGTGGGGGACGGCGCTCAAACGGCGGATGGAGGCGTACCGGCGCACCCTGATGTTGGTCGTGTGCGTGGACGACGATGCCCTCGCGGAGAGCAGCGTGTCGCTCGCACCCGGCGTTGCCGACGAGAACAACCCGGCGCCACTGGTGCGGTATCGCGCGAGCGAACAGACGGTTCGGCGTCGCGACTGGCTCTCGCGGCGCGCGGCCGAGTGCTTGATCGGTGCTGGGGCCGATCCCGACTCGATCCACCGTGCCGACGCGCCGGCTTCGACCGTCCACCAGCACGGCACGATGCGCATGGGCCGCGACCCCTTCAACTCGGTCGTCGACCCCAGCGGTGAGGCGCACGCCGTCGGACGATTGTTCATCTGCGACACGAGCATCTTCCCGAACGGGATCGGCGGCCCGAATCCAACGCTCACCGCCCAAGCCGTCGCCACGATGATCTCGGAACGGATCGTCGGTCGCTACTTCACCCAATGATGATGGAGTGATGGCGAAGAGGCGCGAGATACTCGTCGGCACCTCGTCCTGGACCGACAAGACGCTGCTCGCAACGGATTGGTACCCGAAGGACGCGAAGACGGCGGAGGGGCGGCTGGCGCACTACGCGTCGCAGTTCCCGCTCGTCGAGGTGGACTCGTCGTACTACGCGCTGCCGTCCGAGAAGAACGCTGCGCTGTGGGTCGAGCGGACGCCGTCGCATTTCACGTTCAACGTCAAAGCGTTCTCGTTGATGACCCAGCATCCCGCGCAGGTGCGCGCGCTGCCGAAGGATCTGCGCGATGCAGCCGGCGACAAACGTACCGTCTATCCACGCGACCTGGACGCCGCCGTCATCGACCAGGTCTTCGAGATGTTCCGCGCCGCGCTCATGCCGCTGCACTCCGCGGGGAAGCTCGGCGCGATCCTGTTCCAGTTTCCCGAGTGGTTCACGCCTGCCCCGCAGAACAAGGACTACATCCTCCAAGCAGCGCAGAAGCTGCCCGACTACCGCATCGCCGTGGAGTTCCGGCAACACACCTGGATGGACACCGACGAGCACATCAAGTGGACGCTCGACTGGCTGTCCGACAACGACCTGACCTATGTGTCCGTCGACATGCCGCAAGGATTCTCGTCGAGCATCCCTCCGGTCGTCGCGTCGACGTCCAAGGAACTGGCCGTTGTGCGATTCCACGGTCACAACGACGAGAACTGGAAGAAGAAGGGCATCACCGTCGCCGAGCGGTTCGACTATCTCTACTCGAAGAAAGAGCTGAAGGAATGGGCTCCGCGCTTGTTCGAGCTGGCCGGCGAGACGAAACGGATGCACGTGTTGTTCAACAACTGCTACCAGGACAAAGGCGTCCGCAATGCAGCGGATATGGCGAGCTTGCTGGACGACCTGATCTAACGGTCCGCTCGCTTGACCTTTTCGATGTTCGGGATCTCCGTCGGATCGAGCTCTGTCTGATCGAACCAGGCGTCGAGGATCTCCAGCGCGAGCGCTTCGCTGGTGAGACGCAAGCTCAAGGCAAGGATGTTCGCGTCGTTGTACTTGCGCGCGCCGCGCGCTTGCTCGGCATCGGTACACAGTGCCGCGCGCGCGCCCGGGACCTTGTTGGCCGCCATCGAAACGCCGGTTCCCGTCCAGCAGAACACGACGCCGTACTCGGCGTCGCCACGCGCGACCGCCTCTGCGACGCCGCGTCCGACGTCGGCCCATTGTTCGTCGCGTCCTCCGGCGGGCCCGAAGACGGTCACGACTTGGTGACCGCGATCTCGAAGTTCCTCGAGGACGAAATCGGTCAGATCGGTTCGCTCGTCGGCACCCGCAGCGATTCGCATGGGCTCTAGGGTAGCGTCATAGACATGGCGAAACCGACCTTCACAGATCTCGTCGGCTGCGCACTCCCGTTGCAGCTCGCCGGCATGGGCGGGGTCTCGACGCCCGAGCTTGCCGCCGCCGTCGGTGATGCAGGAGGCCTCGGCATGATCGGCGCCGCAGGCGTTCCGATCGGCATGCTCGGCGCGATGCTCGAGACGGTCGAAGCAACCGGCAAGCCGTTCGGCGTGAACTTCTTGATGCCGTTCTTGGACCCGGAAGCTCTTGCGCTTGCTGCAGGGAAAGCGAGAGTGGTCGAGTTCTTCTTCGGTGATCCGGACCGTTCACTCGTCGAGATCGCACATGCGGGCGGCGCGCTCGCGAGCTGGCAAGTCGGCTCACCACAAGAGGCCTTTGAAGCGCGAGACGCCGGCTGTGACTTGATCGTTGCCCAAGGCAGGGAGGCGGGCGGACACGTAAGGGGACAAACGGATCTCGGGATCCTTCTGAAGGCGCTGACCGATCTGGCTACTCCGACGGTTGCGGCCGGAGGGATCGGCAGCCCGGCCGATGTCGAGCGCGCCTTGAGCTCGCCGGCGACTGCGGTTCGGGTAGGAACGAGATTCGTTGCGGCCGAAGAGTCTCTGGCCCATCCCGACTACGTCGAAGCCTTGATCCGAGCCTCCCATGACGACACCGTCATAACGACCGAGTTCGACGTCGGCTGGCCGAACGCGCCCGCGCGCGTTCTGCGCTCGA
>DATGHY010000132.1:0-17079 GCA_035307625.1 Actinomycetota bacterium
GTCGCGCGCATCGCACACGACTTCCGCCAGGCGTTCCACAAAGATGTCGTGATCGATATGTGGTGCTACCGGCGCTGGGGGCACAACGAGACGGACGACCCAGCGCTGACGCAACCGTTGATGTATGCGCGCATCGAGAACCGGCGCAGCGTCCGAAAGCTGTACACGGAAACGCTCGTGAACCGCGGCGACATCTCGCTGGAGGAGGCGGAGAAGACGCTGCAAGAGTTCCACGACGAGCTGCAACGCGCGTTCGACGAAACGCGCCAGCCGTCGCAGACGCCCGCGATCGAATGGAAGCGGCCGGTCGCGATCGGAACATCGGTCCCTGCGTCAACCGGTGTTCCCGAGGAGATATTGCGCTCGGTCGCGCGCGAGATCACCACCGTCCCGGACGGCTTCCACGTCCACAAGCGGCTGGCGAAATGGCTCGCGCAGCGACCCGAGTCGCTGGACAAGAACGAGATCGACTGGGCGTTCGCGGAGGCGCTCTCCTTCGGGACCTTGCTGCTCGAAGCGAAGACGATCCGCCTCGCCGGCGAGGACACGCGGCGCGGCACGTTCAGCCAGCGCCATGCAGTGCTTGTCGATCAGGAGACGGGGGAGGAATACGTCCCGCTGCAGCACCTCGAGGGCGCGCGCGCGAAGTTCTTGGTCTACGACTCGCTGCTGAGCGAATTCGCCGTCGTCGGCTTCGAGTACGGCTACACGCTCGGAGACCCGGCGGCTCTCGTGCTGTGGGAGGCGCAGTTCGGCGACTTCGTGAACGGCGCGCAAGTGATCATCGACCAGTTCCTCGGTGCTGCAGAGGACAAGTGGGGCCAGACGTCGCGCCTCGTGCTCTTGTTGCCGCACGGTTTCGAAGGCCAAGGACCCGAGCACTCGAGCGCGCGCCTCGAGCGCTTCCTCGAGCTCGCCGCAGAAGACAACATCCAGATCATGACGCCGAGCAGCCCGGCCCAATACTTCCACGCGCTGCGGCGCCAAGCATTCATGGACGTGCGCAAGCCGATGGTCGTGATGACGCCGAAGTCGTTGCTCCGTAACCCGGCCGCGCGCAGCGCCGCCGAAGAGCTCGCGACCGGCCGCTTCCGCGAAGTCATCGCCGACGATCAAGTGACCGACCCCACGCGCGTGATCTTCTGCGAAGGCAAGATCTACTACGAGCTGCTCGAACGGCGAACCGAGGAGAACCTCCAAGGCGTTGCCATCGTTCGTGTCGAGCAGCTGTACCCATTCCCGGCGGATCAGCTTCGCGAGGTGCTCGATTCGTATGCGAACGCCGACGAGCTGTACTGGGTGCAAGAAGAGCCCGAGAACATGGGCGCGTGGCGCTTCGTACAGCTCAACGCTCAACGCAGGCTCGGCATATCGATGCGCAGCGTTGCGCGCGAAGAGAGCGCAAGCCCTGCGACGGGCAGCCTTCGCATCCATCAGCGCGAGCAGGCCGCTCTGCTCGACGCGGCGTTCGCCGGGCTCAAAACCGCCGACTGACATGGCAACGGACCCAGGCTGGGTTCCGGCTCTACGAATTCTATGGCGCTACCTTCTGTTCCCGGCGCGGCGGCGAATATCCGGCCGTCGCGGGCACAGGCCGGTGCTTCTCGAGCTCCGCGCGATGACTCTCGTTGGACCGACAAGCTGGTTTCTGTTCTTGATCATCCTTCTGTTTCTCAAGAAATCTCGAGTTGGGCCGAGCCACGAGGTGTTGTGGGTGATCATCGTTGTGGTGCTAGGTGTCGCGAGTCTCGTCGGCGTTTCAATCGTGCGTCGGCAACTACTAAGAACAACCGACTCTCTTGAGATTGCTTCTGGCTACGTGAGCCGATATTTCCTTGCGTGGGCCATCGGTGAGAGTCCTGCGCTGATCGGCTTCGTGGGCTTTTTCGATGGTGAGCAATTGGCCGTTTACCTGACAGGAGTAGCCTTCGCTCTTGTCACCTTCGCATTGAATGCCCCGACGCGCGCGCGTATCGAGAGTGAGCAAGCAAAGCTCCGTCGAGATCAGCACTCCAGTGTGAACCTTCTCGACGCGTTGCTGATCCCAAGCGATCAGCTTCCACCCCGTCGCAGCAGGTGACAGACCCCAAAACCCTCGGAGATTAGGGGTCTAGGGCCGCGGGTAAGCCTTCTGAGAGCCTTGAGAGGAGGCTGATCTACGATGGCCACAAGACGTTCGCAGGACTTCGACACTCGCAACGACGCGAAACAGGAAAACATGACTGCTGATGACATCCGCGTGCACCGCACTACCGATCCTGTCATCCCTGCACCGCAGGAGCCGGTCAACGCTCCCGCGGTCGATCACGGCGCTGCGCTCTACGACGTTCCTCGCCGCCGCTTGGGTATCAGAGGTGGCCTCTCGCTGCCTGCCGTCTTCACAGGCGCGCTCGTTTCGATGGGCGCGATGGTGATCTTCATGGCGGTCACAGCCGGCGCGCTTGCCGCTGCCGGGATCATCAGCAAGAGCGGGACCGCTACGACTCCGTCGCTCGTGCGCGCCACCGTGTTGACCGGCGTCGGCTTGGTCGTCGCGCAGTTCCTCGCGTACCTGTGGGGCGGTTATGCAGCCGGCCGCATGGCGCGCGGCGCAGGCGGACTCAACGGCTTCATGGTGCCTTTAGTCGCGATCTTGATCGCAGCGGGCATCGGGGCGCTCGTCGGCTGGCTCGGTACGGCAGTTCACCTCAATTACTCGTTCCAGACGACGCGGCTTCCCGTCGATCGTGACCTGAAGATCCACCTCGGGATGGGCATCGGTATCGCGAGCGTCCTCGCGATGTTCGTCGGCGGGATCGCCGGCGGCGTCCGCGGTGCACGGTGGCACCGTAAGCTTGAGACCGCAGCCATTCGCCGCGAGGAAGACGAGATGATCCTGTCATGACCGAGCACGACGACGACAGGCTGGCGGTCGAGAAGGCGCAGCCCAAGTCGTCTGCAGCGGTTCCCGACGAGGACGAGCTGAGCAGGACTCGCGCCTCTCGCCAGGGGAGCCGGTCGGACGAAGAACGCCAGGCCGACGACGCAGAGATCGACGAGGCGCTTGAGGAGACGTTTCCGGCGAGCGATCCGCCGAGCTACTCGAAGGGTTTGCCTAAGACTGAGTGAGCAGCGCGCCCGAGCGAGACGGGTGACGCAGCTTCGCGAGCGCTTTCGCCTCCAGCTGGCGGATGCGCTCGCGTGTTAGGCCGAAGCGTTCACCGATCCGCTCGAGCGTCATCGGTTCTTCGCCGGTCAATCCGAAGCGCAGCGCAAGGATCATGCGCTCCCGTTCCGGCAGCGTTGAGAGCGCGCGCTCGAGCTCCATGCGCCCGACGGTGCGCATCACATCGGAGAAGAGCTCCTCGCGATCGTCGGAGACGAAGTCTCCGATCGTCGTGTCGCCGGAATCGCCGACAGGCGTCTCCAGCGATACCGGTGCCAACCCTGCGCCCTGCAGCTGCAGCACGCGCGCGGTCGACATGCCGGCTGCTCGCGCTAGTTCATCCGGCGTGGCTTCCCGACCGAGCGTCGCTTCCAGCTCCCGGCGCTCGCGGCGCAGACGCACGAGCTGCTCGTGGATGTGCACCGGCAAGCGAACGGTGCGGCCACGATCGGCGATGCCGCGCTGGATGGCCTGTCGGATCCACCACGTCGCGTACGTCGAGAATTTGAACCCCTTGCGCCAGTCGAACTTCTCGACCGCGCGCAACAGCCCTAGGTTCCCCTCTTGGATGAGATCGAGCAGCGGGATGCCGGTCGACCGATACCGGCGCGCGATCGACACGACGAGGCGCAGGTTCGCAGTCACCATGCGAACCGTTGCTTCTGCGTCGCCTTTCTCGATGCGCTTCGCGAGCGCTACTTCATCGTCCGCTGTGAGGAGGGGATGACGGCCGATCTCTCGCAGATAAGTTCCGAGCGCGTCGGCGGTGTAGAGGTCGTCCGGGAGCGGTTGGTCGGGCTGCTCGTCGTCTTCTTCGTCGTCCGCTAGATCGAAGGGGTCGGGCGGCTCGTCTTCGTCGAAGACGTCATCATCATCGGGTCGCAGCACCATGCTCTTCGGGGAATCTACGGACGGCACGTTCGGGGTTCGTAAAGTCGCGGTGAAGGTTCGTCGTGCTACGCCGGCCAGCGGATCGTCGCCATCGTGCCACCACCGCGTCGCTTGTCGAGCTCGAGTGTTGCGCCTGCGCCCGTGCACAAGCGCGACGAGATCGCGAGCCCGAGACCGTAGCCGGTCTTCGTTCGCGTCGCGCGGTAGAACGGCTCGACGACGCGCGCGCGCTGTTCGGTGCCGATCCCCGGGCCGTGGTCGGACACGCGCACGACGAAGGTTCCGTCTTCGCGCGCGGCATTCACTTCGACCACCTCGCCCGGCGGCGAGTACTTCACCGCGTTGTCGAGCACGTTGAACAACGCTTCTTCGAACGCACCGGGCGCAGCCATGATCTGCGAGTCTTCCGGTTGCACGTTGAGGTCGAGTGAGATCCCGAAGTGGTGCGCGAGCGGCTCGATCCGGTCGATCGCTTCGCGGACCGCGTAGGAGGCCGACAGCGGGCGGGCGTCGTGCTTCGTCTCCGCGGACGATAGATCGAGCAGCCGTGTGGTCAGCATCGTCAGCCGGTCGACCTCTTCGGCCATCTCCTTCAGGTATTCCGTCTCTTCTGCTTCGTGAGTTCCGTTCGTCGCCAGTAGCTCGTCGATGCGGATCTTGATCGCGGTGAGCGGCGTGCGGATCTGATGCGAAGCGGCCGCGACGAAGTCTTTCTCGCGATGCACCAACCGGTCGATCTCGGCACCCATCGTGTTGAGCGTGCCCGCGAGTGCGGTGATCTCGTCACGTCCCCCGACGACGATCGTCTCGCCGAGGTGACCTTCACCGAACCGTTTCGCGCCCGCAGCGACGATCTCCAGACGGCGCGCGATCCGACGCGACAGGAAGACCCCGACCAATGCCGCGATGATCATCACGACGGCGCCGATCGCAGCAAGCTGGGCCCACGTCGCGCGGTCCTCATTCCGGACCGGTGCGAGCGAGATCGACGACCACAGCACGCCGGTCAGCCGTCCGCCCCTGAACAAGGGAGATGCGATCATGAGCCGGCGACCGCCCGGCGTATCCGCGATCCGCGTCGCGGTGGTGCCGTGGCGAGCCGCTTCCACCTCGGGCGCGCGCGTCAGCAGCGCCGGGAACGCCTGTCGGTCCGTCGGCGGCGTGACCTGACTTCCGCTCGCGTCGAGCAGCCAGCCCGCGGCGGTTGGGCCCTCGTACCGTTCGCCGAGCGCATGACTCGGGTCGGACGCGCGCGAAAGAGCAGTTGCGACCCGTTCCGTTTCGAGCGACTGGCTGTCGACGTACGAGCGCAAGTGGCTGTGCACCGAAACGACCCCGAACGGGATGAGCGTTACGGTCAGCAGGCCGAACGCGAAGACGAGGAATGCAACGACGAGATTTTTTCGCAAGCTCATCCGGGCTCAGTCGCGAGACGGAACCCGACACTGCGGACCGTTTCGATGTAGACCGGCTTGCGCGCGTCGTCGCCAAGCTTCTTGCGCAAGCCGCTCATATGCACGTCCAACGTCTTGCCGCTCTCACCGAGCGACATGTTCCAGATCGCGCGCACGACCTCATCGCGCCGCACTAACGTCCCCGGTCGCATGAGCAGCATGCGGAGCAGCTCGAACTCCTTGTTGGTGAGATCAAGCTCGGCCTCTTCCTTGTATGCGCGGTACGCGCCGAGGTCGAGGCGAAGGTCCTTGTAGGTCAGGACGGACGCGCTCGGCTCGGGTGTGGTTGCCGTCCGTCGCGAGATCGCGCGCATCCGGGCGATCAGCTCGGGGACGCTGAACGGCTTGACGACGTAGTCGTCGGCGCCGAGCTCCAGGCCGGCGACACGGTCGGCCTCTTCGCCGCGCGCGGTGACCATGATGATCGGGACCTGCGAACGGGTCCTGATCTCTCGGGCGACATCCCGGCCGTCCATGTCGGGGAGAAGGAGGTCGAGCAGGATCACGTCGGGCTCCCAGGTGCGCGCCAAACGCAGGGCGCTATGGCCTGTCTCACAGAGTGAGACGGCATACCCCTCTCGTTCGAGCGCGCGCCGTAACGGCCGCGCGATCGTCGACTCGTCCTCGACCACCAAGACCCGCATGGGCCCGCTTCCTTGAGACGCCGCCTGCGCCGTTGGAATCATGCCACAGCCTCCTTACGCCCGCGGCTGGGCGTCCAGGGGGCTGGAAAAAGGCCCTTGGGGCAGGCTCTTCCGGAGCGAGCGAGGACGAACGGGGCGTTGGCGGCCGTCCGGAGAGAGCCTGCCCTCATCGGGCACGGCGCGTGAGCACGTCGACCCGGACGCAAGGTCTTCGCGCGCGCGCCAGTCTGCAGAGAGGGGCATGACCGCGTCGGAGCGTACGCACGCGAAAGTAAGGCGGAGGTTCGGTACGGCTAAAAAGACAGCCTTAGGTGGTGGAGCGCGCGAGACGCTGCAGGGCGGACACGTCGCCCCATACTTCGCGACGCTGCTCGAGCACGACGTGACGGTCGGGCTCACCGCCGATCTCCGCCAGCGCCTCTTCGACGGCAGCTTGGATCTCGCCGCACGACGCAGGCTTGAAAACGCGGTAAACGGCCGCAACCTCGGGCGTCGGTGACTCGCTATCCGCTTGCCGCGCATCGGCGGCGCACGCGGGAAGGAGCAGCACCGCGGGGAGCACCCCGTATCCACCGACGGCGCGGAGCGCGAGCACGAGCTCACTGCCGAACATGTCGGCCAGCTCATCGTCGATCACCGCGACGTCGAACGGCTTGTCCTCGAGCATCGCAACCGCGGTCGCCCCGTCGGAGGCTTCCGCGGCCTCGTGGCCGGCCATCTGGAGGGCCATGAGCAGCCGAGCACGCTCGTCGGTCTGTGCCTGTGCGATGAGGATGGCCGCCATGGTGGCTGGAAGATACCCCCGCGGGCATTTTTCAACCACCCGAGCCGGGGAGGGCCGTATCTGCCATGGCCCTGTCGGGCCTCCGTGCCGGGAGTAGCCTGGTTGGGACGCTAAAGGGAGGCAGCGCATGGGCATCTTCGACGGGTTCGCGTCGCAGGTCCCCGACATCGACCCACAGGAGACGACCGACTGGATCGAGGCCTTCGACCAGGTCGTCCAGCAGAGGGGCAAGACGCGCGCGCGCTACCTGCTGAACCGGCTGCTCGAACGGGCCAACTTGGAGAAGGTCGGCTTCCCCGTCCAGGTATCCACGCACTACGTCAACTCGATCCCGTCCGACAAGGAGCCCGAGTTCCCCGGAGACGAATACAGCGAGCGCCGCATCCGCGCGTACATCCGCTGGAACGCCGCCGTGATGGTGACGCGGGCGAACATCATGTCCGAAGGGATCGGCGGGCACCTCGCGACCTACGCGTCCAGCGCAAGCTTGTACGAGGTCGGCTTCAACCACTTCTTCCGGCGCGCGACCGACGACCATCCGGGCGACATGGTCTTCTACCAAGGGCATGCGACGCCGGGGATCTATGCGCGCGGTTTCCTCGAAGGCCGGTTCTCCGAAGAGCAGATGGACAACTTCCGTCGCGAGACGGGCGGCAACGGCCTGTCGTCGTATCCACATCCGCGCCTGATGCCCGACCTCTGGTCGTTCCCAACGGTGTCGATGGGGCTCGGGCCGCTCGCGAGCATCTATCAAGCACGCTTCAACCGATACCTGCATCACCGCGGGCTCACGGAAACGGAAGACGCGAAGGTGTGGTGCTTCGTCGGCGACGGCGAAACGGACGAGCCGGAAACGCTCGGGTCGATCTCGCTGGCTGCGCGCGAGCACCTCGACAACTTGATCTGGGTCGTGAACTGCAACCTGCAACGGCTGGACGGTCCGGTTCGCGGCAACGGCAAGATCATCCAAGAGCTCGAAGCGATCTTCCGCGGCGCCGGTTGGAACGTGATCAAGGTCATATGGGACCGCAAGTGGGACGAGCTGCTCGCGAAAGACGTCGACGGGGTGCTCGTCAACAAGATGGATACGACCGTCGACGGCGAGTTCCAGAAGTACGCGACCGAATCCGGCGCGTACATCCGCGAGCACTTCTTCGGGCCCGATCCGCGTCTGCAGAAGATGGTCGAGCACCTTTCGGACGACGACCTCCGCAAGCTCGGGCGCGGCGGCCACGACTACCGCAAGGTGTACGCCGCGTATCGCGCGGCGTACGACCACGACGCCGCGCCGACGGTGATCCTCGCGAAGACGATCAAGGGGTGGACGCTGGGACCCGACATCGAGGCGCGCAACGTGACGCACCAGATCAAGAAGATGTCGAAGCAGCAGCTGCTCGAGCTGCGCGAGCGCCTCTACCTGCAAGAGGAGATCCCCGAAGAGGCGCTCGAAGAGAAGATGCCGCCGTACTACCGGCCGTCGAAGGACTCGCCGGAGATGAAGTACTTGCTCGAGCGGCGTCACGCGCTCGGCGGATTCGTTCCTCGCCGCACCGTTCGCAAGAAGGACATCGGTGCTCCGGGGCCGGAGGCGTTCGACGAGCTGTTCAAAGGGTCGGGCAAGCGCGCGGCGTCGACGACGATGGCGTTCACCGGTTTGCTGCGGGGCTTGATGCGGGACAAGCAGATCGGGAAGCGCATCGTGCCGATCATCCCCGACGAGGCGCGCACGTTCGGTATGGACCCTTTGTTCACCGAGTTCGGGATCTACGCGTCTATGGGTCAGAAGTACGAGCCGGTCGACTCGGGGATGCTCCTGACGTACAAGGAGACGAAGAGCGGGCAGATCCTCGAAGAGGGGATCACCGAAGCCGGTTCGATGGCGTCGATGCAAGCGGCCGGCATCAGCTATGCGACGTGGGCCGAACCGACGATCCCGTTCTTCATCTTCTATTCGATGTTCGGGTTCCAGCGGGTCGGCGATCTTGTATGGCAGTTCGGCGATGCACGCGGGCGTGGGTTCATGCTCGGGGGGACCGCGGGCCGCACGACCCTCAATGGCGAAGGGCTGCAGCACGAGGACGGGCACTCGCTCGTGCTGGCCTCGTCGGTGCCGAACGTCAAGGCGTACGACCCGGCGTTCGCGTACGAGATCGCGACGATCGTTCGGGACGGGATCGCGCGCATGTACGGGCCGAACCCGGAGGACATCTTCTATTACCTGACGCTGTACAACGAGAATTACGTACAGCCGCCGAAGCCGGACGGCGTGGACGAGGACATCCTGCGCGGGCTATACCGCTACGCGGCCGGGCCCGAAGGGCCGTCGCGGCGCGCGACGATCTTGTTCAGCGGCGTGACGTGGCAAGCAGCGCTGAGCGCGCGCGACATCCTGGCCGCCGACTACGACGTTGCGGCCGACTGCTGGAGCGCAACCTCGTACAAGTGCCTGCGCGAGGATGCGCTATCCGCGGAGCGATGGAACAGGCTGAACCCGGGCGAAGAGCCGCGGGTGCCCTTCGTGACGGAAGCGCTCTCTTCGTCGAGCGCGCCGGTGGTCGCCGTCTCGGACTTCATGAAAGCGGTGCCCGATATGGTCTCGCGATGGGTGCCCCAGCCGTTCATTCCCTTGGGGACCGACGGGTTCGGGCGGTCGGACACGCGCGCGGCGCTGCGCGCGCACTTCGAGGTCGATGCGGAGAACGTGGTCGTCGCGGTGCTGCAAGGCCTGGCCCAGACGGGCGAAGCGAAGCACGAGGAAGTGGCGGCGGCGATCAAACGGTTCGGGCTGAACCCGAACAAGATCGACCCGCGCGACGCCTGACCTAGCGAGCCGACGGTGCCGATGAGGCGGCCGGCGCGGACCCAGCCGAACCGTCTTGGGTCGCGGTCGAAACCCAACCCTCGATCTGAGTTCCTTCGCCGGGAGAAGACCGGACCTCGAGCGCACCGCCCAAAGCCTCGAGACGGTCCGTCATGTTCGTAAGACCGGCGCCGCGCGACGTCGTTTCCACATCGAACCCGCTGCCATCGTCGGCGACGACGAAACCGAGTCGTCCATCGCCGCTCGTGAGGCGGATCTGGACGTTGTGCGCGCGGCTGTACTTCGCCGCGTTCTGCATGCACTCGAGCACGCAGAAGTAGATCGCGGCTTCTGCCTCCTGGGCGTACCGTCCGAGCCCGTTCGCGTCGACGGATACCGGCACGGCCGCTTTCTCCGCCTGTGCGGCGAGGGCTTGCGCGAGCCCCCGCTCGGCGAGCAGCGGCGGATAGATCCCGTGAGCCAGCGCGCGCAGGTTCTCAAGGGCGTCACGTGCTTCGAGCTGAAGCTGCTCAAGCATGCCGTCCACTTGCGTCACGTCACGCTCCAGAAGCGTGCGTGCGAGCTTCAGCTTGACCGACAGTGCCACGAGCTGTTGCTGAGCACCATCGTGAAGGTTCCGCTCGATCCTGCGTCTTTCTTGATCCTGGGCGGTGACGAGACGCTGTCTCGACGCTTGAAGGTCGGTGATGAGCCGTACGTTGCGTAAGACGAGCCCTGCCTGAGCCGCGAGATCGGAGAGCACCTTTGAGTCGGTCGGATTCAGCGGCTCTCCCGGTCTCGTTGCCACGGTCAGCTCGCCGAGCAGCTCTCCTTGATGACGGACGGGAAACGAGGCCTCGATCCCATGGCCACCATCGGCCAACGAGCGCGAGGAGGGGAGCTCGCCTTCGGGCCACACCGCTGCGGCATGAAGCCCCGGTCCTCCCGCAAGCCACACCACACCTTGCGTTGCCGCCGTCGCCTCCGTCATCAGTCGCGCGAGACGCGGGAGCACCTCTTCCATCGAATACGCATCGGAGATCCGCGAAGCGAACCCCGACAAAGCCTCGTAGGGCGTCGCCCGCTGCCCGTACACGATCCGGTTCGCGAGCCGTTTGGCGCGCTCGCGAAGCGGCTGCAACGCGGTAGCCACGATCGCCGTGGCGAGAATCGACAGCCATAGCGTAGATCGACTCGTGCCACGGAGGGCGGCTCCGATGCCGGCCACCAAGGCGACGTAAACCGCAGTGATGAAAAGGACGATCGCCGAGAACACGAGGGCGCGGCTGATGACGATGTCGATGTCGTAGAGGCGATACTTGATGATCGCGAGGCCGGTCGTAACGATGATGATCGCGAGTGTGAACAAGGTGAAGATCGCAACGCCTCTCGCCGGTGAGCTGGTGCGATTCAAGCTGGCGGTGACCCCGTTTCCGACGAACGCGACGAGGAGGAATCCGGCCGCAAAGGCGAGCCATTTGAGCTGTTCCCGCTCGTCACCGTGTGACCGCCGGAAGCGAACGATCACCGACGCGAGCGCGACGGCGATGGAGGCGATGAAGAGGATCCCACCGATAGCCATCAAGGCGCTCGCAAGCGGCTTTCCGACCTGATACGGGTTCTGGAACCCGACCGTGACCTGCTGCACCTGCCCGGGTTGGATAGAGAAGGCGATGCAGAAAAGTGCGACCCCAACGCCGCTCCCGATCATCGCTTTGCGCCACCGGGGAGAGAGCGTGCTGCCGGTCGGGAATAGCTGGAACGAGATGATCCCCGCCGCCGCGACGAACAGGATCCAGATCCAGTTCTGCAACCACGCCCCGAACGTCGTCAACGGCAACGACGCGTGGTGGCGCACGATAGAGAAGACGGCGTATTCGGAGATGATCCCCTGGAGGGAGCCGAAGATGGCCCCAGCGCAGAAGAGCCAGCCGATCGGATTCTCGGGGCGGCGTCGCAGGATGAGAGCGCCCATGATCACGAGCGAGAGTGCGAGGAACATCTGAAAGCCGCGGATGCCGTAGACGTGTATCCGCGCAGTACGGTCGAGAATGAAAAGGACCGTTTGGCCGACGGAGAGGCAGGCAACGGTGATCGAGGAGGCTGTTGCGGCCAGTCGCGCGGAGCGCTTCGTCACTCGGTCCACAACCTCCCGTTCCGGGGCAGCCCTTGTCATATCGTCGGACCCCCTTGGAATCAAGGGATATGAGGCCGAAACGACCAATGTTCGGCGCGGCGATAAATCCGGCTGCGCCCGAGGTGGTCCCTCAAATAGGCTCGAACGAACGAAGGGGGAATCCTTGATGGACGGCGTCGAGCGGGCGCAGCTGATCGAGCGGTACGGGGTTGGGTACGCGGAAGTGGAGTCTGCGTTGGCCGGCATGACGGGAGCTGAGCTTGACGCACGCCCAGGTCCCGATGAGTGGAGCGCGCGCGAGATCGTCCACCACCTCGCCGATTCCGAGATGACCTCCGCGATCCGGCTGCGGAAGCTGCTCGCCGAAGACAACCCGACGATCCAGGGATACAACGAACCGGAGTTCGCGCGCCGCTTGCACTACGACCGGCCGTTCGAAGGATCGCTTGTTGCATTCAAAGGCGCGCGCGAGAGCACGGCGAGCCTTCTGGCAACGCTATCGGACGGCGATTGGGCGCGGTCGGGAACGCACACCGAGAGCGGGGCGTACAGCGTCGAGACGTGGCTCCAGATCTACGCCGCGCACGGACACGATCACGCGGACCAGATCCGCAGGGCGCGCGCTAGCGCAACTTCTCGATAGCCTTCCGCGCGCGCGCCAGCGTCACCGCGCTCTTCTTGATGTCCTTCCAGGGGTCGCCGTCGCGATCTACTCTCGCGGGCGCATTCTTGAGCGTGTATGTGCGCGCGTCCAGCTTCGGAGACGCGAGCTCGTCCCACTCGATCGGGCACGATATGGGCGCGCCCGTGATCGCGCGCACCGCATACGGCGCCACGACGTGCTGCGCGTACTGGTTCCGGTGCACGTCGATGAAGATGCGATCGCCGCGCTTGGCTTTATAGAACTCGAGCGTGGTCAGCGCCGGCTCGCGAGCGTTCAATACCTCCGCGAAGGCTCCACCGAACTCGCCGACTTCTTCGAACGTATCGGTACGCTTCAGCGGAACCGCGATGTGGAGTCCCTTGCTGCCGCTCGTCTTCAGGAACGACGGGAGGCTTGCCTCTTCAAGGAGCGCGCGAACCGCGCGCGCGATCTTCTTCACGTCGGCGAAGGTATTCCCCGGGCTCGGGTCGAGGTCGACGATGAACAGATCGGGATAGAAGAGCTTGTCCGCGCGGCTCAGCCATTCGTGGATCGTGATCGCCGCTTGGTTCGCCAGGTACAGCAGCGAGGGTGCGTCATTCGCCATCGGGTGCGTCACCTCCCCCTTGGCCTTGGGCGCCTTCACGCGCGCGATCCAATCCGGGAAGTGCTTGCCGATCTCTTGCTGGACCCACCCCTCCTCCTCGATGCCGTTCGGGTAACGCTGCAACATGAGCGGCCGGTTCTTCACGTGGGGGAGCATGGCCGGCGCGACGGCTTCGTAGTAGGCGGCGAGATCGGCTTTCGTGATCCCGTCTTCGGGGAACAGGACCTTGTCCGGGTTCGAGATCGTGACCTTCACGCCGGCCGCTCCCGTACGACGTCCGACGGCGACTTATCCGTGCGCAATCCGAGGAACCGTGGGTGGCGTAGCTTGCCGGTCGGCGTCCACTCCGCGAAACCAGCCTGCGCAACAAGCTTGGGCTTCACCCAATGCGCGCCCTTCTTCGGCAGCTCTTCGTCGGCGGCGAACGGAGGCGAAGGCTGCTCGAGCTTCACGAGCTTCGCGTGCAACGTCGTCAACAGCTTGCGATCGAAGCCGGTTCCGACTGCGCCGGCGTAGCGCAGGACACCGTCGTCGTAGTAGCCGACGAGCAGCGCGCCGAAGCCGGTGCGGGTACCGCGCGGATCCGTGAATCCACCGATGACGAGCTCCTGCTCGTTAACGCACTTCAGCTTCAGCCACGCGCGGGACCGCTTCGTCTCGTAGGTCGACGAGATCTCTTTGGCGATGAGGCCTTCCCATCCCTTCGAGCACGCCTCGTCGAGGTACCGCTCGCCGAACGTCGTCCGGTGGGTGGTCATGCGAAGCGAGCGCGGTGAGAAATCGAACGCGTCTTGCAGCACGCGCTTGCGCTCCAATACCGGCAGTCCTCTCAGGTTGCGACCGTCGAGGTGCACGATGTCGAAGACGTAGTAGACGATGCTGCCCGTTCCGTGCTGAAGGAGCGAGAAGCTGTCCTTGCCGCCTTTCATCGCAACGACCTCGCCGTCGACGACGAAGTCGCGCGAGGGCTGCGCGAGCAAGGCTTCCGCGACATGCGGGAACGACGTTTTGCGATCGAGCTTGTTGCGCGTAAGGAGCCGCAGCCGTTCGCCGTCGCGGAACGCGAGCAGACGGATGCCGTCCAGCTTGCGCTCGAAGATCCAATGTCGGTCCGAGAGGCGGTTCTCCGTGAGTGTCGCCAGCATCGGCGGGATCCACTCGGGGTGCCGCTCGCGCGGCAGCGATTCCTTCCCACGAGCAGCCATCGCTACACCTTATTGGCCAGTGTCTTTCCCGTGCGGCGAGGAAGGGGAGCGTGAACCGCGCACCGCGAGTGTTCGGCGAGCGTTAAGCCTGGTCGGAACGCCGGCATTTTCCCCTGCAAACCGGCATAACTGGACGGCAACGCGCGCGCGCCGAGTACAGGACTTCGAACTGCTGCGTCGAATCGGTCTCATAACGATCAACGTAGAGGAGTCCATCACATGAGATCAGTTCGTCGAACCGCCCTTCTGCTTGCCGTCGGTTTGGCCGCGGTCGCTGCGAGCGGCCTCGCCTCAGCCAAGCCGGTCGCCGTCAGCGGCATCAAGTCTTTCTTCTGGACCCGGGCGGGCGCGCCGGCTGCCGTGCGCGCGGCTGCGCCGGTCGCCGTCCCGAACCCGTCCGACTACAACGACCTCCTCTTTCACGGCGGAGTGATCGAGCATGTCCCATCCGTGTACCTGATCTTCTGGGGAACGGAGTGGAAGAAGGGCTTCCGCACCGACGACGGGACGGCGGCGCAAACCCTCGGTCTTCCGTTCGGCACCGCGGTTCCCGGCAAGCACAGCTACACGAGCGCGCAAGCTATCAACTACATCACCAAGTTCTTCGGGAACGTCGGTGGAAGCAAGTGGAACGGCACCCAGACGCAGTTCTGCGACGGTGCGCCGATCGGGAGCACGTCGTGCGAAGGCGTTGCGGGCGCGCGCTTCATCACTAACCCGCGAAGCCTGCTGAAGGGCGTCTGGATCGACGGATCGGCCGCACCCAGCACGATCGTGACGAGCGGCCTCGCCGAGAACATCACCCAGGACCCGATCGCAGCCGAAGCCGTGAAGGCTGCTGCGCACTTCGGTGGGACGCATCCCGACGCGACGTACTTCGTCATGACGCCGCCGAACCACACGGCGACCGCGTACGGCAGCGTCTACTGCGCGTACCACAGCGAAGTCACGAACCCCGGCGGTCACGGCATCCGGTACGCGTTCATCCCGTACGTGATGGAGCAAGGTGCGGGCTGCGCGCAGTACGGCGTGAACAAGAAGCCCGATGCGTTCGGCCACGGCTTCTTCGACCCGTACTCGATCGTCGCCGGCCACGAGTTCGCCGAGGCGGAGACCGACCCGGACTCGTTCCCGTTCCAGGACGGTTGGAACGACTACCAGACGAGCGAGAACGGCGATAAGTGCGCGTACTTCCACTTGCAGAACATCAAGATCGGGGCCTACTACTTCGCAGTCCAACCGCTCTGGAGCAACGAGGCGAACGGCGGCACCGGTGGGTGTGCGGTTGCGCGCGGCAAGGGTGCGTGGCCCGCTCCGCCGATCACTTCTGCGTTGGGGATCTAGTCGTACGGGCTTCGTCCGCGAGCATCTTTGCCCAACAAGGCAGCGTGCTCGCGGACGAGGTCTCCCGGCCCGATCGGCTTGCCGTCTCCCGAGGCACCCAGCAGGTCGCGCACGATCTGACGAGCAGCCTCGAGCGTGTGATCGATCGCGCGTTTGCCGGTCCGTGTCTCGCCGCTCTCCAACGCGTATTTCGCAACCGATAAGCCCTGGACGACCTCGTCGTTGAGCTCCAGCGCGCGCTTGCGGTTCAGCTCGGCTTCACGCGCACGATGGGCGATCTCGTCCGACTGCGCTCGGTTGCGCTCGGCAGTCGTCGCGCCGAGGAAGAACGCGGTCAGCGCGATGCATCCGTTGAACGTCTGCAGGACGACCATGCGGTCGAAGATCGTCCTGTGCGCGAAGATCCCCTCGCCGTTGACGGCGGCCCAGACGGCGACGACCGTGACGATCAGCGTCACGGGGGCCGCACCGGCTTGCTGGAAACGCCACGCGGCCCAGATCAGGAATGGGAACACCAAGAACAGCAGCTCGAGATGGCTCCGGAACACAGCGACGGCGACGACACCGCTCCCGCCGAACAAAAGGAGTACTTCGACGAGTCTCGCAGCACGCAACGGTTGTGGCCGCGCGCGCAACAACAACAGCAGGAACGGCGTGAACACGAGCACGCCCATCACGTCGCCCGTCCACCACACCGACCACGTGGCGGCATAAGAGTGACCTTTGAGCGTCTCGGCCATCCAAAGTGTCGTCGTACCGATGCTGGCGCTGATCGCCATCGCACCGAGCGCCCCCAGGAAAACGAGCGAGATGGCGTCGCGCAGGCGCTCGAGGCGTAGATCGAAATGCGCCGCGCGCAAAGCCTCGTACGCCGCGAGCGGCGCCAGCGTGTTCCCGAGCGCGATCAGCGGCGCCGTCCAGACAGGCGGGCTCAGGGTCGCATTGACCAAGAACGCACCCAGGTAGATCCCCGGCGATACACGGCGTCCGAAGACGAGCAGCCCGACGAGCGCGATCCCCGAGGGTGGCCACACCGGCGTCACGCTTGTTCCGACGAGCGCAGCGTGGAGGCTTAGCTTCGCCGCCACGAAGTAGACCGCGCCGATCACCGCAGCCTCCATGGCCGCGACGAGGAGCACGTTGCGCCCCTTCTCTCCGACTGTTGCGGCGTCCTGCACGATCGCCAGCGTACCCCCACAGTGTTTTCCCGACGACGACGAAGGGAGCATGTGGGTAGAGTCGGCTCATGTTTACGCGCTACGTGGTGGTCGACGTGTTCGCGCGCGCACCGCTCGAAGGCAACGGCCTCGCAGTGTTCCCGGATCCGGGCTCTGTCGACCCTTCGCAGATGCAGAAGATCGCGCGCGAGATGAACCTGTCCGAAACGACCTTCGTGACCGGCGTGGACGCGAAGGGGTACGACGT
>DATGHY010000133.1:0-8332 GCA_035307625.1 Actinomycetota bacterium
TCACACGTTTCCCCGCCTACCGTCCCGGTTCGTTGCTCGCGACGCACGACGCGCTCGGCACGATCGGTGTCGGGGTGCCGTACGCGCTGGGCGCGAAGGCCGCTGCGCCCGACCGGGACGTTGTGCTGTGCATCGGCGACGGTTCGTTCGGCTTCGGTGCGATGGAGCTGGAAACGGCGTCGCGCTACGGATTGCCGTTCACCGCGGTCGTCGCGACGAACGGCGCCTGGGGCAACATCCGGCACGAGCAAGGCAAGCAATTCGCCAAGCAGACCGGCGCGACCGAGCTGACGGTTGCTTCGTACGAGAAGATCGCGGAGGCGTTCGGCGGATACGGTGAGCGGGTCGAGGACTCGAAGGACGTCGGTCCGGCGATCCGGCGCGCGATCGACTCCGGTAAGCCGGCCGTCGTCAACGTCATCACGCAGCCCGGGGTCGTCAGTCCCGTGACCGAGATGGTCGGCGGGATGATGTCGATGCTCTAAAGATGCCCGGCTACGACGCGATCGTCGTCGGCGCGGGTTCGGCGGGCGCGATCGTCTCGACGCGGCTCGCGCAGCGTGGTGCGCGCGTCTTGCTGCTGGAGGCCGGTCCGGACTTCCCGTCCGACCCACCCGCTCTACTAACCAGCGACGTGAAGGTCCCTGTCTACGAGTACGACTGGGGCTATCGCAGCGAAGGCGATCGCGATATCGAGCTGCCCCGTGGCAAGTGCGTGGGTGGCTCGTCGGCCACGAACGCAGCGGCTGCCGTCCGTCCGCAGCCGGCCGACCTGGACGGCTGGGGGATCCCAGAGTGGTCGTGGGAGGCGTGTCTGCCGGCGCTGTGCCGCTTCGAGACCGACAAGGAGTTCGGCGAAAAGCCGTACCACGGCAGCGACGGCCCTATCCACGTCGAGCGCATCGACGTCGACAACTGCAAGCCGGTGACGCGCGCGGTGTACGAGTCGCTGCTCGGGATGTTCGGCGACGAGCCCGACCAGAACGCGCCGGGTGCGACGGGAACGGGCGCGCAGGCAAGCAATACGCGAGACGGCGTCAGGCAGTCGACATTGATCACGTACATGCCGATCGCGCGCGCACTACCAACGTTCGAGGTGCGACCGGACACGCTGGTTGATCGGGTGCTCTTCGACGGCAACCGCGCGCGCGGCGTCTCGCTGACAACGGGGGAGACGCTCGAGGCGGATCTCGTCATCCTCGCGGCCGGCGCGCTCGCGTCACCGGGCATCCTGATGCGCTCCGGCATCGGTCCGGCAGAACATCTGCGAGATCTCTCCATCGATCTCGTTCAAGACCTGCCGGTCGGCGACAACCTTCACGACCACCCTGCGCTCGGGCTGCTCGCCACCGCGCGTGATGCCGACGAGATCGACCAGCGCCTGATCGCCCGCGTCATGGCCCGCACGTCGTTCGACGGCAAGCGCGGAGAAGAAGACCTCCACATCTTCGGATCGTTCACCGGTGAGGGAACGCGCTCACCGGTTCCGCCGAACGGCTTCGTCGTCGCCGGGATGGTGATGAAGCCTCGGTCGCGCGGGACTGTTCGCCTTCGAAGCCGTGACCCCGAAGCCGCCCCCCGCGTCGTCCTCAACTACCTGGACGAGCCCTACGACCTCGATGCCTTCGTTCGCATGATGCTGCTCATCGAAGAGGTGTACGACCAACCCGCCATGAAAGGGGTGCTCGATCAGTTGCTGTGGCGGCCGTCCGGCGTCGACCGCACCGAGATGGAGCGGGTTGCGCGCGCCGGCGCGCTCACCGACCATCACGAAGCCGGTTCCGTCCCGATGGGTCCGGTTCTCGACCCGCACCTGCGCGTGCACGGTATCGACGCGCTGCGCGTCTGCGACGCGAGCATCTTCCCGGATCCGCCGCGGTGCAACACGAACTTCCCGACGATGATGGCTGCCGAAAGGTTCATCGAGCTCCTCGATTCCGAGCGGTAGTCTCACCGCACCGTGCACGAAGGGGCGATCCCACCACCTGCATCATTGCGCGTGATCATCCGTGATCCCGCGCTACGCGTGATCATGCTCGTGGTCTTTGTGATCATGCTGGGCTTCGGGATCGTCGCGCCGATCCTGCCGTTGTTCGCGCGCTCGTTCGGCGTTAGCTATGGAGCGGCCGGACTACTGATCTCGGCGTTCGCGTTCACGCGTCTCGCGTTCGATCTGTTCGCCGGTCCCGTGGTCGACCGCTGGGGCGAGCAACGCTCGTCGATCGCAGCGCTCTTGTTCGTCGCCGGGTCCTCTGCGTTGACCGCGGTCGCGCCGAACTATCCCTTAGCAGTCATCTTTCGAGCAGCCGGTGGTGCCGGCTCCGCGCTGCTGTTCGCTGCTCTGTACAGCTACTTGCTGAAGATCGTTCCGGCCGAGCGCATGGCGCGCGCATCGGGGCTCTTCTACGGCGCCTTCAACGTCGGGATCATCGCGGGAGGTCCGCTCGGCGGAGTGATCGCGGGACAGTTCGGGTTGCGCGCGCCCTTGTATTTCTACGCAGGCGTGCTCGTCGTATCGGCGGTCGTCTTTCGGCGGTTCGTGCCGGACCCGCCGCGAGCCGCACCACCCGAAGCGATCGAAGCAACGAGTCGCGAGCGTTTCGTCGGCGTTCTCAAGAACCCGGCGATCCTTCGCGTCGCGATCCTCAACTTCGCCTACCTCTGGATGATCGTTGCCGTCTACGACACGATGATGCCGTTGTTCGCGCGTTACCGGCTGGGCATGTCGCCCGCGACGATCGGCGCCGTTCTGGCGGTGGCGCTTGTGACCGAGATGGCGGTGATGTATCCGGCTGGGGCGTTGGCCGATCGTCTCGGGCGTAAGCCGGTCGCCATCTCAACGTTCGCATGGCTGGTCGTGATCATCTCTCTCATCGGGTTCAGCTCTGATCGGGCGCTCTTCTTCCTCGTGATGGGGGCGGTTGGGACGGCGACGGGATCGAGCGCGGTTATCCCGACGGCGATGCTCGGAGACGTTGCAGCGGAGGGATCATCGGGAACCGCGGTGGGCGTCTTCCGCTTCGCGGGAGACCTCGGGATGACGATCGGTCCGCTCGCGGTTGGATTGATGACGAACGCGTTCGGCTTCAAAGCAGCCTTTCCTATCGCCGTGCTGCCGTGCTTCGTCTGCTTTCTGATGATGCTGAAGATGCCCGAGACCCTGAAGCGGGTCGCATAGAGATCTATTCGAATGCGCCCGATGCTTCGAGGTTCTTGAACTCCTCATCGGTCATGGCGAGCAGCCCTTTGTAGACCTCTTCGTTGTCGCGTCCCAGTGTCGGCCCGGGCCGCGTGAACGCTGGAGGAGAGTCTGCGAGTCGGAACCCGAGCGCCTCGTAGTTCTGGCCGTCGATGATCGGATGGGCCATCGGCACGAAATGACCCCGATGCAGCAGCTGCGGATCCTGGTTGAGGTCGGCGAGATCGAGAACGGCGGTCGCTTCGAGACCAACAGAGCGCAACTGCTCCGCCAGCTCATCGCGATCGCGCGATGAGGTCGCCGCCTCGACTGCTGCCTCGACCCGATCTCGCTGAGCCAACCGGCCGTCGAGGTGGCCCCAGCTTCGTTCGGGCGACAACGAGAGTGTGGTCGCAAGCGCCGACCATTCGTCGTCGGACCACACCGCGATCGCGATCCATCGGTCTTCGCCGGCACAACGGAACACGCCGTGCGGCGCTGCGCGTCTCGATGCGTTGCCGGTGCGGCCCGGCGCAACGTGGGTGACGGCCTGCTCGACTAAGACGTCGCCGAGGCAGTAGATCGCGCACTCGACCTGCGAGAGGTCGAGGTACGTTCCTTCGCCGGTGCGCGCGCGCCGCCACAGCGCGGCCATCACAGCGCCCGCTGCGAAGCGCGGCGACAGCGAGTCGGTGATCGTTCCGTACGGGCCGAGCGGCTCGCGGTCGGGCCAGCCGGTGAGGTGGTTGAAGCCGGAGATGGCAGCGCCCTGCCCGCCGAACCCCGGGTAGTCGCGTTCCGGTCCCGTCTGCCCGTGCAAGCACGTCGACACCATCACGAGATCGGGCTTCTCTTTCGCGAGCTCTTCGTAGCCGAGACCCCAGCGCCCCATCGCGCCGGGCGCGAAGTTCTCCGCCACGACGTCGGCCCACTGCACCAGCCGCAACGCGATCGCGCGCGCATCGGGGTGCTTCATGTTCAGGGTGATCGCGAGCTTGTTGCAGTTGAACGCTGCGAACATCGGGGACGCGTCCAACGACTTCTGCGTCTTCGTGATGCCGTACAGGCGAAGGAAATCGGGACGCACGCGTGACTCGACACGCACGACCGTCGCGCCGTGGTCGGCCAGGTACCTCGTCGCAAGCGGCCCCGCCGCTCCGGCGCCGAACTCCAGGACGTTGACGCCTTCCAGCGCGCCGCTCACGGCGCCACCTTTCGGACGCCCGGCACGGCATCCGACACCACGAAGGACCGGACGAGAGGGATGCGGCCCAACGAAGCGTCCTCGATCTCGGTGAAGAGCGCGCGCGATGCGTACTGCCGGCTCGCCAGGATCTCCCGCGCGGTGTTCGCCGGCGCGAGCATCAGGCCGCGCGTCAGCGCCGCGTCGTACAGCTCGGTCATCGTCTTCGTCATGAAGAACGCCGCGATCGGCTCACTGATCTCCTGGACCTCCTGCTGCGAGAGGAGGTTGTGGTTGTACGTATCCCAATCTCGCTCCAACAAAGGCGGTGTTGCGAGACCGTCTTCGTCCATCCACGCGACCATCCGCTTCAGCCCGGGGATGCGCGCCGGTCCGCCGCGCAAGCCGAACGACACGAACCCGTCCTTGCACGGCCAGATCTCGCGCTGCACGGTGTCACCGACGCGCATGAGGCCACCCGCGCGCTTCCCGCGGCCGCCGACGATCGACCACTGCCCGACGCGGCTCATCGTTGCCATCAGGTGCGCCTCTTGCATCGACACGTCGACGAGCTGCCCTCGCCCCGTCTTCTCGCGCTGCAGAAGTGCCGCCATGATCCCCGCGACCGCGTCCGCGCAACCGTGGTGAGAAGAAGTGGGAGCGCTGCATGCCACCGGCGCGCGATCCGGATCGCCGGTCATGTACATCACGCCCGACTGTGCTTGGACGCTGAGGTCCGACGCGCGGAGGTCCGCCTTCGGGCCCGTTCGCCCGAACGGTGTGAGCGCGCACCAGACGACACGATCGTTCCCGAGGTTCTCGTAGCGTTGCGTTACACCGGTCTCGATAACGACGTCGGCCGACGCCGGCAAAGAATCGTCGTACGCGGCCAGATGCTTGCCCGCGTTGAAGGCGGCCCACTCATACGGGTGCGTTTCGCGCAGCTGCTCGTCGGCGATCAACGTGACGTCTGCGCCGAGGTCCGCGAGCATGCGGCCCGCGAGCCATCCGCTCGGGTCGGACAGCTCGACGACCCGAAGGCCTGAAAGCATCCGGTGAGGCTAGCGCGCGATGCTCATCGAACGCCGCTGCGCTTTGCGTAGCCGCGCGCGCAGCCGCTCGACCTGTTCGGCCAATTCGTCGACGGCGTCGGCCAGCCCGGCGCGGACCGCTTTTGCGAGCAGCCTGTCGTCGGCCTCATTGAGGGAGGAGACCTTCTTGGCGACGGCTTCGACGGATGCCTTGTACGCGACGTGCGGCGGCGGTGGGGAAGCGGTAGCGCCGCGCGCCGTCGTGGTGAGGCGATCAACGCTCCATCCGCCGCGCTGCGCGCGCTCGAGCCAGGTCGTGCGGTCGTCGAACGAGGCAACGGCTTGGAAGTGCGAGAACGAGAGCGAGAAGCGTTCGCGGGCCGATTCGTCGTATGCGCCGGCGACCCAGCGGAAGCGGCGGACCGATCCCAGCGACTCGCCGATCTCCTCTGCGAAGCGCTTGAGAGCCCCGGAGGCATAGCGGTGCTCGACCAGCGCGGCGAGGTCCCCGATGCGCCATGCGCCTCCGTCGGCGGCCTTGCGGGCTGCTCGGCCCTCTTTGATCAGGCGCGCCCAGTCGTAGGCGCGGGCGTCCGAGCCGGAGCTTTCCGTCAGCTCGAGGAAGTCATCGATCTGCATCACGCGCATTGCGGCCTCCTCAGGTCCACAGCGATGTGACACGGGCGTCAGTGTGAAGTGCTACTTAACACTTTCCGGTATGCGTCTGTCAAGCGGGAGTCGCCGCGTTGTTATGGGCGCCAGCGGAGCCAGCGGCCGTGGTAGGCGGCCTCGCCGACCCAGGTGGCCTCGTGGCCTGCATGGGCCACTACCAGCGCGTAGCCGTCGTGGGGGCCGGTGATTCCGGCCTCCGGGAAGAGCCCGGCCTGGATGCGAGGGCCTTCCCCGGAGACCCACCAGACCTCGCGCGCGCGCCCGGCCTCGGCCATCAGCTCGGCGAAACGGGCTCGTTCTTCGGGGGTCATGTAGGCGAGCGTGGCGGTGTGGAAGACGCACACCGGCACGCCACGCGGGACGGCGGCGATCAATCCTGGTAGCGCCTCGAAGATCTCGCCTCGCACGATCTCGGGCGGGTCTGTGCGCGCGATCTCAACCGCGCGCGCGAAGAGGTCGACGCGCTCGCCGTGCTCGGGCCAGATGCACGCGCGGAGCCACGCGATCGCCTCGTCGTTGCGGATGTCGACGGGCTGGATGTCGACGCCGACCCGGGACGCGACTGGCGGCATCCGGCCGGGCACCGGCGGGGCGACATCGCCCTTGATCTCGGGCCGCAAGACCACGGAGGACTCTCCGACCCGGCCGGCGCTCCCGTAGTCGTAGCCGTAGCGATCGAACAGCAGGTTCAAGCCGGCGCTCGCACCTGCTTCGATCATCGCGAGCGGCCCTCGTGCGCGCGCCGCGACGAGACCGAACATCGGCAGCAAGAACGCGCAGCGGCCGACCTCGTTCGTCTGGGTGTTGCGCGTCTCGTAGAGCTGCCGCAGCTCTTCTCGCTGTTCTTCTAGGAAGCGCCGCAGGGCCGGAACCGGATCCTCGCGAGACGGCTCGTGGGAGACGTCGGGGAAGAATCGCGCAAGATCGCCTCCCTCGCCGCGCAGCACGAGATCGTGGATCGCGGCGAAGTAGAGCGTCGCGCGGCGTTGGGACTTGGGTGCAGCAAGCAAGGGCTCGAGCAGCGCAGGGTCTTCCGCGGCCGCGCGCGCAAGCCGCTCGTACAACGGGGACGATCCCTGAAGCTCGTCGTCCGCGAAGCGCAGCATGATCTTCGCGAGGCGGTCGAGCTCCTCGGTCATGCGCAGACGGGCGGTCTACGCGCGGCCCAGCCACACGCCTGCTCGAGCTGCGAGGCCACGCGGATCAACACCTCTTCGTGTCCGTACGCGGCGACCAGCTGCACACCGATCGGCAGGCCGTCCGTGTTCCATGCGACGGGCAGCGACACGGCGGGCTGACCGGTCGCGTTGAAGGGCGGCGTGAAGGGAACGAGGAAGGAAGCGGCTGCGCCCGCGCCGAGCGGGTTCTCCGGCGTGGCGACGAACGTTCCGATCGGTGGCGGCGGTGCGGTGAGGGTCGGCGTGAGCAGGAGGTCGTAGCCGCCGAGCCACCACTCCGCCATGCGCCGCGCGTACGCGAACAGCCATTCGCGCGAAGCGTGCAGCTGCTGCCCGGTGCACATCCGTCCCAGCTCGGCGATCGCCCACGTGTTGATCTCGACGTCGTCTTGCGTGATGGGTTTCCCGGTTCGCGCGCTCCAGGCCTCGAGGGTGGCGGTAGCGTCGCACCCGGTGATCACGCCGAAGTGAAGGATGTGCTCGGGCTCGTCCAAAGCCGGTGGATGCGACTCGTCGACCTCATGGCCGATCTGTGCGAGAAGCTTCGCCGTTTCGTCGACCGCGCGAAGCACGTCCTCATGCAACGGCGCGACATCCGACGGCGCGCGCCGCATCACGCCGATCCGTAGCGCGACTGGATCCGTGCCCACTTCGTCCTCGTACGGCCGAAGGGGCCCGGGCGCCGTGTACGGGTCGCCGGCAGCGACGCCGTGCAACACGTCGAGGATCGCAGCGGTGTCGCGGACGCTTCGCGTCAGCACGTGCTCGACGGACAAGCCGCCCATCGCCTCGCCGAGGTCCGGTCCCGACGGCACGCGGCCGCGCGAGGGCTTGAGGCCGACGAGCCCGCACGCGCTCGCGGGGATCCGGATCGAACCGCCGCCGTCGGATCCGTTCGCGACCGGCACCATGCGCGCGGCGACCGCAGCAGCCGATCCGCCGCTCGAACCGCCGGGGATGCGCGACGTATCCCACGGGTTCCGCGTCGGGCCGTAGGCGATCGGCTCCGTCGTCGGGATCAGCCCGAGCTCGGGTGTGTTCGTGCGTCCGACGAAAACGAAGCCTGCCGCGCGCAAGCGAGCCGCAACGG
>DATGHY010000134.1:0-2487 GCA_035307625.1 Actinomycetota bacterium
CGGTGGGCGCGACAGGACTTGAACCTGTGACCTCCTGCGTGTCGAGCAGGCACTCTAACCAGGCTGAGCTACGCGCCCCGAAGGGATGCAAGAAGCGAATATAGCGGAACGTTCGGCACCCGTCCTCGCGCGCGCGGCCCCATCCGGCAGGAACCAGTCATACGCTCCTCGTAGCAAGAGAGTCATGAAGCCTCGAGCGAGTCTCGGTCTGGCGTCGGCGCTGCTGACGCTGGTCATCGGCGCGCCCGCGAGCGCGCCCGCCGCGCCACCGATCGCCCACATCCAACCCGGCGCGCCGCTCACCGACCCGACACAGTTCCCAGATAGCACGCTCCCCTATTCGTTCCACCGCTGCACGATGGGCTTCATCCTCGCCGACCGGCGCAACGTCCTCTACATGGTGACGGCGGGCCACTGCGTCACGAAGAACGGCGCGCGCACCTACGATGAGAACGGCCGCGCGTTCGGCACCGTCGTGTTCCGGCTGCAGTCGGGCACCGACGACATGGCGCTCGTCAAGATCGACCGCGCGCGCTACAAGGACGTGAACCCCTCCGTCCGCGACTGGGGCGGGCCGACCGGCGTCGCTACGCCCGCAACTGCGAAGCCGAACGATCAGATGAAGTTCAGCGGCTTCAGCTTCGTCCTCGGCGATATCGCGCTCACCCGGGCCCGCACCGGTGTGCTCGTCAAGATGAACACCGTCCACTACATGGCCGACACATCCGCTTCCGAGGGAGACAGCGGCGCGCCGTTCATCGACGCGCGCACCGGTCAAGCGATCGGCATCGTGCGCGATTTCGGCCTGACGGATAACCCGCCCGTCACCGACGACGGCCCGACGTTGCAACGCATCCTGGCTCTATTGTCGAAAGCGGGCTTCCGTCTTCACCTGAAGACGGCGCACTACGCCGGTTAAGCGATTTCAGACAGTCGAGCAGCCTGCACGCACAGCTTGTTGATCGCTTCGGCCAGGTCTGCTGGCCGGGTCGTCTTCGACAGGTAGAGATCCGCGCCTGCTTCGAACGCCTTCTGTACGAGCGTGGTCGTCGTCACCGCGGAGAAGATGATCACCGCCGTGTTCGGGCAAACGCGCTTGATCAAGCTTGTCGCTGTGATGCCGTCGACGAGCGGCATCTGCATGCCGAGGACGACCGCATCGGGACAGGTGCGCTCGACGAGACTGACCGCGTCGCGGCCGTTGTATGCCTCGGCTACAACATGCAATCGCCGGTCGCGCTCGAGCATCGCGCGCACCATCAAGCGCATGGCGGGATCGTCATCAACAACCAGGATGTGGAAGATGCGTTGCGCGCGCATGGGTACGCTACTCATCGCTGAGCTCCCCCAAAACGCACCATCCCTTCGTGAGATGGACGGTACCCCCTAAACGCTTGTGGCGTCTGTGCGCATTAAAGGCAACTTACCCGCGGGTACTCAAGCCCTGAAAAATCATGTTGCTTCGCACAAACCGAAAGCGACGAATCAGACGAATCGAGGCGGCGCCCGGAATTGAACCGGGGTGGAGGGATTTGCAGTCCCTTGCCTAACCACTCGGCCACACCGCCAATGCAGCAAAACAGACATTGCAACAAGAAAGCCGGACCGGGATCCGGTGCCGGCGCTCTCGAGCGGACGACGGGATTCGAACCCGCGACCCCGACCTTGGCAAGGTCGTGCTCTACCACTGAGCCACGTCCGCGTAAGCAGCGAGTTTACTCGTGCGCCGCAAACGCCTTCAACAACCTCGATCTCACCTGCCCGTGGAGCCGAAACCACCCTCGCCGCGCGCGCTTTCGGGCAGGTCGCGTACCTCGCGGAGCGTGGCCTCTTCCACGCGCTGGACCACCAGTTGCGCTATCCGCTCCCCCTTCGCGAGCTCGAACGGCTCATTCGGGTCGAGATTGATCAGCAATACCCGGATCTCGCCCCGATAGCCGGAATCGATGAGGCCCGGCGCATTTACGACGCCGATCCCATGTCGAGCAGCCAGCCCCGACCTCGGCACGACGAACCCCGCGTATCCGTCCGGGATCGCAACCGCGATGCCCGTGGCGATGGACGCGCGCTCCCCCGGTTTCAAGACGACGTCTTCCACCGAGTGCAGATCGAGGCCGGCGTCGCCCGGGTGCGCGCGCGCCGGCAGCGGAACAGTTTCGTCGAGCCGCCGCACCTGGATCTCCATCGCGCCGAGGATACTTCAGTCGCGTGCGAGCAGCCGCTCGATCAATGCCGGATCGTCGGGGAACAGGCCGGCAGCCGGGAGGCGACGAAGCAGCTCCGCCCAGCCGTCGTGACGCGAGAGTGACTTCTGTAGCATCGCGCGAGCTTCCTCCTCATTGCCCGCCGCCGCGAGGGACGTTGCGGCCCAAAAGCTCGCTTCAACGTTGTCGCCGATGTTCGCTTCGGCAACCTCATACTCGCGCGCGGCGGTCTCCATGTCTCCCGCCAACGCTGCTTGTTCGGCGCGCTCAACGGCGTCATACG
>DATGHY010000135.1:0-3376 GCA_035307625.1 Actinomycetota bacterium
CTCGCGCGATTATCCTGGTGTCCAAGGAGTCATCACGTTCTTCGCACTCTTCGTCGTTCTCGTCAGCCTGCTCATCGACATCCTGAATGCTTATGTCGACCCTCGCATCCGATACTAGAGCTCGCCGGCGACGGCTGCGCCTGCTGCCGACGCGCTGGCTCAGGCCCTGGCAAGAGGCCGGCCGGTTCGCGCGAACGGTCTTCTGGGTCGGGGTGGTCATCACCGGCGCATTCGTCTTCATCGCGATCTTCGCGCCGTTGATCTGGCACTACTCCGGCACCGCTTACCAAGGCATCCCGAAGCTCGCACCACCATCGGCTAAGCATCCGTTCGGCACAACGAGCATCAACTTCGATGTTCTCGCGCGCGTGATGTACGGCGCGCGTTTGGCCCTCGAGGTTGTGGCGTTGTCGGTTGCCTTCTCGGTGGCCATCGGCCTTCCCCTTGGCCTTTACGCCGGGTATCGAGGTGGTTGGGTCGACCGCGTGCTCGTCATGATCATGGATTCGCTGTACACGTTCCCCGGGCTGCTGCTGGCGATCGTGGTGGCCGCATTCCTCGGGCGCGGCGTCACCAACGCCTCTATAGCCATCTCAGTCGTTTACATCCCCCAATACTTCAGGGTGATCCGCAATCACGTGATCAGCGTTCGCGAGGAAGTCTTCGTCGACGCCGCGCGCGCACTCGGAGCGAAGCCACGCACGATCGTTTGGCGCTACATATTCTTCAACGTCGTGCAGTCCATCCCCGTCATCTTCTCGCTGAATGCCGCAGACGCGATCATCACACTCGCTGCGCTCGGCTTCCTCGGATACGGAGTGAACCCGCCGACGCCCGAATGGGGGCAAGACCTTTCGCGGGCCATCCACGACCTGGCGTCGGGCGTGTGGTGGACGGCGCTGTTCCCGGGACTCGCGATCGTCACGCTGACGACGGGGATGACGCTCGTCGGCGAGGGTTTGAACGACATCGTGAACCCGCTGCTCCGCCGAGCAGGCATCGGCCCCGGCACGCCTGCCATCGGCACCGTTGCGCAGGGTGGCGCAGCCTCGGGGGAGACGCAGGTGGTAGAGCAGTGACCGTCGGGTTGGAGCTCACGCTCGATGCGCGCGGCGTGTCGGCCGGGTACCGCACTCATCGTGGCGTCGTCCGTGCCGTCGACGACGTCGACCTCCAGATCCGTGCTGGGGAAGCGGTCGGGTTGGTGGGCGAATCGGGGTGCGGGAAGTCAACGCTCGGCCGCGCGATCATCGGGATCCTTCCGGAGGGCGGCTTTGTCGAGGGCTCCGTCATGAGCGGGGGACGCGATCTCTCGAAGGTGTCGACTGCAGAGCGTCGGAAGGCGCGCGGCGAGGACGTTGCGCTCGTGTTCCAGGAGCCGATGACGAGACTCGACCCGTTGATGCGCGTGTCGGACCATTTCGTCGAGATGATCCGCGCGCACCGTCCCGACACGTCGAAAGACACCGCACGCGAGATGGCCCGCGAGGTGCTGAAGTCGATGGGGATCCCGCCGACTCGGCTCGAGAACTACCCTCACGAGTTCTCCGGTGGCATGCGCCAGCGCATCATGATCGCCCTCGGCATCGTTCTTCGCCCGCGCCTCGTCATCGCCGACGAACCGACGACGGCCCTCGACGTGATCGTCGAGGCGCAGATCCTGTCGATCCTGGAAGACCTGAAGAACGCCTACGACGTTGGACTGCTGCTGATAACGCACAACCTGGGGATCGTGGCCCGGACGTGCGAGCGCGTCGCGGTCATGTACGCGGGCAAGATCGTCGAGATCGGCAGCGTCGATGTGATCTTCAGCGCACCGAAACATCCATACACGCAAGGGTTGCTCAAGTCGCTGATCCATCTGGACACAACAGAGCTCAGTTCGATCCCGGGTGCGCCTCCGGATCTCCTCGTTCCACCGCCCGGATGCCGATTCGCGCCACGCTGCCCCCAGGTCATGCCGGTCTGCACGACACGCGTTCCCAATCTGACTGACACCGAGTCCGGTCAGGCTGCAGCCTGTTACCTCTATCCGGATGCCTAGATGGACCAGCCGCTGATCTCCGTCAGAAACCTCGAAACGCACTTCGCCTCCCGCGGTTCGTTCGCCCAACGGCTGATGGGCCGCTCACGAGGGAGCGTGCATGCCGTAGACGACGTGACCTTGGATATCGCTCCCGGCGAGGTCTTCGGGCTGGTCGGCGAGTCAGGGAGCGGGAAAACGACGTTGGGGCGAACGTTGCTCAAGCTCGCGGAGCCCACGGCCGGGACGATCACCTTCGAAGGGACCGACATCACCGATCTCGATGAAGATGAGATGCGGCCGTTGCGGCGGCGCATGCAGGTCGTCTACCAAGATCCCAACGCGTCCTTGAACCCGGCGATGCGGATCGTGGACGCGGTGGCGCATCCGCTGAAGATCCACGGGCTGACGGACTCACGCGCGCAGGCGCGGGAAGAAGTTGTCGACATCCTCGAGAAGGTCGGGCTCTCGCCGGCCGAGAACTTCTTGGAGAAGTACCCAGACGACCTCTCGGGCGGACAGAAGCAACGCGTTGCGATCGCACGCGCGCTGATCACATCGCCGTCGTTCCTCGTCCTCGACGAGCCCGTCGCGATGCTCGATATGAGTGTGCGCGCGCGCGTGCTCGAGCTGCTCATAGCGCTGCGCAACGAGTTCAACCTCACGTACCTCTTCATCACGCACGACCTCGCGACGGCGAAGTTCCTATGCGACCGAATCGCGATCATGTACCTGGGAAAGATCGTGGAGATCGGGCCGGCGCACGAGGTTTACGCCACACCGAAGCATCCGTACACGCAGGCTTTGCTCGCAGCGATCCCTCAACCTGATCCACGCAAGCGCGAGCTGCCGGTCTTGCCACGCGGCGAGATCCCCGATTCAGCGAACCCCCCGTCCGGGTGCAGGTTCCACCCGCGCTGCCCACAAGCCGTCGCAACCTGCGGATGGGAACCACCCGACCTCGCCGATGCCCTCGAGGAACGATGGGCCGGAACGAGCGAAGACCGGTTCGAGACCGAGCGCGCGCTCCTTGCTCCCATGGCGATCGGAGATCGGAGTGTGACCGTGCCCGCCGGCGAGCACCCTGAAGAGGTGAAACGCGTGCTCGAGGCAGTCCTTGCCAGCAGGCCGGGTATGCGTGACGCGGTCGGTGGTGCCGTCGTCGAGGGAACGGACGTTATCGTGCGATTTCCCGCACCCGAAGAGCCCCCGCTTCGTCCCGTCGCTGGCCACGACGTCGCGTGCGTGCTGTACCCAACGTAGGGATCCTGTCGCGTGCAGTCGGGGAAACGATATAAATAACCCCCACGCCGGACCGACCGCAGCGAGGAGGAGCAGAGGATGCTCGCGTTC
>DATGHY010000136.1:0-11095 GCA_035307625.1 Actinomycetota bacterium
AGAGTGGCAAGCGCGTGCGCGGTTATCTCGGCGGCGAGTTGGTTGTCGACTCCACGCGAGCGAAGCTTGTCTGGGAGCACCCGTCGTACCCTGCGTACTATTTTCCCACCGACGACGTTAGGACGGAGCTACTCGTTCCAAGCTCCACCGTGACTCACTCGGAGCGGCGTGGCGACGCCGTCCACTTCACCGTCAAGGCCGGCGGGAAGGAATCGGCCGACGGCGCTTGGCGCTACGAAACATCCCCTATGGGGGAACTAAGAGATCTTGTGAGATTCGATTGGAACGCTCTGGATACTTGGTTCGAAGAGGACGAAGAAGTCTTCACGCACCCGCGCGATCCCTACACGCGTATCGACATCCTGCCAACGTCGCGTCATGTGCGAGTGGAGATCGACGGCGTTACGTTCGCTGATTCAACTCACGCTCGCATTCTTTTCGAGACCGGACTCCCGCCACGTTGGTACGTCCCCAAGGTGGACGTGCGTCTCGATCTTCTCCGTCCAACGGATACAGCGACGAGCTGTCCCTACAAAGGTCAAGCGCAGTATTGGTCGGCGAGTGTTGACGGTCAGATCCACCAGGACGTTGCGTGGTCATACCGGACTCCTCTCCCGGAGAGCGAGAGGATCGCCGGGCTGATCTGCTTCTACAACGAACGCGTCGATCTCTACGTCGAGGGCGAACGACAGGACCGACCGGTCACGAAATTCAGCAATTGATCCCGGTGCCCCCGGTGGGGATCGAACCCACACTGAGACCCTTTTAAGGGGCCTTCCTCTGCCAAGTTGGGATACGGGGGCTCTATGCAGCCGATGCTACGCCGCTAATCGAGCCAGGCCCGTGTAGTTCATCGAGCAGCCGGGGCCGGTGTGTCGCCGGCGATGTCGCCCATCGCGGATGTCTCGGTGATAGGAACCACCTTCGCGCCGCCGCGGTTCCCAACGCGCTCGTTGCGCGCGCGGATCCAGAGGTACCCCGACGCCGCAAGGCTGAGCACTGCGCCGAACGCGAGTCCCGTACGCGGTCCGAAGGTCTGAGAGATCCAGCCGGCGGCCGGACCACCAACGGCCGTCCCGCCTACGAACAAGAGCGAGTACAGAGCCATCACACGTCCGCGCATGATCGCCGGCGAGCTGAGTTGCAGCGTCGAGTTCGCTGTTGCGAGGAACAACATGCTGGTTGCACCCACCGGGATCAACATGATCGCCTCGAGCGCGGTGCTCGGCATGTAGGCGGCGGTCAGCAGGAACGCACCGAACGCCAACCCCATCGCGATCAAGAACTTCATCGAGGGCTTACGCCGAGCAGCCACGAGGCCGCCCGCGATCGCACCGATCGCCATGATCGAGCTCAGCAAGCCGTAGATCCCGACGCCGCCGTGGAAGTTCGTCTTCGCCATCAAGGGCAGAACGATCGTGAAGTTGAAACCGAATGTCGCCACGATCGTGATGATGAAGAGCGTGTCCTTCAGCACGGGCGACTTGCGCATGAACGCGATGCCCTCGCGCACTTGGCCCTTCGCGCGCGGCGCGATCGGCGCGCGCTGCAATTCTTCGGGCCGCATCAGCCACAGGGCGATGATCACTGCCGCGAAGGAAGCCGCATTGAACATGAATGCGGCACCGGTCCCGTTGAACAGCTTGATGAGGAGGACGGCCAGCGCCGGTCCGGCGAGTCGTCCGGAGTTGAACATCGCGCTGTTCAGGGCCACCGCGTTCGGCACCTCGGATGAGCCGACCATCTCGCTGACGAACGCTTGACGCGCCGGCATATCGACGACGGTCACGACGCCGAACAGGAACGCGAGGAGGTAGATCTGCCAGACCTGGATCACGTGCGTCAGCACGAGCACGCCGAACGCAGCAGCCAGCGCTGCTTGAAGTGCCTGCGTCCAGATCAGCGTGGTGCGCTTGTCGTAGCGGTCGGCGACGATGCCGCCCCACATCCCGCCGACGAACATCGGCAGGAACTGAAGCCCGGTCGCGATCCCTAGGACGACGCCGCCTTTGTGCAACGTGTAAACGATCAGAGACGTCTGTGCGACCCACTGGATCCATGTGCCGGAGACCGACACGAGCTGCCCGACGAAGTACAGGCGATAGTTCCGGATCTTGAGAGAGCTGAAGGTCTGGCGGCCCGCCCTGCGCATGCGTGGGCTCATCGCTCGCCCTCGGTCATGCGCTCTAGTAGGGCAACCGCGCGCTCCAGCACTTCGAGCTCGTCCGCACCCAGCCCGCGCATGCGCGAGGCCAGATACGCAGTCTTCCGGCTTCGATTCTTTTCGAGCAGCTTGCGGCCGGCCGCCGTGATGTCCAAACGGGACACCCGGCGATCGGCGGGGTCGGCTTCACGTTCGACCAAGCCCTGCTCTTCCAAGGCGGCGACGATCCGCGTCATCGTCGGGGGCTGGACGCTCTCGAGAGCGGCGAGCTCGCCATGGGTCACGGGACCATCGCGCTCGACGGAAACCAGCGCGGAGAGCTGCGATGGGGTGATCTGGTCTTGCGCTTTTTGCCGGAGGACGCGCGCCAGGCGCATCACTGCGAGGCGGAGGCGGGAAGCCAGCTGGGTGTCGGTCTGAACGGTCGTCGTCGTCATCAGGAGTGCTAACTATTTAGCACTGCTAACTATTCCCGGTCAAACGCATAAGAACAGCAGCGCCGCGAGGGGGAACGCGGCGCTGCTGGGCTGGGCCGTACGAGAACTCAGCCGACCTTCACGATCGGGCAGTTGAGGACGATGCTGGTCGGGGTGAGCGTCAGCATCCCCTTGCTTGCGAGTTCCTTCACCTGGTCGTCCTTGATCAGCAGGACCGGAGTGACGCCTGCTTTCCAGGTGACGGTGATCTCCTGCCACAACGGTGAGTAATCGTCCTCGCCCGGCTGCGAGCCGAAAACTTGGGGCTGGTTCGGCGCGGCGGTCCCAGACACTTGGTACAGCGCGGGGTACTTGTTCGCGGCCTGGGTCAGCATCGCGGCCGAGTAGTTGATGTGCAGGCTGGTCGCTTGTGCCTTGTTCGACACGTCGGTGCTGATCATCGTGTCGACGTGACCGTCGTAGTAGCCGTAGGTGACGGGAACGGTGACGGTTGTAGCTGTCGGGACGGTCGAAGATGAGCTCACTTTCACGATGGGACAGTTCAGCACGATCGGTGTCGGCGTCATCGTGAGCTTCCCTTGGCCCGCAAGCGCCTTGATCTGGTCGTCCTTCATCAGGAGGACAGGCTTAACACCCGACTTCCAACGAACCGTCACTTCCTGCCACAGCGGCGAGTAGTCCGGCTTCCCCGGCTCGCTCCCGAAGACCTGCGGCTGCCCCGCGACCGCCGTACCGGCAACGCGATACAACGAGGGATACTTGCTCGCCGCTTGAGTGATCATCGCAGCGGAGTAGTTGATGTGGACGGCCTTCGCTTGCGCCTTGTCGGACACATCGGTGCTCAGCATCGTGTCGACGTGGCCGTCGTAGAAACCGTAGGTGACGGGCAGTGTGATCGTCGTCGCGGTCGGGACCGCGGCAGCCGTTTCGGTTGCGCTGGGCGAAGCCGCAGGGCTGCTCGATGTCGCAGCCGTGGGCGTTTTCGACTTCGAGCACGCCGTCGCGACCAAGCCGAGCACGGCGATCAGTGCGCACGCGGAAGCAAAGCGTCGACCCATGGTGGGATCCCTCCCCAAGGTTGCGGAGCAAACGCGACTCTTCGGGTACTACGGGAGACCCACGCCGCCGGATTGCGGATATTTCAGCGGACGCACAGCCAACGTTGAATTAACCCAAACTAGTAACCGTATACAGAGGCGCTGCTGCTCGGCTTAGCGCTCGATCCGCCGACGATCGGCTGCCCGCCCGGCGCGATCGGATGCCACACACCACCGAAGCTTTGGATCCCTTGGCCGTTCGATTGGCCCGCGGCCGAGTCTTGGCTGAACCGATAGAGCGGCCACTTGTTGTACGTAACCTGCTTCGCACCGCTCGGCGTCGTGATCGTGCCCAACATCGACGCAGTGAGGCCGGTTCCCGCGATAGCCGTCCCGCCGGTTGGAACGAGCAGTGGAGGCCACACGCTCGTGCAGGAGGTGGCGGTGCACGTGACCTTGCCGCCCGCATCTGCGCTGAGCGTGTAGAGCGTGAATCCGTCCGAGGTCACGAGCGCCGTCCCGAGCATTCCGACGGAGGTCGCGTTGACTGTGACACCGCCGGCGCTGGTCGCGGCCGGAGAATTAGTCGACCCACCGGACCCAGCGTTCGTCTTGCTCGCGCACGCCGCGAGGAGAAGCAACATTGCCGCGGCGGCGGCCGTCCAGGTGGCGATCCGACGAGTGGTCTTCATATGCGTCTCCCTTGTGAAGTCTTCCCCTGTTCTACGCGTCCTCGGCACCAGGAGATTGCCTTCGAGCAGCCGGGCTCATCCTATTTGTCCCACCCACTGGAGATACCATGCCCGGTGGGGAGGGGTGCAATCCCGCGCCGTAACGCGCGCGTATCACTTATGTGGTCAGTTTCCGACGAGGCGTTGCTGGCCGGATTGGCGTCCGGCGAATCCGACGCGGCAGTCGCGTTCATCCGCCGCTTCCAACGCCGGGTGTACGGGCTCGCGATGACGGTCCTGAGCGACTCGGCGGCTGCGGAAGACGTTGCGCAGGAGACCTTCGCGCGCGCCTGGCGCCATGCAGGCGCGTACGACCCGAGGCGCGGGCCGGTCGCGACCTGGCTGCTGACGATCGCGCGCAACCTGGCGATCGACTCGCTGAGGCTGCGGCGGGCCGATCCGGTCGACCCGGAGATCTTGGTGTCGATGCAAAGCGTTTCGGTGGATGCCGGGCCCGAGGAGCGCGCCGTCCTCGGCGACGACGCACACCGGCTGCACGCAGCGTTGCGTGAGCTGCCGGCGGACCAGCGCCGCGCGCTGGTTCTGGCGGCGTTCTACGGAAAGACCGCACGGGAGATCGGTGAGAGCGAGAACGTTCCGCTCGGCACTGCGAAGACGAGGATACGGACCGCGATGATCAAGCTACGGACGTCGCTGCAGACGGAGGACGATGAACGAGACGTGTGAGCAAGTGAGGGAGCTGCTTCCCGAGCTTGCCTTGGGCATCCTCGGAGGCGAGGATCGCGCGCGCGCGCTCGACCACCTCACCGGCTGCGCCGACTGCTCGACCGAGCTTGCCGCGTTGTCGCGCGCGGCCGACGGGCTGCTCACGTTGGCGCCGCAGCACGAGCCGCCGGCCGGGTTCGAAGACCGCGTGCTCGCGCGCCTGCGGCGCGAACGGCCGCAGCATCGCGCGCGTCGCTTCATGACGTTCGCCGCCGCTGCAGCGCTGATCGCGATCGTCGCCGGCGGCGCCGTGTGGGTCGGCACCGCACAGGACCGGCGTTTCGGGCGCGATTACCTAGCGATACTTGAGATCCAACACGGGAGCGAGCTTGCGGCTGCGCGCCTGGAGACGCCGGACAACTTCTTCGCGGGTGAGGCATTCACCTATCAAGGCAAACCCTCGTGGCTGTTCGTCGTGGTTACGGGCCCGGTCGGTGACGGCGTGTACGACATCATCGGAACGGTGCGCGGGGCGCAGGTGAAGCTCGGTGTCATCCGCGTAGCGCACGGGCGAGGCGACTGGGGCGGCGTCACGACGACGGAGATGAAAGCCGTCGACGAGATCAGGGTCGTGGACCACACCGGGCAGCTCGTACTGCACGGCACGGTGCACCACAACTAGCGCTTCCGCAGCCGGAAACCTCGCGCGCGCGGCGCGGGGGTCATCTTCTCCTCGATCGCGGTCACGCGTCGAAGAAGCTCGCGCAAGATCTCGGTCTGCTCGCTGGTTCCCTGTCCGTCGGTGCCGTTGCCGTTCGGGGCGTGGCCGTTGGTCTTCGCCGCGGGGCCCTCTATCTGCATCGGTCCCATCTTCGGCGCCTTCCGGCTTGCCTTCGGACGAGTCGTTGCGGCAGCTGCCGCGTCTTTCTTCGGAGCAGCCTCTTTCGCGACGGCTTTCTTTTTCGGCGCCGCCTCTTTCTTGGCCGCTACCACGGCTTTCCTCATGGTCGCAGCGCCAGGCCTCGAAGTGGCGGGCGCATCGGGCAACACGATGACGCGATCCTTCTCGATCGGATTGACGGGCGAAGAGGAGTGCGACGCCGACGACATCGGCTCGGCCGCAGCGGCTGCGACGCGCGCCGCGCGGGCCGCGACCGCCGGATGGATCGTCCTCGGTGTGGACTGGCGTCTGATGGGCTCGATGCGAGCGGCGGCTACGAACTTGGTGGTCTGGGCGGGCTGCTCGATCATCGCGGAGGCACGCTTCGGCTTCGCCACCGGCCCAGCCGAGTGCGCGACTACCTTCTTACGGGACGACGCGCGCTTGGACGTCCACTGCTCGAGCTCCCATGCGGTCCGTTGCTCCACGGTTGCGAACAGTGTCGGATGCTTGCAATTCGGACAAAAGGCATCTGCCTTGTTGATCTTGGCGTCGCAGTGCGCGCAGAGGACTTTCGACTTCGCCATCGCAGGGCTCCTTCACCCGACTTCTCCCGGAGCTAGTCGCTCAAACGGGAAACGATCGAGCGAGCATCATCGATGCGCTTCGAATCCACGAACATCCGCACGCCCCAGTCACCGGCGAAAAACAACTTCGTCAGCCGGCCGAACTGCTTGAAGGTCCACGCGATACCGGCTTCTTCGAGTGCCCCGGCGATCGCTTCGGCGTGCTCGTGCGTGAACTGTCCGAGGTAGACGGTGCGTAGGTTCTGATCCGCTGTCACAGCGTGTTCGCGCCGGCCATGATCGTCCAGTATTGCGCATTGGTCGTCGTCCGGTAGTCGTACAGGCTCGCACCGTACGCGCGCGCATCGTGCGCCGCTTTCATGAAGTCGGTGACGCCCTGCACGGTCACGGAGTCGGCGATGCCGCCGATGATGTGGACCGGGAGGCCGCTCGTCCTGGTTCGCGCTTCGTTGATGTTGCCGAGCGTGTACTGGTACGGGCAGTGCTGAGGATTTGTAGAGCAATCGGTGCGATAAGACCAATACCCCATCGGGAGCACGATGTTCGCTTGCTGCCCGACCGCCGCCCACGGGAACGCACTCCACTGCGACGGGTTCATGTCCATCACGAGCGGCGGGTACGTGATCGCCCCGATCGGGAAGGCAGCCGTCACGCCGTTACGCACGCGCGCGAGATGCGTGGCGATGTCGGCGAACCACGCGCTCCGAGCCTCGCTCGATTGCTTGGACTCGATGTCTATCCCCAATCCGTCGAAGCCTTGGCCGTGCGTGCTGCGATAGGTGGCGATCGCGACCGTCCGGCTCACATCCGTGTTGAGAGATGTTCCGTAGATCGGCAGGTACCACCCGACGATCTTCATGCCGTTCGCGTGCGCGACCTCGATCCAATCGCTGATCGCCGCTGGGAAGTCGAACGCGGACGAGCTGTTGTAGCGCGCGGTTTCGATGTAGATCGTCCGCACGCCCTTCGCTTTCATGTCGGGGACCGCCGCCGTCGGATCGAGGGTGCTCGATGTGCCGTAGTCGAATAGGTCTACCCAGGTGCCAAGACCTTTGAAGATCGTCAGGTCCGGCAGGCGCACGACGAAACGATCGACCGATGTGTATGCGCCCCCACCCGCCACCACATCCAAGGAGTGCACCACGTCGGACAGGTTGCTGATCCGGCGGATCACGCCGTAGTGGACCGAGCTCGCGTGATTGTTGACCGACGCCATCTTCACGCCATCGATGAACATCGTCGCTGCACCTTCCGACGGCCCCGTCACCGTGATCCAGTCGATGCTGCGGCCACGGAAGGTGAACCGCACCTGGGCGCCGCGCGTGTTCGCTCGAGCGCTATGGCCACCCGACGCTCGGTTCGAGTTCACGCTCTGCCACTGGAAGATGAAATGCGGCGAGGCGAATGCACCGTTGGCGGCGACCTGGTCGAGCGATACCCACGTGCCTTTGCCGTTCGGTGACCCCTTCAGTCCGAGCACCTTGATCGTGACGCGGTGATACCCGGAGGCGAACCCGCGGTAGAGGCGCGCGACCTTGTACGTCGTCGTGGGCGCGTACAGGTTGACGTTTGGGAATCCTCTGCCGTCGACCGAGATGGCTGCGATCCCCTGCGACGGGCCGGTCTCCGTGTACCAGGTGAAGTTCCTTCCCGTGATGCCGAAGGTGACCGACGCATTCTGCAGCTGCTCGGCCCAATAGCTCCCGCCGTAGGCAGACGACGTCCGATACACGCCCCAGGTGTACGAGGCCGCAACGCTGTTCTCTTCCTCGAAGAGCGATGCGATGAACGGCTTCGTCGTGCCGGTCACTGCGGTAACGAGCAGATAGTCCTGCACCGGCGGAGGCGAGCCTTCCGTCGGGTTGACGATCACGCGATATCGCTGGCCCGGGATCAAGGCCGACGCCGGCTTCAGCACGGCGGTGCGCACAGGGCCGAGGGCGCACCCAACGGATGCATTGGTCGCGCTGAAGCAGGTGAGCGCCGCGCCGAGGTTCGTTGTCGTTCCCTGCACGCGCAGCACGACGTTGTTCGCATTCACGTGCCACACGTTCGAAGAGAACGTGATCGTGTCCGACGACGTGAGCGCGGCGGGAGCGTCGATCGACGCGGTGGTTGCGGCGCGCGCTGCCTGTGGGACGAGGATGCTCGCCGCCAAGGTTGCCAATGCGAGCAACGCTCCGCGGGGAAGGCGCTTCCTCATCCGGATGCCGATGCTACCTCTCGCATGCGCGCGCGGGAAGGTTCTCAGGATTCCTTAACCCAGCGCGCGCAAGCGCGAGAGTGAGCGCCACCATTCCGGGCGCGTCGTTCCGATGTCGTAGATGCTCGCACCGTCCGCGTGCGCGTCGATGGCGCCCTGCACGAATTGATTGAGCTGCCGCCAATTGATGCTGTCAGCGACACCGCCTATCACGTGGATCGGCACGCGACCTCCGGTCATCGCGCGAGTGATCTCGACGTTGTCTTTCGTGAACTCGTATGGGCAGTTCAACGGGATCTGAGGACATCCCGAGCGGAACGACCAGTAGCTCATCAACATGATGTCGCTGCTCAGCTTCCCGAGCTGCGTCCATGGGAAACCCCACCAGGTGTTCGGCGCTAGTCGCATCTGCAGCGGCGGCGGCGGGATCGCCGCGAGGGGATAGTTCGGCCCCAGCGCGCTCCTCACACGGCTCATGTGCGCGATGACATGCTGGTTCCAGATCCGGTTGTTCCCCAATGCGCCCTTGTACTCGATGTCGATGCCCAAGCCGTCGAAATGGATCCCGGCGTAGCTGAAGTGGGCGATGGCGATCGATCGCTGCGCGTCGAAGCGAACGTTCGAGTAGTCGGGCAGATACCACGCCACGACCTTCATCCCTTCGTTGTGCGCGGCAACGAGCCACGGGATGGATGCCGGCACAACGGCTTGAGGTGTGCCGGTCATGCCCGTCTCCATGTACAGGGTCTGCACGCCCGCCTTCTGGAGCACGCGCATCGTCTTCTTCAGGGACAGCATCGGGTAGTCGTACACGTCGACCCACGCACCAAGGCCGTCGAAGACGGAGCGGGCGCCGAAGCTCGAGAGCTGCTCCTGCGGGATCGCCGGCCACGCGATGCGCGGTGTCGCCTTCGGCTGCGGCTTCGGCGGCGCGACCGGCTTCGGCTTGGGCATCGTGAGGTGCACACCGTCGGGAAACTCTTGCGGGATCGCAGGCGCAACGCCGTGCGTGTTCTTGCTTACATGTCGAGCAGCCTGCAGGCGCGCCGCCGCGGGGTTGTCAGACCACAGCAACGCGAGCAGCACGAGCGGCACGAGGGCGCTCGAGCAGATACGAATCGTTCCGCGGGCGGGCGGCGTCATAGGGCGGCGTGCTTCCTATTATTGGGCGGCGGGTCGAATGGGGAGGGTATCCGCGCAGTCGCGAAGCAACCAGCCAGTTTCCCCCAATCAGCCGGATTCGGTCAGTGTGCACGACGCAAATGGGCAGTTTGGGCCACGGCGATGTCGATGATCAACGCGCGCGCGCATCGGGCGCGCGCAACACATCGATCGCGACGCCGTCGAGTATGTCCGTTTCGCTGACGAGACATTCGCCGAAACCGAAACGGTCCATGATTCGTTCGAGGATGACGACACCGGCAACGATCACGTCTTCGCGCCCTTTCGGCATCGCCGGAAGGGCGCGGCGTTGTTCGCTCGTCATCGACGCGAGCCGTTCGCGGATCGCGGCGATCTGCGTGCGCGCGAGGACCGCGTGGTGGATCGCATCACGGTCGTAGTCGTTGAGATCGAGCGCGATCGCGGCAACTGTGGTGATCGTGCCGGCGAGCCCGATCATGGTGCGCGCGCCGTCCCGGCCGAGAGTGGCTAAGGCCGTCTCGAGATGCCCATCGGCATCGTTCGCCACGTCGACGATCTCGCCCTCCGTGGGCGGGTCGTTGTGGATGTGCCGCTCGGTGAGGCGAACCGAACCGACATCCAGCGAGATGAATCTCTCCGCATCGGTGTTGCCGCGCACCAGCTCCGTCGATCCGCCGCCGATGTCGACGACGAGGTACGGACCGGGCGCCTTCACATCGATCGTGGCCCCGAGGAACCCCAGCTGAGCTTCCTGATCTCCGGTGAGCAGGACCGGATCGAGCTCGGTCGCGCGCTTCACGGCCCGCATGAAGTCCTCGCGGTTCGCTGCATCGCGAACTGCACTGGTCGCGATGATGCGGATCGCGCCTGCGCGATGTGCGCGCGCCTTCTCGACGTAGCCCGCGATGGCGGCGACGGTCCGGCGCAACGGCTCCGCCCCGAGCTTCCGATCGCGATCGACGTGTTCACCCAGCCGTGTGATGACCAGATCTCTGTCCACGTCGTCCAATGTGGTGCCATCGCCTTCCGTGACGAGCAGCCGGACGGAGTTCGTCCCGACGTCCACGACGCCGACGCGCATCAGCGGCGCCGCTTCTTGCCGGCGAACCCTGGATGGCCGGGCGTCGGAGACGCCCGGCCATCCACGTCTTCCACGCACGGCCCCGGACATTCGATCGGCTCGATGCGCTCCCGCACGATCGCTCCGATGGGATTCCCGTCGGCGCGCTCGTGCGCGTACAACGCGT
>DATGHY010000137.1:0-9934 GCA_035307625.1 Actinomycetota bacterium
GGAGCCACCCCAGCCGGCCGACGGGCTGTCGAAGCCCCACGTGCCCGTGTTGGTCGGCAGCGTGTCGGAGAGCTTCACGCCTGCAGCTGTTCCCGGACCGTTGTTGTGGACCGTGATCGTGTAGCCGATCGGGTCGCCGGCGCTGACCGTCGTTGAGTCGGCCACCTTCGTGATCGTGATCGATGGGCAGTCCACCGTGATCACCGCGTCCGTCGACGTCACCGTTCCCGGATCGTTATTGCTGGAGCTGACGGAGGCGTGGTTGGTCACGTTCGGGCAGCTCGCCGTAGACGTCGTCGAGGAGATGTGAACCGACAGCGAACCTCCCGACGCCAGGGTGACGCCGCTGGCGCCGCCGCAGGTGAGCACGCCTGCACCGCTGATCGCGCACGAGCCCCAGCCGGCCGACGCGTTGTCGAAGCTCCATGTGCCGGTGTTCGCCGGCAAAGTATCGGACAGCTTCACATTCGCCGCGGTCCCCGGACCGTCGTTGTGGACCGTGATCGTGTAGCCGATCGGGTCGCCGGCGCTGACGGTTGTCGGCGAGTCGGCGACCTTCGTGATCGTCAGATCGGGGTGCTGCGTGTTGCCGAAGACGTTGCCCGACTTCGTATCGCCGAGCCCGACCGTGATCGAGTAACCCTTGCCGTCCGTACAGGTGGCTCCCGAGCTTGGCTCGGTCTGGAACCACGTCGCTTTGAACGTCTCGCAAACCGTGTAGTTGCCCGGCGAAACGTTGTCGAACTCGAAGTTGCCGTTCGCGTCCGTCGTCGTCGTCACGGTGCCGCCGCTGCCGACGAGGCTGATCGTCCAGCCGGCCAGATTCGGCTCACCGGCATCCTTTGTGCCGTTGCCGTTCACGTCGTTGTACTTCGAGCCGGTGACCTTGCCACACGTGTTGACGCTGCCAAGTGCGAAGTCCGACAGGGTCGAGTCCGTGGAGTTCGACGCGCGGGTCTCGGCCAGGAAGCTCGAGAAGCACGGCACGTTCGCTCCGAAGACGAGCGGGTCGTTCAGGTCGATGCCGCCCTCGAGGAAGGAGCCGATCCCCGGGAAGACGTTCGCGGTGCCCGACTTCGGCGTGTAAGACCACGGAGACGCCGTGTCGGTCTGGTTGACGATCGCGCAGAGAGGATCGGCGAGATGGGTCGAGCAGTCTCCGCCGGTGGCGGAGAACGGCGTCAGGCCGCTCCCGTTCCACTTGTATGCCGCGATGCTGCTGATCGCTCCGCCATTGCTGAAGTCGCTGACGATCAGCAGGTCTCCAACGGCGTGTGTACCGGTGAAACTTCCGCCGCTGGTGCCGATCTTGTTCTGGAAGAACCAAAAGCCCGCAGTCGAGTCGCCGCTGTTGGAGAAGCGGTCCATCCCGAAGTACAGGTCGAGGTGACTGCTGTTTATGTACGCAGCGGAGTAAGCGTGAGTGATTTCGTCCTTGTCTTGCGCACCGAGCGAGTTGTAGGCCCAACTACTCAAATCGTGGATGTCTTTCGAACCGCCACCGGTGAAGTAGTGGGGCCCACCGATCACGTCGGTTGTGAACGAATGGTTGAAGTCCCCTCCCGTTCCGGCGAGCACGTTCTGCCAGTCGTCGTGCGCTCCGGTAAGCGCATTGCCGTCCAGCTCGAACTGCGTTGCAGGAAGAGCGATCGCGGCTATGCCGCTCACGGCAAGGAGCACCGCGGTCACGATGAGAACCGTGATGATCCGTGCCGACAACGAATAGCCGTTTGAAACGCTGAAACGCGTCCTCAAAGAGTCTTTCATTTCCAAGTCCCCCAAGGTCTTGAGAAACAAGGCCCACGCGGTGTGGGCCGTTGGGTTCAGTCTCTTCAGGGGGCGAGGGGGAATCTATAGACAGGGCGGTCTAGAACTCAGTGGTTTCAGCACTAGTCACGAACTTTCGTCCTACGCGCGATAGGCTTGCTGCGCTACGCGCGCACGATCGTTTCGACACTTGTGTACGGCCTTAACACTTCAGGCACGACCACCGAACCGTCAACACGCTGATGGTTTTCTAGTATCGCGGCGAGGTGACGTGAGCTCGTCGCAGCCGTTCCGTTGAGCGTGTGCACGAACTCCGGTCCGTGATCGGTGCGCGCGCGGCAATTCAACCGTCGCGCTTGATAGTCGGTCGTGTTCGAGCAGCTTGTGACTTCGCGATACCGCTGCTGACCCGGGAACCAGGCTTCGAGATCGATCTTCTTCGCAGCGGGCGCGCCGAGCTCACCCGCGCACACATTCACTGCACGATACGGAAGCTCGAGCGCGCGCAAGATGGACTCCTCCACCGCGATCAACTTTTCGTGCTCTTCCCACGAATCCGTTGGTCGCACGAACGAGAACATCTCTACTTTCTCGAATTGATGCAGACGAAAGATCCCCCGCGTGTCACGACCGTGTGCACCGGCCTCACGACGGAAGCACGTCGATATCCCCGCGTAGCGCAGCGGAAGTGCGTCCGCATCCAGCATCTCGCCCATGTGCAACGCCGCAAGCGGAACTTCACTCGTTCCAACGAGATAGAGATCGTCGTCGGCCGTCTTGTAGATCTGTTGCTCGTCCGTTGGCAGGAAACCCGTTCCCTCCATCGCCTCGCGACGCACCAAAACCGGCGGGACGACGGGCGTGAATCCCTCCGTCATCAAGCGATCGAGTACGTACCGGCTCAACGCCGACCACAGCAGGGCGCCTTGGCCCTTCAGATACGCGAAGCGCGATCCCGACGTGCGCGCGCCATGCTCGACGTCGATGATGCCAAGAGCTTCTCCGATGTCGAGATGATCCTTCGGTTCGAAATCGAAGTTGCGCGGTTCGAGGACTCGGTACAGCTCGACGTTGTCATCGTCGCTCGCACCGGGCGGCACCGACTCGTGCGGGAGGTTGGGGATCTCGAGCAGCCCGTGGTTCAGCTCCGCGGCCGCTGTGGCCTCCTCTGCTTCGAGGCTCGCGATCTCGTCCGACAATCCCTTCAACCGTTCAAGCTCTTTGGCCTTCTCGTCGCCTTGCAGCTTCGCGATCTGCTTATCGCCCTTCTTGCGTTCCGCGCGCAGCTCGTCGATGCGGGATTGCGCCGTGCGCCGGCGCGCATCTGCTTCCAGAACCTCATCGATCGGGTACGAACCGCCGCGCCGCGCCAGGGCTGCTCGAACGGAATCCGCGTCTTCGCGTATCAGCTTGAGGTCAAGCATCGGCGGGCTCCGTCGTCAACGGGGCGCGCGGGTACGAACCCAACACCTTCACTTCGAGGATCTTCGTCCGCAGCGATTCGATCGCGTAACGAACCGGCGGCTCGTCGGCGTGCCCTTCCATATCGATGAAGAAGCAGTACTCGCCGAGGCGCTCCTTCGTCGGCCTGCTCTCGAGCTTCGTCAGGTTGATCTGCCGGTCGCTGAACTCGTGCAGGATCGCGAGCAGCGATCCGGGCCTGTCCTTTTCTATGAAGCACACGACGCTGGTCTTGTCGGTGCCGGTCGGCGCGGCGCGCTCTTTGCTCAGCAAGACGAACCGCGTCGCGTTCTCGGGCCGGTCTTCGATCTCCGCCGCAAGGACCGCCAGACCGTAGAGCTTGCCGGCAAGCTCGGTGCCGATCGCCGCCCATCCCGGATCGGCGCGGTCGGCGACGTCGCGCGCAGCCTCGGCGGTGGAGTTCGCCGCGTGCACGCGCGCACCCGGCATCGCGCGCGCGAGGTACTCGCGGCACTGCGCGGTCGCGTGTGGGTGCGACGCGATGTCGGTGATCGTGTCGAGGTTTGCACCCGCAGCGCCCAGGATCGCGTGGCGGATCGGCCGGATGACCTCCGCGCTGATCTGGATCTGGTCGCCGAAGGCAAGCGCGTCAAGCGTGACGTTGACCGACCCCTCGATCGAGTTCTCGATCGGCACGAGCCCGGCGGCGGCCTCACCCATGGCAACCGCGTCGGCGACGTCCGGTACGGTCGTGAGCGGGACGAGCTCCGCGCCCACCGACTGGGGCAGGGCCAGCAACGCTTCTTCGGTGAACGTGCCTTGGGGACCGAGGTAGGCGAGGCGCGTCACCGGTGCACCGCCCCGAGCGCGCGTCTGATCGCTTCCTCTTCCTCGCCGGAGAGATTGATCCGACTTCCGCCGTGCTCGACTGGTTTAGCGTAGATCCGCGTCTCGTTGCGACCGTTGATCGAAGACAGGACCACGCCGCTTCCTTCTCTATCGAGCATCGCCACCGCGAAGGACAGCATCCCACCAAGATCTTCGAACGCATCGAAGCGAACGATCCCCACGAGCTGCACCGCGCGCGCAACCGCATCTTGAAGCGCCAGTGTCTCTTCGCGAAGACCCGCCATCTGGAGCGCCAGCATCTCCGGCTCCTCCATCCGGTCTGCGTGTTGGGCGCGCGCCGTCGCGGGACGCCCGCGCAGCGCGCGCCGCATCCGTCGCACCCTTCGCCCCAGCACGAGCACGAGCGCGAGCGCCACCACGGCGATCGACGCGGCAGCGATCGAGATGATGCTGAGGGTGTCCCGACTCACGGCGGGGGCTAGGATATCGCCCCGTGGATGCCGAACGACTCGCTGCGCTGCTCGACGCGGTCGCGCGCGGCGACGTCACTCCGACCGAGGCCGGCGAGTTTCTCTCCCGCCTCCCCGTGAGCGACCTCGACTTCGCGCGCATCGACATGCACCGCGAGCTCCGCACCGGACTTCCCGAAGTCATCTACTGCCCGGGTAAGACCCCGGAACAGGTCCGCGCGATCGCGATCGCCATGTTCGAGCAGCCCGGCGGCGCGCTCGTTGCAACGCGCGCAGATCCCGAGCAGTTCGCCGCGGTACACGACCTCTCGGACGACATCCGCTACGACGAAACCGGGCGCACCATCGTGCTGCGCGAGGCGTCCGGAGCGCCGCTCGGGCTCATCGCGGTCGTGACGGCCGGCACGGCCGACCTCCCGGTCGCGCACGAGGCGATCGCGGTCGCCGAGGCGCTCGGCGCCAAGGTCGCCCGCATCGCCGACATCGGCGTCGCCGGCTTGCACCGGACTTTGGCCGCGCAGGCCGATCTGCGCGCGGCCGACGTTCTCATCGTCGTCGCCGGGATGGAGGGCGCGCTCCCGAGCGTGATCGCAGGCTTGGTCTCGTCCCCGGTGATCGCCGTTCCGACGAGCGTCGGCTACGGCGCGTCCTTCGGAGGCCTGGCCGCGCTGCTCGCGATGCTCAACTCCTGTGCTCCGGGCATCGCCGTCGTGAACATCGACAACGGCTTCGGGGCGGCGGCGCTGGCCGCGCGCATCCTCAAGACCAATCGATGACTACGCTCGGATACTTCGACTGCTTCAGCGGCATCGCGGGCGACATGTGCCTCGGCGCTCTGGTAGACGCTGGGGTTCCGTTCGAAGCGCTCGAGCAGCCGCTCGGAAAGCTGCAGATCCAAGGATTCGAGCTGGAAGCGACGCGCGTCGAACGGTTGGGGATCCGCGCAACGGCTGTTCGGGTGCGCGGTGAGAACGCAGGGATCTTCCGGAACTACTTCAGCGTCCGGTCGATGATCGAGAACGCCGAGCTGCCCGACCGCGCGCGCGAAACGGCACTGTCTATCTACCGGCGTTTGGCGGAGGCGGAAGCGACGGTCCACGGTACCGACGTCGGTCACGTGCCATTCCACGAGCTCGGTTCCGCAGACACGATCATCGACGTCGTCGGAACGGCCTTGGGGTTGGACTATCTCGGCATCGACCGTATATATGCGTCGCCCGTCGCGACCGGCATGGGGATGATGCGCACCGACCACGGGATGCTGCCGATCCCGGGCCCCGTAGTGGTAGAGCTGCTTCGGCGAGCGCCGCTGTATTCGCAAGGTGTTCCGTACGAGCTGACGACGCCGACGGGCGCAGCCATCCTCGCAGCGACCGTCGAGTCCTACGGCGACATCCCGCCGATGCGCGTCGCTGCGGTCGGCTACGGCGCTGGGACGCGCGAGCTCGAGATCCCGAACGTCGTGCGGCTGCTCGTCGGAGAACCCGCGACCGAAGAGGATCTGTTCGGTCCGGTCCCCGCCGTGCTGCTGGAGACGAATATCGACGACATGAATCCGGAGCTCTACGAGTACGTGATCGAGCGGCTTTTCGCGGCCGGCGCGCAAGACGCATGGGTGACGCCGATCGTGATGAAGCGCGGCCGGCCGGCGGCGACGCTGTCGGTGCTGTGCGATGCAGGTGCCGAGCGGCCGATACGCGACGTGATCTTCGCAGAAACGACGACCCTTGGTGTCCGGCGCAGGGTCGTCGAGAAATGGACCATGCCGCGGGAGTTCGTCACCGTTGAAGTTGCCGGCGGTGCGATCCGCGTGAAGGTCGGGCGCGGGGCCGCCGGCGTCGCCGGCATCTCACCGGAGTACTCCGACTGCGCACAGGTTGCGCGCGACTCAGGCCGCCCGCTGAAGGAGATCTACGCCGAAGCGCAGGCCGCCGCGCGCAGGATGCTCGAGATACAGGGTTCCGACCGCAGCTAAGGCGTCAGCAGCACGCGAATCGGGTCACCGCGCTTCTCACGCAAGATCGCAACGCCTTCTTCGGCTTGCTCGAATGGAAGGCGGGCGCTGATCGAGCCGCTGACGTCGAGCCGCCCGCTCGCGACGAGGCCGACCAACGTTTCGAGGTGCGCGCGCTGGTAGCCCATCACGCTGAGCAGCTTGTTGCGCATCACCGCGAAGAGCGCGCTCGGGCCGAGCTGGATGCGATCGCCGCTAACACCGGTGATCACCGCGCGCCCATCGATCGCGAGCGATGCGACGGCCTGCTTCAACACCGAGTTCGCGCCGACGAAGTCGATCGCGAGGTCGACACCTTCGCCGCCGGTCGCTTCTTTGATAGCGTCCGACGCTTTCTGCACGGCCGGGTCGATCGTGATGTCGGCGCCTAGGCGCTTCGCGCGCTCGCGCGCGGCCGGACTGGTGTCCACCGCCGCAACGAACGACGCGCCGCCCAGGCGCGCGAGCATCACACCATGGGTCCCGAGGCCGCCGATGCCGAAGATGGCAACGCGTTCACCGGGACGGAGCGCGCCGGTATCGAGAACCGCATTGAACGGCGTGCCGACCGCATCGCACAGGATCGCGGCCTGCTCCAACGGGACCGATTCCGGAACGCGCACCAAAGCTTCCTGCGGCATGGCTACGAACTCCGCCCAGCCGCCGTCGAACTCGATCCCCATGTTCGCCGGCATCATGCAGCGCTCGATCGGATCGCCGTTACGGCATCGCGAGCACACGCCGCACCGCTTGCCGGGGAAGATCGCCACACGATCGCCTTCCTTCCACGCATCGACGCCGGGCCCGGCCTTCACGATGACGCCGGCGGCTTCGTGGCCGGGGATGAACGGCGGCGTGCCGCGCGTCGGCAGAGAGCCGTCGAACATGTGCAGGTCGCTGGCGCAGATCCCGCACGCGGCTACTTCGACCAGCACCTCGCCCGCTCGGGGCTCCGGCATGGGACGGTCTTCGATCTCGAGCGGCTTGCCGGTGCCGTAGAACCGGACCGCGCGCATCAGCCGATCGCCGCCTCGAGCGTGGCGTTCGGGTCGAGGCCGGAACCCTTCGGACCGGAGAACAACCCGACGGCGGGGATCGAGGTACCCGCAGCGCGGTACTCATCGATCTTCGCGTGGATCGCTTTCTGATCCCCGATCGCGGCGAATTCTTCGATGAGTCGTTCGCTGATCGCTTGGAACGCATTGGGCATGTCGCCCTTGCCGAGCGCCGCGTCGAAGTTGTCGAGCTCGTCTTGATAGCCCGCGCCCGCGATCGCCTTGCGATAGAACGGAAGCGTCATGTACGTGAAAAACTCGCGCCGGAATGCGTCGCGCGCGCCCTCGACATCTGCGGCCAAGGCGCTCGGAATGGCTGCGACGATCTCGCACGACCCTTCCGGACGGCCGGCTTCCTTCTCACCCTTCCGCACGTGGGGCGTCACGACGTCGCGGATGTAGCTCGGCAGACACGCCCAGAGGATCACACCGTCGGCGGCTTGGCCTGCGAACGTCAACGTGTTCGGCGACAAGCCGGAGATGTAGATCGGGAGATCAGTGCGCGGCGCGTAGTTCATGAACGCGAAGTTCGTCTTGTAGAAAGCGCCCTGGTGCTCGACGCGGCTCGTGGTGAAGAGCGCGCGCAAGATGGAGACGTACTCCTTCAGCTGCGAGAGCGGCTTCGACATGTCGATGCCGTACCAGTTCTCCATGGTGATGTTGTGCGAGGTGCCGACACCGAGGAGTAAGCGGCCACCGATGATCTCGTCGAGCGTCGCGGCTTCGTACGCGAGCGCGACCGGGTGCCGCGGGAAGGCGGGGATCACGCCGGTCCCGAGTTTGATCTTGGTGGTGGCGTTGCCGTACGCGGCGAGCGTCATGAGGCCGTCGCGCGCGCCGATCTGCGTGGAGAACACCGCGTCGTAACCGAGCTTCTCGGCGAGCTGAACGCGGTCGACGGCGCTCTGGAGTGAGGCGCCGGGAGTGATGAAGGTTGCGAGGCGAGAGGTCATGGGGGGTACTTCAACCGATTCGCCTCAAGCACCGCAAGTCCGCTACCACATCGCGCGCGCGCCCCGCCCCCGTGCTTTCTTGGTGCGATGGAGCCGCTATTTGACGCATTCCGCACCCATGAAGCGTTGGAAGCGAGGATCGCCAGGATTGCTGCAGCTCAACATGGCGTCATTTCGCGCAAGCAAGCTGTCGCGGCCGGGGCGTCGCGACATCGCATCCGGCTTCGATTGGAGACCGGCCGATGGCGCGAGATCGACCGCGGGGTGTTCATAATTGGCGGCGCCCCGATCCAGTGGCGTTCCCGATTGCTCGCGCTGTGCCTTGCGTTCGGCGAGGACACCACAATCTCTCATCTTTCAGCTGGTGCTTTGTGGCGTCTCCCCGGATTCGAACCAGAACCGGAGCCAGAGGCTATCGTCGGGCGAAATCAATCGAAGAGATATCGGCTCCATCTCGTGCATTGGGCCGGACCGATCCCCGCTGGGGATCGAACGATTGTGGACCGGATATCTGTGACAACGCCCTCACGGACACTTCTTGACTGTGCAGGACGCGTGCCTCAGGAAACTCTGGAACTCGCTGTCGATGAAGCTCTCCGTCGCAATCTCACGTCGGTACCGAGGTTGCGATGGCAACTTGCGAACGGGGGGCGGCGCCCTAGTATCCAGCAACTGCGCGCGCTTCTCGACGCGCGCGACCCAAACGCACGACCGGCTGAAAGCGTTCTCGAGACCAAGGTCGCGCGCATCTTGCGGAAGGCCAAACTTCCCCGTCTCGTCGCTCAGTACGACATCGGCGTTGCCGGACGCGTCTTCGCTCGCGTCGACTTCGCATTCCCCGCGGCTAAAGTCGCCGTCGAAGCCGACGGCTATCGCTGGCACTCAGGTCGGAGCCAGTGGCAACAAGACTTGGAAAGACGCAACGCTTTGACGAATCTCGGATGGCGCGTCATCCACGTCACATGGGAAGACTTGAAGCGACCGCAGGCCATCGTCGATCAGGTCGAGCAGGCCTTGCGCGCGCCCCTCTTCTAGCGCCTACAGGCCCAGCGTCTTCGCGATGTTCGTGCGTAGGATCTCGCTCGTTCCTTCGTACAGCCTTTGCGCGCGCACCTCGCGCCAGAACCGCTCGATCCCCATCTCGGTCATGAACCCGTTCCCGCCGTACACCTGGATGGCGCGATCGGCGACCCGCCCGACCATCTCCGTCGCCACCAGCTTCGCGGCAGCCGCCTCGCGCCGCCCGTCCGAGCCGTCGTCGATCCGCGACGCCATCTCGTACACGAGGCCGCGCGCGCTCTCGAGCTCGCACCACGAGTCCACCACGTACCCCTGTACGTACTGGTTTTTGCCGATCGGCTGACCGAACGCCGTGCGGGTGCGCGCGTACTCAAGCATGCTGTCGAAGAGATGCTGCGCGATCCC
>DATGHY010000138.1:0-6852 GCA_035307625.1 Actinomycetota bacterium
CCCGCGAGCCGAATCCCGGAGGTCAGATGGGTTCCGAACCGGTCCTCGTTGCTCGCACGGGCGAGGTCGTCACTCTCACGCTGAACAGGCCTGAGATCCGCAACGCGATGAACGTCGAGCTGACCGACGCGTTCGCCGACGCGGTCGCGCAGATCGGCGCCGATCCGGACGTGCGCGCCGTGGTCGTGACCGGTGCCGGCAAGGCCTTCTGCTCGGGAGGCGACCTCGGCTGGATCAACCCGGGGCCGGGTGCCTCGGTCCCCGAGATGCGTAGGAAGATGCGCTCCTTCTATCCGCAGTTCCTCGCGGTGCGCGCGCTCGACGTCCCGGTGATCGCGGCCATCAACGGGCCTGCGATCGGCGCGGGCCTGTGCCTCGCGATGGCTTGCGACATCCGGGTCGCGTCGCAGACGGCGACGTTGGCGGCTCCGTTCACGAGGCTCGGGATGCACCCCGGGATGGCCGCCACCTATCTCCTGACGCGCCTGGTAGGAACGGCGCGCGCATCCGAGCTCCTCTTCACTTCTCGCACCGTCGATGCGACCGAGGCAGAGCACATCGGTTTGGTCAACCGTGTCGTTCCGCCCGACGAGCTGATGGACGCGGCCGCGCAGATCGCCGACGAGATAGCATCCAACGCGCCGATCCCGATGGGGATGGTGAAGCGCGCGATCTACATCGCAGAACGTGCCGACATGGAAACGATGCTCGAATACGAAGGGCTCGCGCAACCGATCACGATGGGAACCGAAGACATGCTCGAGGGTTTGAAAGCCGTGAAGGAACGTCGCCCGCCCCAATTCGAGGGGAGATAGTTCGAAGGCAAATGAAAGAATCGATCTTCACGTTCGATAAGCGCGAGACCGTCGACGGCTTGCGCGCGCAGCGCGCGCGCACGATCGCATTGCTGGAAGACTTGACCGCCACACAGTGGGAAACGGAGATCGTGCCGGGGTGGCGCACGCGAGAAGTTGCCGCGCACCTCGTCTCAACCGACGAAGCATCCCTCACCGGCAAGTTCCTGTTGTGGGGCATCAAACAGAAGCCCATCCCTGAGATCGAGGCGTGGAACGAACGACAGGTCTCGAAGTGGGCCGATCGTCCCATCCCCGAGTTGCTCCAAGGTCTCGAGAAGTGGGGCCGTCGCTTCGCGCGCGTCGCATCCGGGACGCCGAAGCGTCTCGCGTCGCTCAGCTTCCCGAATGGATTCGGACGCGTATCGCTGCTGTGGCTCGGCATGCTTCGTATCTACGACGAGTGGGTGCACATCGAAGACGTGCGTCGCGCTCTCGAGCTGCCGGACGACGGCGGCCTCGATACGTTGCCGGCAGCAGCGAAGTTCATGCTCGCCGGGATCCCGATCCAGACGCTGTCCGAGATCCCCGACGGCGCGGCGGGGACGCTCGCGATCGGTTTCGTCGACGTCGAGACGCCGACGCTAAGCGTCGACCTGGGGACGCGCCGTTTCGGGATCGGTCTTCCGGCGGACGCACAGGTCAAGGGTCCGGCCGCGTCGCTGATCATGGTTGCGGCCGGACGTGATCCCTGGCGCGAGGCGGAAGCCGCAGGTCACTTGCGCATCTCGGGGGACCGCAAGGCAGCCGAGACGTTCCTCGACGTGTTGCGCGTTGTCTAAGCGTCGTCCCCGGTTCGCTCGCGCATCACGCTGCCCGGCCTGACGATCAGGAACGTCGCACTCGCGCGCGCGAGCATCCGCTCCTCCTCGTCGAGCAGCGTCGCCTCGGCGTGTCCAACGCGGCGGCCGGTCTGAAGGGATGTGCCTCGGGCGATGAGGACACCCGCACCCGCGGCCTTCAGATAGTTGATGTGGAGCTGCACCGTGACGTGCGTGGCATCGGGGCCAAGCTTCGTCCGATGTGCAAGTCCCGCAGCGACGTCGAGCATCCCTGCGACGACGCCGCCGTGCACGATGCGGCCCGGGTTGAGGTGATGAGGCTCGAGCTTCAAACGGATCTCACTGGTGCCGTCGCCGAGCGAAGCGAGCTCGAGTCCCATCCAGCGCGCGAAGTCCGCGTCCTCGAAGCGCGCGCGCATCGCAGATTCGGTTGCAGGGTCTAGCATGGCGCGATGCTATTGGTGGTCGTCGTGCGGAGCCAAATGAACGTCGGCCAAAGACGAGCGTCGCGATCCGATGAACGATCGCGGAAATAGCGAACGCCCCGATCAACTTTTGGGGCCGCCGGTGCCTTCCCCTTTCACCGACGTTCTCTACTCAGCCGAACGGGGCGTCGCAGGGCGCAAAGTTACGCACGAGCAACGGCGGTGTCAACATCGGTAAAACCGCTGGTGGTATCTCGTCGTCCCAGGTCCTTCGCGCGCAACAAAAACAAGTCAAAAAAATTAATCGTGAAGATCCACTCCACGAGTCATACAGCGTCCCCGTTGTCCATCACCTATTTGGATGAGCGTCATGCTGCAACGCGCCGATATGCTGCGCGCCATGCTCGACGCAACGGTTGATCATGTATCGATCGCGGTGCGCGATCTGCGAACCGCGATCCCGTTCTACACAGAAACTTTGGGTGCGGCCTTCCTGTTCGCCGGTGAGCGACACGATCAAGGGTTCCGCTGGGCGCAATTCCGCTTTCCCGGCGGAGGGAAGGTCGAATTGGTGACGCCGGGGGGCTCCGACGGGTTCGTGAGCCGGTTCCTGGACCGCCGCGGAGAGGGCGTTCATCACGTGACGCTCAAGGTTCCGGATATCGAACGGGCGATCGCTCATCTTGGGGAACGCGGCGTGCCGCTTTTCAACGTCTCGACCGACCGGCCCGAGTGGAAAGAGGCCTTCATCCACCCCAAGGACGCCAACGGAACCCTTATCCAGCTCGCTCAGGCACGGTTATCGGACGAGGAGGTGGCCCGCCACCACCTCGAGCCCCACGACCCCGGCAGCCACCGGCACCTGTCCTTGGGGGAGCTCCTTGGGAACCCTCCGGACAAGGCGGCCGACCCGGCCATTTCCTGAAGCAGAACCTCGCGGGTCCCGATATCGTTATTGAGGTACGGGGGTATCAGCTGCCCCACCGAAGTCCTCCCGCGAGGTCCTGTCGTGAAGTTGAAGGTCGAGGTCGTCCGTAGTCCTCGTCGTCGTAAGACGATCGAAGCCACCAAGGATGGAAACAAGGTCGTCGTCCGTCTCCCGGCGACGCTGACGCGCTCTGAAGCGCGCCGCTGGGTCAAGGTCATGATCGAGCGGATCCAACAGGCGGAGCACGTCAACCGGCTCAACGAGAAACGCGACCTCCAACGCCGCGCGCGCGAGCTCCACGAACGCTACTTCCACAGCCGTCCGGCGCTCCGCAGCATCCGTTACGTCCCCAACCAGCGCGACCGATACGGCTCGTGCACGCCGGTCGACGGTTCGATCCGGCTGTCACACGTGCTCGCGGAGTTCCCCGACTGGGTCCGCGACTATGTCATCGTTCACGAGCTGGCCCACCTGCGCGCGCCGGACCACTCGCCCTACTTCTGGCAGTTGGTCAAGCGGTACCCGTACGCGGAGCGCGCGCGCGGATTCCTGATCGCCAAGGGGATGGAAGAGTAGTTTCGGGTCGTACTTTTAGTAACGAACCTAAACGACCCGCCAAGCCTCAAGGATTCGTCGACCGATCTGGCTATCCCGAGAGATAGCGAGACTCCCCAACAAAGCTTCCCTATCACCTCGACCCGTCGTGAGAAGGACAAGTGTCTCGGGATCTGTTTCCAAGGAGCCCGCACCACTCTCGGGGCTGGGAGAGTGGTCGACCTTCCAGCCTCCATCCGCCGACTCGATCAGCCAGCTCTTCTCGCCTACAGAGACAAGCAGCGATCCTTCCGGCTCCAACCCTCGCCTCCGTAACGTCGGCGGCGCCGCGCGCACCACGAACTCAGCGAGGAACGGCAGCGCCGGCCCCCAGACCGGCTCCACTCCGAGCGCATCGGTCAGGTCGTGTCCGTGGACCGACCCGTCGAACGCGTGCAGCCGAACGAGCTGGCGGATCTCGCGGCAGCCGTACGCTTTGATCGGCGCGCGCCAGACGTCCTCGGTCATCGCGTCGAGCACGCGCTGCGCGGCTGTGCCGTGCTGCCAGAGGGCTGCTCGAACGGCTTCGCCGGGAAGCGCTCGCCATTTCGCGATCCCTTCTTCGGGGTCGATGTACCCCTGCTCTTTGACTTCGCCGCGGTAGATGCGGCCGAGGTTCAACTCGCCCTCGACCATGTGTGCGAGGACGTCTTTGAGCGTCCACGGCGCGCACACGGTCGGGCGGTCCCAGTCGGCCGGGCCCGCCTTCGCGATGGCGCCGAGCACGGCGGCGCGTTGATCGCCGATCAGACGGACGACATCGTCCTGCATGGCGGGCAGGATACCGCGGTGCCGTTACCCTTGATCCATGCGATCACGGCGTTTGCTCGTTGCCGCGTGCTGTGTCCTCGCCGTCGCGGCGTCGTGCACGGGACACACCAAGGTGCTCGGCACGACGAAGACCAAAGCGAGCCAGGCCGCTCCACACTCGCGCACGGCGCCGACCGCGCCCCCAGGCGTACCGAAGGTGATCTTGCAGTCAGGTACCGCCTACCAGAACGGCGCGCTCGTTCAGTTCTGCAACGGGTCGAACTGCCGGCAGGGGACCGGCAAGCTGACACACTCGCTGGATGCGAAGGATCCGCTGCTGTTCCTCATCGACACCGTGCCTGCGACGGCGAACGTTGAGCTCGTCCACGTCGGCTCAACCGCGGCGGCAGACGCGCGCGCGCTCCACGTCGGGACGATGATGCTCTACGCGCCGACCGTCCGTCCGGGGACGTACATCGTTCACTTGGACGCCACGTGGCAGAACGGCCACGGCAGCTGGGTCTTCTCGGTTCTGATCCCGAACAGTTAGAGCATCTCGAGCAGCCTGCGCGCATCGGCGGGGCCGCTCGGATTGGAGAAGACGACCCAGCCCGTCCGGTCGCGGATCTTCAGGGCCATCTCCTTCAGGTCGTCGTCGTGGATCTGCTTCCGCGAGGTGGGCTTGCCGATCCTGAGGTAGACGAACTCGTTCTCGGGGATCGGTGACGTCAGCGGGTCGACGACCGGGACCGCGCCGATACGGTCGCACAGGTCGAGCGCCTTGCGATCCGGCCACGAGCCCTTCGCCCACTCCCATGCCAGCGAGACGCGCGGGCGCATCGCGTGCGCGACGAAGTTCTCGAGACGCGTGGCGTGCTCGGTCGAGGCCTTGAACGACGGCGGGGTCTGCAGCAACACGGCGCCGGCCTCGAGAGCGCGAGCGAGCGCGTCGGTATCGCTCCACGCCTCGTCCGTCCAGCGCGAGCGTTCGAAGTGTCCGACCGCCGCGTGCTCGGGCGGCGGGCTCTTCATCGCGCGGTAGCGCGGGTCGCTGCGGCGATGTGTCAGGACGTGCGAGGCGATCAGCGCGACCGCCGCGTCCTTCCCGGCGGCTGCGCGGACGTCTTTCGCGGTCGGCAGGTCGCTGAAGTCCGCACCGACCTCCGCGAGCGGCGTGCCCGGGGGCGGCCCTTTCAAAGCGACAGGAACGCCAACCTGGATGCCGTCGATGATCATGGCTTCACCCGCAGGAGCCACGCCTCGGGATCAGAGAGCTCGGCTTCGGTCGGGAAGGCTTCGGCGTCTTCCCAGGCGCGCGCGAGCGCCTGCCACCCGGGACGCGCGCCGATCGCACGCACGAATTCGTCGGCAACGCGCTGGTTCTCCGGCGCCTCGAGCCCGATGAACTGAGCGAGCATGCGCCGGCCGGAGCCGCCTTCGGCCGCGCGCCGCGCGTAGGCCTCTGCGATCCGGCCGTGGTCACCGGCGCGCTCGGCCACGGCTGCTACGGCAGCGGTCGTGTACGCCTCGACGACGGCGAGGAACGTGGTGACCGCGCGCGCCGCTTCGGCCGTCTCCGGCGACGATTGATGCGAGAACAAACCCTCCTCGCCGAGCGCATCCTGCAACCGCGACGGGTCAGAGAGATCGAGGTCTTGCAGGCGTTGCAGCCCTTGCGCCAGGTCGATGTCGAGCGACGCAACGTAGTTGTGGTAACGCGCGAAGAACTGGCCGCGCACGCCTGGGAACGCCTCGAAGACGAGACGATGAGCGGCTGCGCGAGCGGCGATCCATTGCCGGGTGGCGCGCTGGTCCAGCCCGTAGCCCGCTGCGAACGCGTCGACCGCAGGGAGCACGATGAGCAGCTCGTCGTCGGTTGTCGGCAGGCCGGTTTCGTGGTTGCCGGTGACTTCACGCGCGAGCGACCCAAGCGTCGTTCCCGCCTGGATCCCCATGAACATCGGCGCGAGGGCGCCGAGCGCTTGGGCGATGGCCCCCGCGTCGAGCCCGCCGGGTAGGTCGCCCGGTTGCCCCCCTTGCTCGCCCATCGCGCGCGCGACTTTCGCGGCGACGGGATCGACGAGCTCGGCGAAGGCGGACGTCGCATGCTCGGCCCAGTCCGCCGGCGTCGCGGCGCGCGCCTTCACCAGTTGAGAAGGTGTCGGCATCGCGACCGCGTCGGTCAGCCACAGCTCTGCGATGCGCACCTGTTCGGCGACGTCGGCGTGGTCCTGCTCGGACACCGCGCGCGCAGGCGCCTCGCCCGCCGCAACGGACACGGCGATCTGTCGCGCGAGATCCCAATTGACGGGGCCGCCGCTCCACGACAGCACCTTCTGGATCTCCGCGAACAGCGGCACGCGTCTCAGCACGTCTGGAGGAAGTTCGAACGGATCGTCCATCGAGGTACCCCATCTTATTCCTTCCCGCGAGGGCGCGTTCGGGCGTTCTATGATGCGAGGCAGCGTGAGCGTCATCGCGGTGACGGGGGTTGCCGGCTATCTCGGCCGGCGCGTCAT
>DATGHY010000139.1:0-6092 GCA_035307625.1 Actinomycetota bacterium
CGCGCTTCGAGATGAGCTATTCGCGGCGAAGCGCGGGCAAGGCGCGACGCTGAACGGCGCGGCGATCGTCGTGAGCGAAGCGAAAGACCTTTCCCGCGCGCTCGTCGGCACGGGCTTCTCGTACGCATCCGAAGAGCGCGCCTCCGCTGCGGCGTTGCTCCCGGCGATCCTGCCGCGCGTGCGCGACATCCGACGGCACGGAGCAGCGTCGCTCGATCTCGCCTGGGTCGCGTGCGGGCGGCTCGACGCGTTCTACGAATCCGGCCTTGCCCCATGGGACCGCGCGGCGGGACGGCTGCTCGTCATCGAGGCGGGTGGGCGCGTCGACGTGATGCCCGCCTTGGGATCGAGCGGGGAGGGTGTGATCGTTGCGACGCCGGGAGTCTTCGATGGCGTACGCGACCTCATGGATCGTGCGCTCGGCGAGACGGCCGAATCGCACCGCGCGCGCCTCGCCCGGTAGCATCGCGCCCGTGGATGAGCTCATCGACAAGGCGAAGCAGCTCGCGTACACGGACAAGCTCGGCATCACGATGGAAGAGGCGACCAAGGAGCGAGTCGTTGCCTCGATGCCGGTCGAAGGCAACACGCAGCCCGACGGATTCCTGCACGGCGGCGCGACGATGTCGCTGATCGAATCGCTTGCGTCGATCGGCGCTGCATTGGTGGCCGGTTGGCCCGAGCGCGTCGTGATGGGCCAGCAGCAAACCTGCAATTTCCTCTCGACGGCGACGAGCGGCCGTGTGCGCGGTGTTGCAACGCCGGTTCACACGGGGCGAACGACGCACGTGTGGGACGTCGACGTCACATCGGTCGAGACGGGGAAGCGCGTTGCGGCCGGGCGCGTGACGCTCGCCGTTCGCGAACGCCGCGCGTAGGTTCTAAGCCGCGCGCTCCATCGACTCGTCGTACTTCCCGCTGCGCGCGAGGCTGTTCATCTTCGCGCGGTGGCTGAACGCCTTCTGACCTGCGTCGAAGTTCGAGGGGTCGCCCTTCCACGCGTCGAGCGCCGCGGCCTGCAGCGCGCGCCCGTAGGAGAACGAGAGCTCCCACGGATGTGGACCGAGCTTGTTCATCTCGTTCAAGCGCGCCGTTGCGTCTTCGTCCGACATGCCGCCGGATAGGAAGACGATGCCGGGAACCGCGGCCGGAACCGAGTGCCGCAGCGCGGCGACGGTCCGCTCTGCGACCGTTCGATGGTCGACCTGCTGCGGGCACTTCTTGCCCGGCACCACCATGTTCGGCTTAAGGAGCATCCCTTCGAGGTCGACGCGCTGCTCGTAGAGCTCGGCGAAGACGCGCGCGTGCGTTTCGACCGTCACGTCGTAGCAGCGGTCGATCGTGTGGTCCCGATCCATCAACACCTCGGGCTCGACGATCGGGACGAGCCCTTCTTCTTGGCACAGCGCCGCATAGCGCGCGAGCGCATGCGCGTTGACGTTCAGGCAGTATGCGCTCGGGATGCCGTCGCCGATGATGTCGATCACAGCGCGCCATTTCGTGAAACGCGCGCCTAACTCTCGGTACTCGATCAAGCGCTGGCGCAGTCCGTCCAAGCCGTCGGTGACCTTCTCTTCCGGCGAGAACGAGAGCTCCACTGCGCCCTTGTCGACCTTGATGCCGGGGATGATCCCTTGTTTGGCGAGCACCTCGGCGAATGGCGTGCCGTCCTTCAAGCCCTGTCGGATCGTTTCGTCGTACATGATCACGCCGCTGATGTACTTATCCGCGTCCGGCGCGGTGAGCAGAAGCTCTCGGTACGTCCGCCGGTTCTCTTCCGTTGACTCCAGATCGATGGAGTCGAAGCGCTTCTTGATCGTGCCCGAGCTCTCGTCTGCCGCAAGGATGCCCCGACCGGGGGCGACCAGCTCGCGTGCCGTCTGCCTCAACTGCTCCGAGTAGCTCATGCGGCTCAACTCCCTCACTGCGAACGCGTCCGAGGAACCGGGCGCGCTCATCGTAGTCAAGGCCGGTTGATGGGGGAAAGTTCTGTCATCAGCACGCGGCGGCGTGCCACGCAGGGTTCAACGAAGGCACGAGCGCCGGCACGCGCCAGGCGCCGGCCCCCGCCCAGACGACCGTGTCGAGGGTCCGCATCGACGCGCTCGGCTTGTCGGGGTCGTTGAGCAGGACGTTCCTGATGCGCGCGCGCACCGTTGGATCGCCGAGCAGCCCTCCGTGGAACGCGGTCACTACCTTCACGACCGACGCAGGAACTCCCTCCTCACGAGAAGCTAGCGCGTCGGCGAGCGGCAGGAACTCGACCCGGGTGACGAGGCCCTTGAAACAGGTTGCGTGGAAAGCTGACGGCTCATCGACGACGTCGCGGACGATCGGAGCGTCGGCTTCGAAGTGAAGAGGCGAGATCCCGCTCATCACCGACGCCAGCCCTCGGAGTCCCCATCCGGCGGCGACCCCCCAGCCGTCGTGGCCTCGCGGCGGGTAGTACACAGACCCCGGCGCGAGGATAGGGCTGAGGACGATCAAGCGGTCGACCGGCGCATCAGGCGTCGTCTCTAGGTATCGCTCCGCGATCAACGAACCTTCGCTCTCCGCGATGATCGACACCGATTGCTTGGTCGCATGATTGAGCGCGCGCACTTGTTGATCCATGCGCGCGATCAACGTGCCGAGCGGCGCCGACGTGTCGGCAGGCTTGTACGGAAGCGGCAGCCCTCGACGCGTTTCGCCGGCGTACGAATAGCGACGGGTGAGGAAACCGGCACCGAGGTCGTACGTCCGTCCGCCTGCGTAGCTCCCACCGAACCCTTTGACGATCAAAACCGGTTTTCCCGTGGTGCGCAGATCGGGGAGCGACTTTGCGTTGACTGCGCGCGGCGCCTTCGCGGCGAAGCCGATCGCCGAGCCGCCGATGACCACGGCGAGGAACGCGATCAAGATCGCTGGGACCAACGCGGTACGCCTCGCGTCGCGGCGCGACGCGACACCGGAAACGGTCGCGCGCCATGCGTAGGCGTTGAACAATCCGACGGCTCCGGCAACGAGCACACCCGCCGGGCGCGTCGCCAGCGTCATGAGCGCGCCGCCGATCGACAGCACGATGAACGAAAGCAGCACGATGCCGAACACGCGCAGCGGCGGTCTACGCAGCCAGCTCGAAACGGACGCGTGATGGATCAGCGCGGCGACGACGAGGAAGGGCGGGATCGCCGCGAAGAAGAACCACGACACCGGGATCACCGCTTGCGCGAACATGATGATCGCCCACGGCCCCAAGACGACGACGGCGCCGAGCGTGAAGATGATCCCGCGCGCGATCGCGGCGCGCGCGCGCGGCTTCGGTGCGTCTTCCGGCCAGGCCTCGCGAACGAAGATGCCGATCAAGACGCCTCGGATAACGATCGCCGCAGTCAGCTCGACGATGAAGAAGATCCACGAGCGGTGATAGACGAGCAGCCAACGCAGATCGTGGAACACGCCGAAGGGTCCGAGGGCGGATGCTTGTGGGGCGAGCGCGCGCGCAGACGGTGCGAAGACGTCGATGAGGACGGCCTCCACCATGGGCAGCCCCGCCGCTAGGGCCGCGAGCCGCCACCCTGTGAAGCGCCCGCGTTTCACCATCATGGTTTCAACGAAATCATCCACCCAAGTGATACCCGCTGTCTCCCCCAGGCCTTCTCTGGCACGGTCCCGGGTGCCGCCCCTACAATCGCGCAGGTAATCGCCCAGAAGATCTGGAGCGCAGGGGGTACGGATGTCGGTCATCAAGACCATCGATCTGGTAGGAGTGTCGTCACAGTCGTGGCGTGAGGCGGCCCAAGCGGCGCTCCAGGAAGCGGCGAAGACGCTGCGCGGCATCGAGGGTATGGAAGTTCTGGAAACCTCGGCAGTCGTCGAGGGAGACAAGATCAAGGAGTACCAGACCCACGTCCGCATCCGGTTCCGCATCGACCGGTAACTCTCCAAGCCCGCTCGGCCCCGCTGATATACTGCGAATCCGCGCCGAACGGCGCCGTTGCACCGAAGTGACCCTCGTTACCGACCGGCCTTGTGCCTGGGCCACCGCGTCTGGGCTCCGCCCCCCTACCCGGTCTCGGTGATCCTGCGATGCCACTGACCGTCCTCGTCGGCACCCAGTGGGGCGATGAGGGCAAAGGAAGAGCCGTCGACGTCCTCTCGGCCGGCGCCGGCATGGTCGTCCGCTGTCAGGGCGGAACCAACGCCGGGCACACCGTCATCGCGGGCGAAACGATCCTCAAGCTTCGTCTGATCCCGAGCAGCATCCTCCGCCCCGCCGTTCCTGTGATCGGCGACGGCGTCGTCATCGACCCGGAGGTCTTGCTCGGCGAGATCGATGCACTGACGGCGCAAGGGATCACGTGCGACAGGCTGCTCGTCAGTGGGAACGCACATCTGATCATGCCGTACCACCGTGTATTCGACCGTGTGATCGAGCGGCATCTCGGGCGCGCGCAGCTCGGCACGACGCGCAAGGGGATCGGTCCCGCGTACGCGGATAAGGCCGCGCGCATCGGCTTGCGCGTGCAAGACCTGCTCGACATGAAGATCTTCGCGCAGAAGCTAGAAGTGAACCTGAAAGAGAAGAACGCCGTACTGGCCAAGGTGTACAACCAGCTCCCACTTGATGCGAAGAAGATCATCGCAGAGTACGAGGGCTACGCAGAGCGGCTCGCGCCGTATATCGCCGACACATCGCTCGCGATAAGCCGCGCGCTCCAAGGTGGGTTGCACGTTCTGCTCGAAGGCGCGCAAGGGACGCTGCTCGACATCGATCACGGCACGTATCCGTTCGTGACGTCGTCACAGCCGACGGCCGCGGGGATCCTTGCCGGCGCCGGCGTCGGGCCGTGCGCGGTCGACCGCGTCGTCGGAGCGACAAAGGCGCATTGCACGCGCGTCGGGACCGGCCCGTTCCCGACCGAGATCGAAGGCGACATCGCCGACCGTTTGCGCGGGGTGCGTGGGGAGCTCGGCGCGGAGTTCGGCACGGTGACGGGTCGGCAACGCCGGATGGGGTGGCTCGACGCCGTGCTGTTGAGATACGCGACGCGGCTGAATTCGCTGAGCGACCTGTTCCTTTCGAAGTTCGACAAGCTCAGCGGCGTCGGCACACTGAAGATCGCGACCGCGTACCGCTACGAGGGCGAGATCTACGACGAGTTCCCGCCCCACCAGACGATCTTCCACAAATGCGAGCCGATCTACGAAGAGCTCGAGGGGTGGGACGAAGACATCTCGGGTGCGCGCGCGTTCGCCGATCTTCCGCGGGCAGCGCAGGGCTACGTCCGTCGGGTCGAAGAGATCGCCGGCGTGCCGGTGACGTGGATCTCGGTTGGTCCCGAACGCGAGCAGCTTGTCTCGACCGCATCGGTGAGCGTGTGAGGATCCTCGTCGTCGGGAGCGGCGGACGCGAGCACGCGCTCGCGTGGAAGCTCGCGCAGAACCCGACGGTGGACAAGATGTTCGCCGTGCCCGGCAATCCCGGGATCGCGGAGATGGCGGAGTGCTTCCAGGCCGACCCCTCCGATGCGGAAACGATGGCGAACCTCATCGAGGACCTCGGTATCGACCTAACGGTGATCGGGCCGGAAGCCCCGCTCGTCGCCGGTCTCGCCGACGAGCTTGGCGCGCGCGGCCTCCCCGTGTTCGGCCCAACGAAGGCCGCGGCGCGGATCGAAGGCTCGAAAGCGTGGGCAAAGGAGATCATGGAGAAGGCGAGCGCGCCGACCGCTCGCTCGCGCACCTTCACCGATCTGGGCGAGGCGACGGAGTTCCTCGGCGAGCTCTCTCCGCCCTACGTCGTCAAGGCCGACGGCCTGGCCGCAGGGAAAGGCGTGTACATAGCTCAAGATCGGGATGAGGCCGTGCGCGCGTTGAATGAGTGCCTCGTCTCCGGCCGCTTCGGCGAGGCGGGCTCCACGGTCGTCGTGGAGGAGTTCCTCGAAGGCGAGGAGTTGTCGTTGTTCTGCCTCACCGACGGACGCACCGTCCTTCCGCTCGCGCCAGCGCAGGACTTCAAGCGCGCGCTCGACGGGGATGAAGGCCCAAACACCGGCGGGATGGGTGCCTACAGCCCGGTGCCGCACATGCCTGCGGACGTCGTCGACCGC
>DATGHY010000140.1:0-11706 GCA_035307625.1 Actinomycetota bacterium
GATGGGCGAGCACCGCGTCGAGGGCGAGGTACACCTTCCCGAAGAGCTCACGCGTTTCTCCGATGCATGGGAAGCAGTGATGCGCGACCAACGAGAGTTCCTCCCGGTCACGAACGCGAAGATGTACGCGAACGACGGCCAGATGGTCGTGAACGCTGCCTTCTTGCAAGTGCGCAAGAAAGACGTTCGAGCAGCCCTCACCGCCGACTCGTCGCGCGCGCTCGAAGCCTGACCGCGCTCCGCTCGGGCGCGCGCAGGTAGCCTGCCCGATGTGAGCAGCCGTCTCCGCGATGCGATCATCGCGCGCATCCGCGCGCGCGGCCCGATGCCGTTCGACGAGTTCATGGAGCTTGCGCTCTACGACCCCGGCGATGGGTTCTTCTCGTCGGCTTCGCCTGCGCGCCCCGAAGGCCACTTCGTGACGAGCCCGCACCTGTCGCCGGTATTCGCCGGGCTGCTCGCCGTGCAAGCCAGAGACGCGTGGAATGCGATGGGTAAACCCGACCCGTTCACCGTCGTCGATCTCGGGGCAGGCGAAGGCGCGCTGGCGCGCGGGATCAGGACTGCAGCCGCAAGTGACGAGGTGTTCGCGCGCGCGCTGCAGGTTGTCGCGGTAGAACGCGGGGAGATCGCGGCGACGCACCTCGCGAGCAGCGGGCTAGAAACAGCGAGATCGCTCGACGATGTCGCGCCGTTCACCGGCGTGCTCATCGCGAACGAACTTTTCGACAACGTGCCCTTCCGCCTCTTCAGCGGCGACGACGAGATAAAGGTCACCGAAGAAGGTGCTGCACTGATCTGGCAGCCCCTGCCTCCAGCCTCAGCCCACCCCGTTTCCCCGAGATCGCTCGACCTCATCGATCAGATCGCGCGCGCGCTCAAACAGGGCTACGCATTCATCATCGACTATGGCTTCACCGGCGAGGAAGAACCGGAAACCACGCGCGGCTATCGCGAGCACCGTCTGGTGACCGACGTTCTCGACGACCCCGGCTCGTCCGATATCACTGGTCCGGTGGACTTCGACGCGCTCGCGGCGCGCGCCCGCGCGAACGGCATGCAGACGTGGGGACCCGTTCCGCAGCGCGACGTGTTGATGGCGCTCGGCTACCGCGCAACGCTCGACCGCATGCGAGCGGACCAACAGCAACAGCAGCAGGCGGGCGAGTGGCGGACGGCGATCACCTATTACGGCGAGCGGGGTCAAGCCGCGATGCTCGTCGATCCTGCCGGATTAGGAAGCCTGAAGGTGCTCGTGCTTGGAACCGAAGGACTGCCGCAACCGCGCGCGCTCGGCTAGTCGCGCTTCTTCCGTCCCTCGTACTCGGCTGCGAGCCGCGCTTCGGCTTCGTCGAACGTCGGTGCGCTGCCGCCGAGATGCGCCGGCACCCACCACCGGTCCTCGTCGCTCGCCGGCTGTTGCGGGTACCGCGCTTGTGCGTCGGCGAGAAGCTCGTTGATACGCGCCATCAAGCGCTGCGTCGCTTCGTCCGGGTCGTGCGACGGATCCAGATCGAGCGGCTTGCCGACGTTCACCAGGACGGCCACCTTGCGCTGGAAGTTCTTCGGGCGCCACTTGGTCAGGATGCGGTGCGTCCCCCAAACAGCGGCGGGGATCAGCGGTGCGCCCGATTCCTGCGCCATCCTCACGGCTCCGTTCTTCCCAGGCCGCGGCACGAAGGACGGGCTGATCGTCGCTTCGGGGAACATGCCGACGATCTCACCGGCACGTAGCGCCGCGACGGCGGCTTGGAAGCTCTCGTTGGGCGCACCGAAGCGATCGACGGGGATGTGCTTCATCTTCCGCATCAGCCAGCCGGCACCCTTCTTGTCGAAGATCTCTTTCTTCGCGAGGAAGCGAACGAGACGCTTCTGATCGCGTGCTGCGTAGCCCGAGAAGACGAAGTCGAGATAGCCGATGTGGTTCGTCGCGATGACGGCCGGTCCTTCACGCGGGATGTTCTCGGCACCGTCGACGATCACATCCCAACCCATCGATCCGATCATGCCGCGCGCGACGCCAACCACTGTTCGATATACGGGTTCCGCCATGATGCTGCTCCTTCGTCGTCCGTGATCCGGAGGCGCGAAAGCCCGATGCTACAATCACACACCTTCGCTGGCGTAGCTCAGGCGGCAGAGCACGGCTTTGGTAAAGCCGAGGTCCGGGGTTCAAGTCCCCGCGCCAGCTCCAAACCACATGGAGCGCGTGAGGCGCGCGCGCTACATTGGCGGCTGACCCGGCGGGGTAGCTCAGTGGTAGAGCATGCGGCTCATAATCGCAGTGTCGGCGGTTCGATCCCGCCCCCCGCTACGACCAGGGATTTCGGCGGAGCATCCCTCCCGTCCGTATACTCCAACTCCGTTTTTGGCTGACCGTTCGAGCGACCGAGGATACGACGTGGCGAAGAGTGACAAGCGGCCCGGCATCACGCTCGCGTGTGATGTCTGCAAGCACCGCAATTACCAAACGACGAAGAACAAGGTGAACGACCGGGAGCGCATCGAGATCCGGAAGTTCTGCCAATGGTGCGGCAAGCACACCGCACACAAAGAGACGCGCTGAACAACTCACCGGGCGCGTTTTGACGCGTTTCGTTCCTCGTCGATAGCGTTCCCACCGTGCCCGGCGCGCGCCGGGTTCCCTCCAGGAGGTCGATGTGGGACGTCTCGACGACAGGGTTGCCATCATCACCGGATCCGGCCGTGGCATCGGTCATGCCACCGCCTTGCGCCTTGCCGAGGACGGCGCCGCGATCGTCGTGAACGACCTCGACCCCGAGCCGGCACAAGAAACCGCCGAAGAGATCAAGAAGAACGGCGGGCGCGCGATCTCGGTAGCCGCCAACATCATGGAAGGCGCCGAAGCGAAGAAGGTCGTCGATGCGTGCATCGCCGAGTTCGGCAAGCTCGACATCCTCGTCAACAACGCAGGCACGACCCGAGACAACATGTTCCACAACATGGGTCCCGAGGTCTTCGAGTTCGGCGTAAAGGTCAACCTCTTCACCGCGTACAACATGACCTACGCGGCGATGCCATACATGCGCGAGGTTGCGAAGAAGGAGAAGGCCGAACAAGGCCAGCCCGCGTACAACCGCAAGATCGTCTTCACCTCGTCGGTCGCCGCGATCACCGGCAACCCCGGACAGGCGAACTACACCGCCGCGAAGGGCGGCTTGATCGCGCTGACGAAAACGCTGGCGCGCGAGCTCGGCCCGTTCTGGATCAACGTGAACGCGGTTGCACCTGGGTTCATCGAAACGCGTCTCACCGCAGCGAAGCAGGAAGGTGAAGATCTGGGCATCCCCGAGCAGATGCGCACGATGGCGTTGATGCTCATCTCGATGGGCCGCTACGGCAGGCCAGAAGACATCGCGAACGTGCATGCCTTCCTGGTTTCGCCCGACAGCGACTACGTGTCCGGCGTCACGATCCCCGTGACCGGCGGTCAGATGGGAGGCATGTGATGCCGCTCAACAAAGCGTTCGAAGGGCGCGAGTTCGCTGCAGCGCCGCCGTACGAGGTCACCGCGGAATCGATCCGCGAGTTCGCCGATGCGATCGGCGACCCGAACCCCTTGTACCGCGACGAAGCCGCCGCGAAAGAGGCCGGCTACGAGGCGATCATCGCGCCGCCCACCTACCTGACGAAGCTGAACTTCATCTACAGCGCGGAGATGATGCTCGATCCAGATCTCGGCTTGAACTACGCGCTCGTCGTTCACGGCGAGCAGGAGTACGAGTACCGGCGCCCCGTGAAGGCAGGCGATGTCCTCATCGCGACGCCGAAGATCGCCGCGATCACCGCCAAGGGCCGCAACGAGCTGCTCGTCACCGAAGCCGTGATCCGCACCGCCGACGGCGAGCAGGTCGCCGTCGCTCGATCGACGATCGTCTCGCGCGGCACCGCGCCGCAGGAGGGCTGAGTCGTGAGCGCGCGCGCTGCAGCGAAAGATCTCACCCAGGGGCAAGAGCTTCCGTCTTGGTCCTACAAGGTTGTCCGCGAGGATCTGGTGAAGTACGCGAACGCTTCCGGCGACGGGAACCCGATCCACCAGAATGAAGAGTTCGCGAAGTCGGTCGGCCTCCCCGACGTGATCGCTCACGGCATGCACACGATGGGCCGCATGGGCGAGTACGTGACCGACTGGTCGGGAGACCCGGGCGCGGTCGAGCTGTTCAAGACCCGTTTCTCGGCGATGGTCGTCGTTCCCGCTGATGGTGGAAACACGGTAACCGTCGCGGGCACGGTGGCAGAGAAGCTCGAAGGCGATCGTGTGCGGATCGACCTCATCGCGACAACTCCCGACGGTGCGACCGTTGCAAAGGGAGAAGCGATCGTCGCACTCGGCTGAGCGGAGACTGACATGGCCCCCCGCATCATCGACGGTGACCAGCACCTTCACGAGCCACGCGACATGTGGCGCGAGTACATCGATCCGTCGTTTCGCGACCGCGCGCTCGCGATCGAAGACGACGACCTCGGCTACGCCTGGCTGACGTGGCAAGGCGCGCGCCTCTATCCCGCGGAGATCCAGAAGCCAGGTAAACCTTCGCTGATCGGCAAGGAACGACTGCGCATGGAGGCGAACGAGCCGGCCGAAGCCGGTTACGACGAGCTTCTCCCACCCGAATACACGAACCCGAAGGCGCGCGTCGCCGCGCTCGACGAGTTCGGGCTCGACGCAGCGGTCCTATTCCCGAACTTCGGTTTGCTCTGGGAGGAAGCGTTGTCGGGGAACCTCGCCGCGCTCACCGGCAACATGCGCGCGTTCAACCGGTGGATGGCCGATGTCGTAACCGATGGCGGCGGCCGCTTGTACGGCGTGGCCCACGTGACGCTGCGCGATCCGGACTGGTTGAGGGACGAGCTCAAGAGCTTGCGCGATGCGGGGATCAAGCTCGCGATGACGGCGCCCGCGCCGGTCGACGGCAAGCCGCTGTCGCACCGCGATCTCGATCCGATCTGGCAGGCGTTCGTCGACGCCGACGTTGCGCCGGTCTTCCACGTCGGCGCGTTCCGCCAGCCGCTCGATCCGTCGTGGTACGAGGGGGATCCCGAGCCCGTGGACAAGCTGCTCGGTTCGGCGTTCTTGTGGGTCGCGCCCGCCGTCGCGCTGGCGAACATGGCCATCCACGGAACGCTCGAGCGCTTCCCGAACCTGCGTATCGGTGTCGTCGAGCTGACCGCGCACTGGGTGCCGCAGTTCCTGTTGATGCTCGACGGCTCGTGGGGCTTCTACGCGGCGCGCCACGGCAGGCCGATGAAGGAACTCCAGCTCCGCCCAAGCGAGTACATCAAGCGCCAGGTTCGCGTCGGCGCGCTCGCGTACGAGCAGCCGGCCGGTCTCATCGAGCTTTGCGGTGATGACACCTTCATGTTCGGCAGCGACTGGCCGCACGCCGAAGGCATCGCCGATCCGGTCGGCACGTACGAGAAGGTCGTTCCGGACCTCAAAGGCGACGCGCGCGCGAAGCTGTTCGGCGGCAACATGGAGTGGCTGCTCGGACTGTAAGAAGATCGCAGTGAGCGAGATCCCTCAAGAGATCCGGCAGCTCCTTCGTGAGCGCGAAGGGGCAAGAGCAGCCCGAAACTTCGCGCGCGCAGACGAGATCCGAGACGAGCTCACGGCCGCCGGCTACGCGATCCGGGACACGCCGAGCGGCGCCGTCCTCGAAGAAGCGAAGGCGTACGAGACGGTCGACCCGAGCACGATCCCGTCGACCTTAGATGAGCCGGCGGATCTCGAGTTCTCCGTGCACCTGCTGTACGAAGGATTCCCGGAGGACGTCGACCGCTTCCTTGCCGGCCTCGACAAGAACTGTGCCCTCTCATCAACGGAGATCGTGATCGTGGACAACGCCTCGCCCGACCCCGATCGCATCGAACGATGGGCGGGTGAACGGACAAGAGTCGTCCATCTCGACCGTGAAGTTGGGTGGGCGGCGGCGCGCAACGCCGGCTTTAAGAGTGCGCGCGGCGAGATCGTCGTCCTCGTCGACCTCTCGATCGAACCGACCGGCGACATCTTGTCTCCGCTCCGCGACGCACTCGCCGATCCGTCCGTCGGCCTCGCCGGCCCCTTCGGGCTCGTCAGCGAGTCGATGCGCGAGTGGGAGTCTTCGACTGGTCCAGAAGTCGACGCTCTGGAGGGATATCTCATCGCCACGAAGCGAGGGCTGCTCGCGAAAGGGATGCTGTCTGAGAAGTTCAAGTGGTACCGCAACGCGGACATCGATCTCTCGTTCCAGATCCGAAGCAGAGGGCTCAAGGCACTCGTCGTCCCAGTCCCGGTCGAGAAGCACGCGCACCGCGGGTGGGAGGCGCTCGACGAGGACGAGCGGGCGAAACGGTCCAAACGCAACCATTACCTGTTCTTCGATCGCTGGAAGGGCCGTCACGACCTGCTGATGTCCCACCGGGACTGACCTGGGCCCGTAACCTGGAGGCAGGCACGCGGGTCGGAACCCTTGGAGGCCCTGTTTGCAGGTTCCGCAACAGCTCGTCGAGTCGGTCCGGCGCGGTGAGCCGGGAGCGTTCGAAGAACTGGTCAAGTCGACGCACCGGTCCGTGTATTCGCTCGTGTACCGGATCGTTGGGAACGCCGAGGACGCTGCGGACGTCACGCAGGACGTCTACCTCCGGGTCTGGCGCGGGCTCCGCGGCTTCCGGGGGGACGCGAATTTCTCGACCTGGTTGTACCGGGTGGCGGCGAACGCAGCGTTGACGCACGTGAAGCGCCGGGCGCGCGGCGGGATCCCGACGGAACCGTCGGAGCTGCCGGACCTCCCGGCCGGTGATGGGGCCGAGGAGCGAGCGGATGCAGAGCTGCTCGAGCGGGCCCTGGAGACATTGCCGGACTCGCAGCGAGCGGTCGTAGTGCTGAAGGATGTGTACGGCTGGACATGTGAGGAGATCGGAAAGCAGATGGGAACGACCGAAGGAGCGGTGAAGGTGCGGCTCTTCCGCGCGCGCCAGCGTCTCGCCGACGAGCTTGCCTCGGCCGGCGTGGTCGTCCCGATGAAGAAGAGAAAGAAGACATCATGAGATGCCATCAGATCCGCCCCTACCTTCCCGGTTTCGTCGGAGGGGACCTTCGCTCGGACACCGCGGACGTCGTTGCTGCACACGTTGCAACCTGCGCAGGCTGTACCGCTGAGATAGCAAGCCTCGACCGGGTTCGCGCCGGCCTCGCCTTGGTAGCTGCGCGCGAGGTGGCGCCGCCCGCCGGGCTGCTCGACAGCATCCTTGAACGAACCGCCGAGCACGCGCCGCGTCGCGTCATGGCCCCGGTGCTCCCGTTCGCCGTCGACGATCTCGCGCGCCTGCTTTCCGACCACAAGGATACGATCGCCTCGGCAGCCGGCGTGGCCGTCGTCGCCGCCGGCGCCGCGTACGCGTTGTGGCGCGCGGTGCGTGGCTCGCGAAGCGCTCAACCGGCGACGTCCTAGCGAATCCCCCCTCCGCGACTTCGCGGTCGTGGTGACCTCGGTCCTCCCCCGAGCCCTGGCCGATAATCACGCTGCATAGGCGCCTGCTTACTGCGCCTCGGGGGTCAAAGCCCCTGCCTGGTCGGTGTACGGCCTGGCCGCGTTCAGGTATTCTGCGTGGGCAGATTCCGGTGCCTGTATTAGCAATCTGTGAGCACGGCGCCGGGGAATGCCGAGATTTTGGGAAACGCGGACACATGTAATGGCTGCACAGGGCCGTGGCTCAACTGGTAGAGCACCGGTCTCCAAAACCGGGGGTTGGGGGTTCGAGTCCCTCCGGCCCTGCGAAGTGGCCGCGGGATATCCGCGGCTGTTGTATGAAGGGGTCCGCGGCGGGCGGACCATGTAAATGAAGTCAGGCTAACTGAGGCCTCATGAACCGGGCATACAAAAGACTCCAAGCGAAGCAGGAAGCTGCCGCGGAGCGCGAGCGCGCGCGGCAAGCTCCGATCACAAAGCCTCAAGGCGGACGCAGCGCAAGCCGCTTCGGGGGCGGCGCCCTAACGCGGCCGCAGGAGAAGGGGGAGCGCGAGGGCCGCTTGAAGCGCATGGCGCGCTTCCTTCGTGAGGTTCGCGCGGAGTTGAAGAAGGTCGCATGGCCTTCGCGTCAGGAGGTATTCACCTATACGGTGGTCGTGCTGGTTTCGGTGACGTTCGTCACCCTGCTCACGTTCGGTCTCGACTACCTGTTCGGGAAGGGCGTCCTTACGTTCTTCAAGGGCTAAGCATTTGACGATGGACCATTCTGAGGACGATCACGTGGATCAACCTGCCTTGACCGACGACGAGCTCGACACGGCGCCCGAGTCGCGCGCGGTCGCGCGCGCCGAAGAGTTAGCCGAAGAGGAAGCCGAGATGGAAGCGGAAGCGGCCGAAGAAGAGCGCGAGGAAGAGCGCGCGCTCTCGGAGTCGCTCGAAAGCGACGACCCCGAGGACGAGCCGAGCTCGAGCGCCGACGAACTGAGCGCGCGGTCGGGCGGGCCGGAGCTGGCCGAAGATGTCGAAGCCGTCGTCGAGGAAGAAGTCGTCGACGAAAAAGAAGAGGCCTCGTTCGAATCGGAGGAGCCCGACGTTGCCGGCGCGACCGGCGCAGCGGATCCGGGAACAGAAGCAGATGCGGTTGCAGAAGACGAGCAGCCTCTCGGCGGCTCGGACGACGTCATCGACCTGGAAGACGCGGAGCCGAAAGAGGCGATCGAACCCGGCGACACCGTGCTTGAAGTCGAACCCGAGCTTGCGGCGGCAGTCGAAGAAGCGTTCGAGGAAGCCGACGTTCTCGCGGAGGGTGAACCGGAGCCCGAGTTCTTGCCGGGGGATTGGTACGTCGTCCACACCTACGCGGGCTACGAGAACAAGGTGAAGGCCGACCTCGAGACGCGTGTTGCTTCGATGAACATGGAGGAGCAGATCTACGAAGTCGTTATCCCGATGGAAGAAGTCGTTGAGGTGAAGGGCGGCAAGAAGCAAACCGTCCAGCGCAAGGTCTTCCCGGGATATCTCCTTGTTCGCATGGAGCTGAGCGACGACTCCTGGTACGTCGTGCGGAACACGCCGGGCGTCACCGGCTTCGTCGGTTCCGGCACCAAGCCGATCCCGCTCTCCGAACGTGAGGTCGACAAGATCCTCAAGCGCAAGGGTGAAGCGGAGAAGCCGCGGCCGAAAGCCGAGTGGCAAACCAACGACCCGGTTCGCGTGACCACTGGACCGTTCGCAAACTTCCAAGGCGTCATCAGCGAAGTGGACGACGAGCGGCAGAAGGTCAAGGTGCTCGTCAACATCTTCGGCCGCGAGACGCCGGTCGAGCTGAGCTACGACCAGATCTCAAAGGTTTAAGGAGCGCGATGCCACCGAAGAAGAAGATCCTCACGGTCGTGAAGCTGCAGATCGCAGCAGGACAAGCGACGCCTGCGCCTCCGGTCGGTACGGCGCTCGGCCCGCACGGCCTCAACATCATGGAGTTCTGCAAGCAATACAACGCCGCGACGGAGTCTCAGCGCGGCACGATCATCCCCGCCGAGATCACGATCTACGAAGACCGCTCGTTCACATTCATCACGAAGACGCCGCCTGCCGCAGTCTTGATCAAGCAGAAGGCCGGTTTGGAAAAGGGTTCCGGCGAACCGAACCGCAACAAGGTCGGGACGATCAGCCGCGCCAAGGTGCGCGAGATCGCCGAGCTGAAGATGCCAGACCTGAATGCGAACGACGTCGACGCCGCGATGAAGATCATCGAAGGAACCGCGCGCTCGATGGGCGTGACCGTCGCAGACTGACCCAACGCAGTGGGAGGCGAGCTCGCTCGCCGAAGACCACAGGAGGACACGATGGCAGGAAAGAAGTACGCCGAGGCGCTGCAGAAGGTCGACCGAGCGAAGCAGTACACGGTCGACGAAGCGGTCGGTCTTGTGAAAGACCTCGCCAAGCGGAAGTTCGACGAGTCGGTCGACGTCGCGATCCGGCTGGGCGTCGATCCTAGGAAAGCCGATCAGATGGTGCGTGGGACGGTGTCGCTGCCACACGGCACCGGCAAGTCGGTCCGCGTTGCGGTGTTCGCGGCCGGTCCGGCGGCGGAGGAGGCGCGCGAAGCCGGCGCCGACATCATCGGTGCGAAAGACCTCGCCGACCGGATCGAGAAAGAGAACTTCCTCGACTTCGACGCCGCGGTCGCGACGCCGGATCTGATGCCGATCGTCGGCCGGCTCGGCAAGGTGCTCGGCCCGCGAGGCCTGATGCCGAACCCGAAGACCGGAACCGTGACGACGGACGTCGGGCGCGCGGTGCGCGAGATCAAGGCAGGGAAGGTCGAATACCGCGTCGACAAGGGCGCGAACGTTCACGTGCCGATCGGCAAGGCTTCATTCGAGCAGCGCGCGCTGGCTGAGAACCTCCAGACGGTGCTGGACGAGATCCGCCGCTCCAAGCCCGCGTCTTCGAAGGGCCGCTACATCAAGGGCGTGACGGTCTCATCCACGATGGGCCCGGGCGTCCGCGTCGCCGCCGAGTAAGAACCAAGCGGATTGACGGTCTCCGGACCGTCCCGTACTGTTTCGCGCGCCGAAGACAGGAGGTGCCGCTCAGGCGGCCTAAGTCGAGAGAGCCTCCCGAGGTAAGGTCCGCTTTATAGCGGCCGCCCTTTTTCGGCGGCCGTTTTGTTTTGTTCGGGAGACGACGTGGCGAAAGCGAAGAGACCACCACAGACGAAGAAGAAGCTCGGCGGCCCGCGCGTGGGCGAGAACGGCCCGCGCCAGGCGAAGGCCGATGCGGTAGCCGACGTGCAGCAGCGACTCCAGGCATCGAGCGCGGTGGTTCTGACCGAATACCGCGGGATGACGGTCCACGAACTGGCGGACCTGCGACGGAGCCTCCGCGAAGCCGGCGCCGATTACAAGGTTTACAAGAACACGCTGGCGACGATCGCCGCGCGCAACGCCGGGCTCGCAGAGCTGGAGCCATCGCTCGAAGGGCCGACGGCCTTCGCGTTCACAGAAGGCGATCCGGTGATCGTGGCGAAGCGCCTAGCGGATTTCGCGAAGCGTGTGCCGACGCTCATCCTGAAGGGCGGGGTGCTCGAAGGGCGCGTCCTCAGCTCCGGTGAGATCGGCGCGCTCAGCACGCTCGACTCGCGCGAGGTCATGCTGGCGAAGGCGGCGGGGATGTTCCTCTCGCCGATCCAGAAGCTTGCCAACCTTTTCGCGGCTCCGCTGAACCAGCTCGGCTCGCTGCTCGTACAGCTGCGCGACAAGCTTCCGGGCGAGCAGCCCTCGGTTCCGGAGGCCGCGTCGCCAGCCGTTGAGGAGGCTACAGCGTTACCTGTTGAGGAGGCGGCGGCGCCCGAGGTTGAGGAAGCTCCGGCCGCCCCGGTCGAAGAAGCGAGATCGGTGGAGGCTGAACCGGAAGATGTGGCGCCGGCTGGGGTGCCGGCCCAGGAAACCAGCACCGAAGAAACGGCTCCTGCGGAATCTGCGGAGGTTGCCGAGCCGGCCCCTGTGGCGGAAGCAGCGCCGGTGGCGGAAGCAGCGCCGGCTGCGGACGCGGTGCCGGCTGCGGGAGAAGCTCAACCGGCGGAAACAGCTCCAGAAGAACAGTCAACGAACGAACAACAGAGCGAGTAGGAGGGAACGACCATGGCGAAGATGTCGCCGGATGACGTGCTCGATGCGGTTGCAGAATGGAATCTGCTGGAGCTGAGCGACTTCATCAAGAAGTTCGAAGA
>DATGHY010000141.1:0-4673 GCA_035307625.1 Actinomycetota bacterium
AATCAGTTCAACCTCACGACCCGCCGCTGCGACGCGACGACGTTGCAGGCGCTCATGGACGATCCCGATGCGCACGTCCTGTGGCTCGACTTAAAGGATCGGTTCGGCGCGAACGGCATCGTTGGGTGCGCGATCTTGCGCTTCCAAGGAGAGGACGCCGTCATCGACTCGCTCATGCTTAGCTGCCGCGTGATCGGACGTGGCGCCGAAGCTGTGCTCGTCAACAAGATCGCCGCGATCGCGCGCGGCCGGGGCGCGCGCACGTTGATCGGAGAGTTCATCCCGAGCGAACGCAACGCGCAGGTCGCCGACCTCTACAGTCGGCTCGGTTTCGTGCCGGCCGGCGACGTCGGAAGCGCGCGGCGTTGGACGTGGGCTCTGCTCGAGGGGGAACCGCCGGTGCCGGGATGGATCGAAGTCGTCGATCGAGATGGGGAGGGCCAGTGACGGACGACGTCGAACAGCGGGTGCGCAGCGTCCTTGCGGACGTTTTCGGCCTTGACCCGGCTTCGATCGATCCCGACACATCGACCGACACGGTCGAGGGATGGGATTCGCTGCACCACCTGACGGTCGTGCTTTCGTTGGAGGAAGAGTTCGATATCCAGTTCGACGACGAGGAGACATTGTCGCTCGTCAACTTCCCGTTGATCGCGCTCATAGTCCGCGAGCATCTCGGTTCCTGATCGGGCTTACAAGTAGCCGAGCAGCTTGAGCCGCTCCTCGAGATCCTCACGTTCGTCTTCCGACGTGGCGACCGCGCGCGGTTTCACGAGCGCGCGCTCGGCCTCGGCCTTCTCGATCGAAGCCCGCAGCCGCAGGACGAGCGGATCCGCGTTGTGTTGCGCTTCGACCGGGCTGTTCTCGAGCGGATCTGCGACCAAGTCGTAGAGCAGCTCCCTTCCGGCTTCACGCACCAGCTTCACGCGGCCGTTCGTCGCCGACGTGCCGCGCGACGTCAAGCGCGCGATCCCGCCGTCGTCCAACGACCACTCTCCCGTGACGCGGACGACTTTCGGATCGTCGCGAGTCCCCATCGAGTCGTATTCGGATACGACGATGCCGTCGGGAACCGCGTTCGCCTCCCACGGGTGGTCCTTCAGTCCCAAGCCGTCGGCGATCAGCTTCGGCAGATGCACCAAGCTCATCGGGCCGTCGCCGGCGAGAGCTCCCGGCCCGGCTGTTATCAGCGGGATGCGGATCAGGCGCTCGTCGAGTGAGAACGCGTGCCCGACCAGGTTCGACTCACCGAGGTTCTCGCCGTGGTCCGACGTGACGACCACCAGGGTGTCGTCGAGCAGCCTCGCGGAGTCCAGCATCTCCAGCACACGCGCAAGCCAGTCGTCCATCATACGGATGGCGCGCCCGTAGAGGTGGCGCATGCGCGCCAACGCGTCGGACGGGATCGGATCGCGAACGATGCACGCTCGCCATACGGCCGCAAGCGTTTGGTGGTCCTTCACGTCTTGTGCGGCGCGCAGACGCGCCCGCAACGAGATGTCGTTGTAGGGGCGTGGCGGCAGATAGGGCGAGTGGCACTCGACGAGGTTCACCAACCAGAAGAAAGGCTGCGCGTTCTGTTTGATCCACGTCCCGATGAGCTCACGAGCCGCCTCCGCGCCGTCGTCGACGCGCGCATAGACACTTTCGAGCGCCCACCCGATCCGGCCGCGGATATCGGTCGCGGCGGGAGTCTGTTTCCGCGTCCCGCGAACATCGTGGAACTCCTCGAACCCGGTCGCGAACCCCACTGCCGACGAAACCCAGCCGTTCGCGCTCACCGCGCGCGTCGCGTATCCGCGTCGCCGCAGTACTTCCGGCATCAGCAGATCGCCCATCGCCTCGACGTACGGACGGCAGGCAAGCGCGTCACCGCCCGGGGCTTGCGCCAAACCCGACTCGCGGGGGGTGAGCCCGGTCAGCATCGAGACGTGTGACGGCAGGGTCCAGTTCGACGGGGCATATGCGTACGGCAGCGTGCTGCCGGTGGACGCAAGCTGAGCGACGGCAGGGCTTGCGCCGATGCCGGCGCCGTACGGCTCGAACGCGTCGGCGCGCGCAGTGTCGAAGACGATCAGCAACAGGTTCGGCGGCACGGGGAGAGAGAGTACCCGATGGATCGAACCCGGAATGGCCGGGAACTCCGGCCGAAAGCGGCGATCCTGCCCCGGCGACGCAGCGTCGAGAGGCTATGCTGTCGCGATGCCGCTGAGGGGGAACAACTTCGTCGCGCGAGCCAAGAGCAAGCTCGATTTCCGCGAAGAACCGATGCGCCGCCTCGCGCTGCGCGGCAAGCTCGTCCACCCATACTGGAAGCGGCGGTTCCGAAGCTTCGGAGAAGGTTCGATCCTGTACCACCCGAACTGGGTCTACGGCCCGCATCAGATCGCGATCGGCCGCGGCGTGCTGATGATGCGAGGGATCTGGCTGTCCGTGGAGCGTTCGGCGTGGGAGCTCCCCGACCCGGTGATCACGATCGGTGATGTCGTCGGTTTCCGGCCGTACATAACGATCTCCGCAGCAGAGTCGGTCACGATCGAGGACCATGTCAACATCGGTTCGTTCACGACGATCATCGACTCCGATCACGTTCACAACCCGGAGCACCCGAACATCGTGTACGCAGGCGGTCTCGCAACGACTCCAGTTCGCATCGGAGAGGGCTGCTGGATCGGCGAACGGGTTGCGATCCTTCGCGGCGCGAACATCGGCAAGCAGTGCACGATCGGCGCCAACAGTGTGGTGCGCGGAACGATCCCCGACTATTCGATCGCGGTCGGCGCTCCGGCCAAGGTCGTCGGAACGACTCGGCCGTGAGCGAGCCCGGGTCGGATACCGAAACCTCGCCTGAGGACTTCCCTCAGACGACGAGCAGCCTGTCCGCCGACGCGCTACAGGAAGCGTTCGAGAAGCACCGCGTGCAGACCGAAGCTGCCATCGCGTCCGGCGACGCTGCAGCGATCAAGCGTTTGTACGTAGAGCTCGGTGAGCTGCTAGACGACGCGCTGAAAGGCGACGCGGCCTCCGCACCGGTGCTCTCCCTCCCGGAGACGGGGCCGGTCGTCCTCGGATTGATGAGAGGAGTCTCCGGGCTCCTGATCGACGCAGGATGCGGCCCGAACCCCGCGATGTCGATCGCCCTTGCGCGTGAAGATCCGCGGCGGACGATGGTCGGGATGGACATCGGCTTCGGCATCGTTCGCATCGCGCGCGCGGTTGCCGAGCGCGCGGGCGTTTCCTTCCTACCTATCGTCGCCGACCTCGAGAGCCTTCCGTTCCGCGACGGCGCGTTCGACGGCGGCGTGTGCGACGATACGATCGAGCACCTTCCGAACGACGCGCGCGGCGTCGCCGAGCTCGCGCGCGTCATGCGCAGGGGCGCGCGCGCGATCGTCGCGACGCCCAACCGGCAAAGTGCAGCAGTCCTCGCACGCAAAGCCCGCGATCGCATCGCCGGACGCAAGCTCCCGGCGTCGACCTACTACGCGGCGTCCAGCCATCTGCGGGAGTACACCTGGCCGCAGGCCGACCGGCTGCTCGAACGGTCGTTCCACATCACAAGGCGCGCCTCCGTCGGTTGGTCGGACGGCGGCTGGAAGAAGCGTTTGGCAACCACGGCGACCGCGCGCGGGCCGATGCGACGGTTCGCGCGGATGATCGTCGCCGAGGTTGAGCCGGTGGATCGCGCTTAGACGCGCGGTTCGGCCAGCGCCGCAGCCGCCGGCACTCCCCGCCCGCCCAGCATCATCTTCTGGAGCACCCCGCGCGCGACGCTACGCGGATCGCGCTCGGGCGCCGGATGAGCGGACCCGTACGAGATCGCGTATGGCTTCGTCGCCTGCAGGATGCGGAAGCCCGCCGCGAACAGCATCCGCCGGTGGCCCGCTGCGTTGGGAACTTCCCATTGGCACAAGGGCCCGCTCCCGTTGAGCTCCAACACGGGGCGACGGCGATGAGTAAGCGTGAGCGGGAGATTGATCTGCTCGGAAGATAGGAAGTAGCCGCTGCACACGCTTCGGATCGCTTCCAGCGCGCGCAACGGATCACGCAGATGCAGCATCAAGCTGCCGCACACGACGACGTCGAACGTCCCCATCGCCTTCGGGTCGAGGTCGTAGACGCTGATCGGTCGCCGGTCGACCTTCGACCCAAGCGCCGCATGCGCGATCCGAAAGCCGCGGCCTTTCTCTGGGCCGGCAAGCTTGGCGAGGTTCTCCCCTCCGTGCATGCGAACGTCGGGCGGCCAGTCCCACTTCGTGTGATCGTCGATGTCGATCGCGACGACCTCGGCCGCGCCGCGCCGCTCCATCTCGAACGCGAGGAAGCCGTCGTATGTCCCGACGTCGAGGCATCGCTTCCCCTTCACATCCGGCCACGGCAGGATGCGGGACACCGGGCGCATGTCGAACCAGCCGGGCGTCTCCACCCCCGGAGCGAGCTCCATGCTGTGGTACCACATCGGGTTCGTTGCGATCTCCCGGCGGAGATCTTCGACGTTGAGGCTCATCCAAGCTCCTTCCGGAACATCACAGAACCAACTTCCGTGCGCGCACACTCCCGGCCACCAACGCAGCTCCGGTGATCGCGTCGCTCGCACACTCCAACGCCACGGCTTCCGCGCGCGCCGTGAGCGGCTGCTCGTGCTGCATCGCTTCGCGCGCGCGCGCGCCGAC
>DATGHY010000142.1:0-9356 GCA_035307625.1 Actinomycetota bacterium
CTCGTCGAGCACCTTGGGCTCCGGCATCCACATCCCGCCGCCGATGAAGCATTCGCCCGGCTCGAGATGGAGGTAGTAGCCGGGCCCGTGGACACCCTTCCCTCCGGACTGGAAATGCGCAGCCGCGTGCGTCTTGTATGGGCTCTTGTCCTTCGAGAACCGGACGTCGCGGTAGATCCGAAACAACGAGCCGCCGACGGGCCGCGGATCGGCAACGATCGATTTGCTGATCTTGCGGAGCTGCGGCCCAGCGTCGGAGATGAAGTCGAGGAACGGCTCTTTGATCTCCTGCTCGAACCGCGCTTTGTTCTTCGTGAACCATGCTCGATCGTTGTGCGTTTTGAGCTCGGTCAGGAAATCGAACAAGCCCCTGTCGAAGTAACCCATCTCGCAGCTCCTTCCGTGCACTGCGAAGTCTTGCAGGACGCTATGCGATCTCGCCAACCCCCCTTGGCCGGACGCGGGCTGCTCGATAGGGTTCCTTAAAGGCATGGGGGGCTTCGCGACGACGACCTTGGATCTGAGCCCCTACTTGCCGCGCCTTGCCTTGCAGTGGCTGGCCGAACAGCCCGAGCTGCCTTTCCTCGAGATCGACGGCACCGTCGCCTTCGTCGACATCTCCGGCTTCACCAAGCTGTCGGAGCGTCTCGCGCGCCTCGGCAAGGTGGGCGCCGAGGAGCTAACCGACGCGATCGGCGGGTGTTTCCGGGAGCTGCTTGCCGTCGCGTACGCGAACCGCGGCAACCTGATCAAGTTCGGCGGCGACGCGCTGCTGCTGTTGTTCAGGGGACCCGACCATGCACTCCGGGCAACGAGCGCGGCTGCCGGCATGCGCGCGACGCTGAAGCGGATCGGCTCATTGGAGACGCCGGGGGGACGCGTGCGGCTTCGCATGTCGGTCGGCGTGCACACGGGCCGGTTCCATTTCTTCCTCGTTGGGAGCTTGCACAAGGAGCTGCTGATCACAGGACCGGCGGCGACGCAGACGGCGCTGATGGAGCAAACGGCCGAAGCGGGGGAGATCGTGGTCAGCACCGCCACCGCTGCGGCACTACCGTCTCGCCTCGTCGGTGAGCCGAAGGGGAACGGGTACCTGTTGCGCGGCGCCGAGATCGCGCTCGATGAGCTCTCACCGGCCGACGATGCGGGATACGACGTCGACGTGACCTCAGCGATCCCCCTCGAAGTTCGCGCGCACCTGCTCGGCGGCGGATGCGAGCCGGAGCATCGTCTGACGACGGTGATCTTCGTGCGCTTCGAGAACGTCGACGCGACGATCGAAGCCGAAGGGGCGGCGCGCTTGGCCGAGCATCTCGAGCTGCTGCTCGACCGCGCGCAGCGAGCAGCCGACGAGCACGGCGTAGCGTTCTTATCGACCGACGTCGACAAGGACGGCGGGAAGCTGATCCTCTGCGCCGGCGCGCCGCGCGCAACCGGACGGGACGAAGAGGCGGCGCTACTCGTTGCGCGCGCGATCATCGAATCTGGGTTCCCGCTACCACTGAAGATCGGCCTCAATCGGGGTCACGTGTTCGCGGGCGAGATCGGTCCGCCATACCGGCGGACGTACACGGTTATGGGCGACACGGTGAACCTCGCCGCACGGTTGATGGCAGCAGCGGCGCCCGGCGAGATCCTCGCGACCGCGGGCGTGCTCGACCATTCGCGGACCCCCTTCGCGACGCGCGCACTCCCACCGTTCACGGTCAAAGGCAAAGCGCGGCCGGTGCACGCGTTCTCCGTTGGCTCGCCTATCACCGGTGCGACGGCACCTGTGATCCCGCCACTTCCCGTCATCGGTCGTGCGAAAGAGTCCGCTGCCTTGAGCGCCGCGCTCGATGCCGCGCGCGCCGGAACCGGTGTCGTTGTCGAGATCGTGGGTGAGCCGGGTATGGGAGCAAGCCGGCTCGTGCACGAGCTGCGTGCATCGGCGCCCGACGTCGCGACGTTCTGGACGTCCGGTGGACCGTACGCGGCGGCGACGCCCTACTTCCCGTTCAGGACGCTGCTTCGCGACGTACTTGGGATCGCGCGCGACGCACCGCTCGATGAGGCCGCGGCTCTTCTGCGCGCGCACGTCGTAGCGCGCGCGCCTGCCCTGGTGCCGTGGCTGCCTCTCATCGGCATCACGGCCGATGTTCCGATGCCGACGACGCAGGAAACCGACGCTCTCTCGGAAGAGTTTCGACGGTCGCGCTTAGAGGCGGTCGTCACCGAGCTTCTCGTAGCGACGCTGCCCGCAACGTCCATCCTTACCTTTGAGGACGCGCAGTTCTTCGACGAGGCGTCGGTCGCCCTCGTCGAACGGATCGCTACCGTTTCGCCGGAACATCCGTGGCTCGTCCTTGTGACGCGTACGACGCACGAGGCCGAGTCGCGACGGACCTTGCCGGGCGCGCGCTCGATTGCCCTCGGGCCGCTCGACGACGATTCGGCGCGCGCATTCGTGGATGCGGCGACGGACGATGCGCCGCTCTCGCCACATCAGACGGACGCGATCGTCCGTCGTGCGGGCGGGAACCCGATGGCGCTGCGGGAGCTCGTCTCCGCCGCGCGGAGCGAGGCCGGCGTCGAAGGCCTTCCTGAATCGCTCGAGGGATTGATGAGCGCGCGAATCGACCGACTGCTCCCGAGCGATCGGACACTGATACGCGTCGCTTCGGTCCTTGGGACGGTGTTCGACGGCACGTTGCTCGGATCAGTCTTGGACGAAGAGCCACCCGGTCCCGACGACGCCGTCTGGCAACGGATCGCCCCCTACATTCAGATCGACGAAGGCCTTTATCGCTTCGCTAGCCCGCTCGTTCGCGATGCTGCGTACGAAGGGCTCACGTTCCGCTCGCGACGGACCCTCCACGAACGAGCAGCAGGCGCGCTGATCGCATGCGCGCGCGACCCGGAGGAGTCGGCCGAGCTGCTCGCGATCCATTTCGCGAAAGCGGGATCACACACCGAGACGTGGCGGTTCGCTCGGGTTGCGGCCGCGCGCGCGCGCACCAAGTACGCGAACGTCGATGCGGCCCGCTTCTTCGAGCAGGCACTTGAAGCGTCATCGCATCTCGCATCGATCGAAGCAGTCGAGCTCATCGCAGTCCGGGAATCGCTCGGCGACGCGCTGAACATCGCCGGCGAATACCTCCGCGCACTTGCCGCGTACCGGGTGGCGCGTCGTTCCGCGCTCGATGAGCTAACGGCTGCTCGACTCTTCCGGAAGGAGGCGGAGATCGCCGATAGGCTCGGCCGCTTCGCCGTCGCGCTGCGCGTCGTCGGACGCGGACGCGCCTTGCTCGCGCCGTACGACGATCCTGCTGCCGCACGCGAGCGCGCGCGTCTGTCCGTCCTTCGTTCCGTCATCCGCCAACAACAAGGCAAGCACGCGGAGGCGATCAAGTGGAGTGAGCGCGCGATCGCTGAGGCGGAAGCGTCCGAGGATACCGAGACCGTCGCGTACGGACACCGCACGCTCGACTGGGCGCTCGACTCACTCGGCCGAGCAGGCGATCGAGAGCATCTGAAGAAGGCGCTGTCGATCTACGAAGAGACGGGCGATCTGAAAGGCCAAGCGATCGTGCTCAACAACCTCGGGGCCGCTGCGTACTGGAAGGGTCATTGGGACGACGCGATCGCGCAGTATGAGCGAAGCCGGCTGCTGTACGAGCAGATCGGCGACGTCGTCGGCGCGGCGGTCGGGCTCGTGAACGTCGGCGAGATCCTGCTCGAGCAAGGGCGCGTCACCGAAGCCGACCCCTTCCTGCGGCGGTCGCTGCGCACCGCGCGCGCGACCGGTGAGCGCGAAGGCATCGCATTCGCACTGAGTCTTCTCGGTCGAGCAGCCGCGCGCGGGCGCAACTTCGACGACGCGCTGAGCCTATTGGAGGAAGCGAAAGCGGAGTACGAATCACTGGGTGACGCAGCCGGCGCGAACGACGTCGGCGCGCGCATCGCGGAGTGCCTCGTGTTGGAGGGCCGGAGCGCGCCGGCGCTGGATCTCCTCGATGGCTTGATCGAGAAAGATCGCGCCTCGGGTGGGACGAGCCCGATAACCGCGCTGCTCTTGCGTACGCGCGCCGAGGCACTGATGCAAGAGGGAGATAGCGAGGGTGCGCGCGCGTCACTGCACCAGAGCCTCACGAGCGCGACCACGCGCTGGTCCGAGATCGACCGCGCCCTGACGCTGCGCCGTATCGGCGCACTCGAGCGACGTCACGGGACGCCGAACGCTGCGGTCGAGCAGGAGAGTGCCTCGATCCTCAGGAGCCTTGGCGTTGTCGAAACGATCGATCCCCCGGCGTAGCCGGGGGATCGTGATCGTCTTGCTTAGTGCGCCACCCTCGGGTCCGAGGACCCGCTGAAGAACAACAGGATCGTCGTCTGCAGGTCGCCTGCTCCCGGGCCCTCGCTGATGCGGTTCTCGCTTTCGACACAGGGCGCTGTGCCTTCGGTGTCGGCGCAGCTGGGCAAGATCTGCACGAACTGTTCGGAGTTCGTCGGCGCGTCCGAGTCTGTGTAATAGACGGGGTACGTGTCCGCGCCCGCGGAGTTGATCGGCGCTGTCAACGTCGGAGACGGTGACGGTCCGGCGAGCACAGGGCAGTTGGTCTTGTCGCAGGCGAGGGTGAAGTGAACGAAGCCGTTGTATCCGGGGTCCACCTCGAACTGGGGCACGACCGGTGCCTTGCACTGGCCGGGCGGCGTTGGGTCATTGCAGAAGTCACCGACCGTGTTACTGATCGAGATCGTGCACCCTGAGCAACCACCGTCGAGCGTGAAGCTGCCGACCTCACGGTTCGGCGGCGGATTGTTTGTGTCGCCGTTCGACGCGGTGCATGACGTGTCACTGCACACCGTCAGCGTGGGACTGGGACCGAGTTGCGTGTAGGTCGCAGAACCCGTGAAACCGAGCGACGGTTTGCCGGCCACTGCGAAGACGTAATTCCCGGCCACGCTCGGCACGGTTGCTAGGAAGTCCACGGTCACGTATTGGCCCGGCATCAGCTTGTCTAGATCGCTTACCGCGCCGAGCTTGATGACCCGTCCCGACCGTGACGCGTTCCAGGCCTTGGCGGCCGAAGTACCCACGATTGTCGGCGTTCCTGAGAGCGTCACGGTGGTCGGTGCCGTGATCGTGGCCGACCCCAAGACGGCTGCTCCGGTGCTGTCGTTGGTGATCGTGATCTCGAGCTCGGTCGGGTTTCCGCCGAACGAGGTAAGGGCGGCCGAGAAGACCTTCGGTGCTGTGGCCGCGGATGATGAGGCCGGCACCAGCACCGCGGCGCCGAACAAGACGCCACAGGCGATGACGGAGTAACAGATGAGGTCGAGTCTGATACGTCGCTGCATCTTCCCCCCCAAGCGGGCAACGTCGCCCCCTCGATCGGCCGGGCGGCCGGATCGCGGGGAAGCATGTCATGGGGGCGAAAGGTGGGTCAATGACTTGTTCTCCCAGTAGGTCTGTTTTGTCCGAGCATCCCGGCCCGGTCAGATTTCCGGTCGATGAGCGGCTAATTGCGATCTTTCTTGCTAGGGGGAGCACCCTCCCGCGGCCTTGGGCCCGAACGAGGGTGGGGCGCTCGCGGGGTCGGTGCCCCACGCCGAATCGGCCGACCTCCCAAGGGTGAACGCGAGCGTGGCTCCGTGGGAAACCTGCCGGAGCTGGAACCACGGCTTGTTGTATGTCGCGCCGTTCATCGTGAGTTCGTGCAGGTATGGCGCGTCGCGCGCGGCCGAAGGAGCCGTGATCACCAGATCGCCACCGGAGAGATGGAGCACGGCTTTCGGGAACAGCGGGCTCCCGAGCGCGAGGACATCACTTCCCGGGATCGCGGGATAGAACCCGAGTGCGCCGAAGACATACCATGCCGACATCTGGCCGAGATCGTCATTGCCCGGGTATCCGCCGGGACCCGCGTTGAACATCCCGAGTATCGCGCGTCGCATGATGCTCTGGGTCTTGTAGGGCTCCCCGATCCAGTCGTAGAGCCACGGCGCGTTCGAGTTGGGCTCGTTCCCGAGGAACGCGTGGGGCGAGCTCATCCCTGCGTTCAGTTCGGAGAAGAACGAATCGAGCCGAGCCGTCGCTTGCTTCCTTCCACCGAGGGCCGCGAACAACCCCGCGGGATCTTGCGGGACCATCCACGTGTACTGAGCGCCATCTCCCTCGACGAAACCGTGTGAGCTGAACTGATCGTTGGAGTTGGGATCGTAGTTGGACACCCACTGGCCCGTGCCCCAGCGCGGCCGCACGTAACCGATCGAGGGGTCGAATACGTTGCGCCAATCCGCTGAGCGCGCGAGGAAGGTCCGACAGGTTTTCGTGTCGCCCACCGCCGCGGCAAGTCGCGCGACGGCGAAGTCGGCGGTCGCATATTCGAGGGTTGTCGCGGCCGAGCCCCACGCCAGATCGAGGTCGGAGGGCAACGGGATCGGTACGTCATGCAGCCACTGTGCGAAGACACCGGTGATGGCACTGGAGTTCTTCTCGAAGGGGACATACCCGAGGCGCTGGTAATCGCCGACGGCTTGTCGTTCGACGTACCCGCCATTCGCGCTCGTACCGGAATGCGTAGCGCCCTTGAGCGACGCGGCGAGCGCAGCACGAACATCGAAGTCCTTAACGCCCAGTGCCCAGATATGCGCGAGGGACGGCGGGGCCGGGTCGCCGGTCATCACGTCGGTGTGGCCGTTGGCAACCGACCATTTGGGTAACCACCCGCTCTGACGTTGGTCGGCCAGCAGCGACGTTGCGAAATCGGAGGCTTGCTTGGGTGCGACGAGGGCCAGAAGCGGGATCTGACTGCGGTAGACGTCCCATCCCGAGAAGTCCGAGTACTGCGTGTACCCGCGCGCGACGTGCACCACGTGGTCGAATCCGATGTACCGGCCATCGACGTCGCTGAACACACTCGGGCCGATCAGCGCGTGATACAGCATCGAATAGAAGGTACGGCGGTCGTCGAGCCGACCGCCGGAAACCTCAATCTTGCCCAACATGCGGTTCCACGCGATCCGAGCTCGCTGGCGGATCGCATCGAAGGTGAGACCCTTCGTTTCCGCCAGCAGGTTCTTGCGCGCGCCCTCCACACTCACGAAAGAGATCCCGACACGAACTTCGACGAGGTGGTTCTTCCTCGTGTCGAAGGTGACGTACGCGCCAGTTTGTGCGGTGGGTCCCTGTCCGGGCAGCCCGAACCCGTACCGCGGGCCTGATGTGAAGATGGGGCTCTCGATGGGGAGCGAGTCCTGCGCAGACGTCGACTCCGGCGCCAGAGACTGCCGCGTCCATGTTCCGTACGCGGCGAACGGGCGGCTGAACGTTGCTACGAAGTACAGCTTGTAGGTGTTCGACGAGACACAGAACCCGCCGCTGGAGGTGGAGCCGCTCACCTCGTGGCGTGCGGGATCGATCGTCACGGAGCCGGCCGTGTTTCCGGTCTTGCTTCCGGTCGCGTTGATAAGAACGCTGCTCGAGTTTGTAGCCGGGAACGTGAAACGACCGAGCCCTGATCGAGTCGTTGCCGTGAGCTCGGCGTTGATGCGAGCCGGCGTCTTCGGGTTGAGCCCCACCCGGTAATAGCCGGCCGACGCGTCTTCGTCCGCGTGCGAGAAAGACGGCAGGAACGAGGAGTGGTAGTCGACCGTCAGCGGATCGACGGGGGAAGCTGTGATCGGCTGTGTCGTCGGCAGGAACGGCACATCACCTTCGTTCGGGCAGCCCGTACCGGTGAGGTGACGAACGCTGAATCCCCGGATCTTCGTGTCGTCGTAGGCGTAACCGCCGCCGACGTTTGCGGTCGATGGGCTCGTGTCCGGGGACCACTGGATCATGCCTAAAGGCAAGACCGGACCGGGGAAGGTGTTTCCAGCTCCGCCGCCGGTCCCGAAGTCCGGCGCTCCAGGCTTCGTGCCGTTGAGCGGGTTGACGTAACTCGCGAAGTCGGGAGCTGCACCTGCTCTGCTCACGCTAACGCCGGCCAAGATGGCGAGGACGACGAGGAGCGATGTCGCGGGGCGGGGACCTGTTGAGCGAGCGCCCCGTCCGTTGGAAACCGGCCGAGCCGTCTGTTCGATCATCGCGGTGATTTTCGCCGCAAGATGACCGCCCACCTTCCGGACCCGGCAGTCCTTAGCGGAGGCGGCAGGAATCGAACCCACCCGGCCCGGTTAGGAGCCGCAACGGTTTTGAAGACCGCGAGGGACACCAGCCCCCATTCGCCTCCGCGCGCATGCTATCGACTCGCGCGGAGGCGACGCCGTTCGATTACGCGCAGCCCGGAACGGCGACACGCGTGACGTACGTGGACCAGTTTCCTGCCAGCGGGTCGCGCCGGATCCCCGAGATGTATTCGGCCGCGAGCCAGACGCACCCGTGCTCGTCGACGACTCCGGCGCTGTAGTCGCCCCATCGCGCCTTCTCGTCCGAGCACTGGTTGCCGATGTTCGAGAGGATGCCCTGCACGCAGTAGCCTGTGAAGCCGTCCTCGGGTTCCTTGCCCATGCCTGAGATGTGGATGTCGGGTGCTTGTCCCTTGGCCAACCCGTCGAGACGCGCCCAACCCGCGCTCGGGTAGTAGCCGACGCCGCTGACGCTGAAGCCGATCACCACCGGTCCCTTCGGACTGGCGGCGATGGACGGGAACAACACGTTCTGCTTCGGGATCTGCACGTACCCGTCGCGCACCATCGTCGCGTGCACCGTGCCGCCCACGATCGAAGGCGCGACTTCGAAGTACATGATCCCGGTGCGTGGGTCGCCGTTCATGCCGCTCGCGCCATCCTGGATCGCCGGAAGCAACGTGTTCACAGCGCTCCACAGGTGACCGTTCGTCAGCATCACCTGGTTCATGCGATCGTCGTTCGCGTTGAGCTTCTCTTCGGTGCAGGCCGTTGGGAAACACCCTTGTGCGAGCGGCGTCTTCCCGGGCTTCTGGTCCGCCGACTGCGCATACGTGTACGTGTCGCGCGCATCGAGTGTCCGGATGATCGTGCTGGACAGCTTGAGATTCGGCTTGCTCGTGTTCAGCGAAGCGGTGTTCGTCAAAGCCCAGACCGCGACGCGGTTGTCTCCCGTCGTTGCGAAGTCGAGCTGGCTCATGAAGTACTCGACGCCGCTCTTCGGAAGGAAAGTGTGGTCCCCGGGCGGCTGGAACGCCGGCTGCAGCGACGACCAGACGGCACCGAGTGGAGCGCCGGATGGGAGCGGGATGTTCGCCGTATCGAATTGAACGACGGGGCTACTGCCACCGCGGATCAGGGCCGACTTCGGTATCGCGTAAACCTGCCCCGTGCCGTTGCGGTAGTCGGGGAGCGAGAACGCCTTGTTCAACACGCCGCCGATCGCCGGAGGCGGCGGGAGCGGG
>DATGHY010000143.1:0-3662 GCA_035307625.1 Actinomycetota bacterium
CCGCCGCCTGCGCGCGCGGTCGAGTACGTCAGCGTGAAACGCTTCGTCGTCGGATCGAAGCTCCAGCTCGTCGGTGTGCCGGCCACTGCTTGCGGGTACGGGCGTGCCAGTGCCTGCAGCACTACCAGGTTTAGGTTGCCAGGCGCCGTCGGTGGTTTGGTCGCATCTTTGACGATCGCGCCGGAGCTTCCGCAGCAGTCCTCGTATGCCCAGTACGTCCAGCCCGTCATGTGCTGATCCGCTTCGTTCGCCATGCGCGCGAGCAAAGCCGTGTCCGTCGTGTTGCCGAACTCGTCCATCAGCAGCGCGTCTCCCGTGGCGGCCGCGCGTGCGTCCGCGTTTCCGAACGTCATGTTCTCGTCGATGCCGCACAAGCCGAGCGGATCCGGCGCAGGCGGGAAGCCCGGCATCGCTCCGAGGCAGTAGTTGTGGAACGCGAACAGAAGGTTCGGGTCCTGCAAGCCGCCGAGCTTCGTCGGCGCGCCGAAGTCGAACAGTAGATTGGGTTCGTACAAGATCAGATGCGTTCTATCGGCGGATCGGATCGCCGGGATCATCTTGCGATAGAAGCTCGTGAGCGAGGTCTGATCGAAGCCGCCGGGTGGGCATCCGAGCGGGCTCGCGCACGTCGGCCAGCGCGTCCCGGCCCACGGCTCGTTCAAGATCTCCATCCCGAGCAGCCCCGGCATGCTCGCAAACGCAGCAGCAAGCTTGTGCAACCCGCGCGCGTAGTGGTCCTGGAAGCCGACGCCGTCGCCGGCAGGCTTGTTCGCCCAGAAGTTGTCCCACGCAGCATCCTCGGCGGGATTGTCGATGTATCCGCGAGGGAACGGATCGCGGGTGTTGGGCAGGCCGCTCGTGTTTGTCATCCAATCGGGGAAGCCGTCGCCGGCGACGACCGGGCTGTACTCCCCTTGCATCATGTCGATGAGGTCGTAGACGCCCGAAGCGGCGAGCGTCCGATCGAACGCGAGGTACCGGTCCACGTACGAGTAGTCGAAGTGGCCGATCTGCGGCTCGAAACCGGCGTAGGCGATGCTATTGCGAACGGCGTTGAAGCCTTGCGCGGCGATGAAGCGGACGTTGTCGGCCGAGACGTCGGGCCACCCTTCGACGGCCGTTCCAGGCATGAACTTGTCGAGCTGAAGGCCGTGGATGATGACCACGCGACCAGATGGGTCGGTGAGCCATCGGCCATGGTGCGACAGCGGTGGGAGCGCGCGCGGCGCACCGTTCGCACCCATCGGCGCGATCGCAAAGGCGGCAAGGGCAAGGCTCCACACAACCTTTCGCAAGGGCCTTCTCATACGTTCGCAATCCTTCGACGCGCGACATCCCCGACCCTGCAGAGATGAAAGGAGCGAGGCCGAAGCCTCGCTCCTTTAAGGGGTTACTCCTTCTTAGCCGGCAAGCACCGCCGCAACCAGATCGCTCACGAACGCGGGCGCGCGCGGTGAGCCGAATCCGGTCGTCATGTCCCAGCCGTTCAATGTCGGCCACCCGTCGGGCGTGCCGGCCGGCGTGGAGCCGTCGGCGTTCGCACCGTCGGTGTTGTTCTTCAGCGTGTAGATGCCGTACGTCTGCGGAACGATGTCGCGGAAGTCGCCGGTGCCGTTGAACGCCGACGTCGACGATCCCGCGGTGTTCCCCAGCTGGTACAGCCACGGGTTGAGCAAACCGACGCGCTTGCTGCTCCCGCCGTCGGCCAGCTTCTGGTTCGCCAGGGCGATGACGCCGGCGACCTGCGGGCTGGCCGCGGAAGTACCGCCGTACACGTGCCAGCCCGGACGCTGATAGTTCGGGAAGGCGGTGATCCACACGAGCACGCCGCCGTTGACCGCAGCGTTCCAGCTGAGGTCGGGGACGCCACGCGCGTTGCTGCCGATGATCGAGGCCTGCTCTGACTGGTACGCGGGACGGCTGTAGATCGCGCTGGGGCCGCCACCACTTGCAGCCGGCAACCAGCTTTCGTTCCACACCGCTTCGGAGTTACCGCCTTCGGTCCAGTTGAAGTAGGCGGGGTTGTCCGAGCCGTCGGCGTTGAAGGGCACGTCGCTGGTCGGCGCCCACGTCCAGCCGTACTGGAGCTGCGTGCCGCCAACTGCCGAGAGGTACGGGCTCGACGCCGGCCAACCGACCGTCGGGAACGAGTATGTGCCCGTGTCCTTCTTCTGCTTGTTGACGCCGAGAGTGCCGTTGTCGCCGGAAGACGCGAGCATCGTGTCGCCCTTGGCGGCGGCCTTCTTATACACGGCGTCGAACCGCGCCGTCTGCGTCTGTTGCGCGCCACCGAAGGTCTGCTCGGTTACACCGAAGCTCTGCGAGAAGATCGTGCCCGCCGGGTAGTTGTCGATCGCCCAGCTCATCGCGTTGAAGAGATTCGGGAAGCCCTGAACGCCTTCGGTCTCGGCGGCCGGAACCGCGAGCAGAACGATGTGCGCCAGCGGCGCGATCGCATACGACCACTCGATGTCGAGTGTCGCTTCGCCCGACCAGCCGGCCGCACCGTTCGGACCCGACTGACCCTTGCCGTGGGCCGTGTTGTTGTAGTCGGGAGCACCCTGCGGGAAGACCTGATCGAAGTTCGGGTTCGGAAGGGACGGGAAGAAGACGTCGTGGAAGTGTTGCAGGTCCGCTGCGGCCGTCGGTGAGCCGTACGCGTCGACCAACACGATCGTCTGACCCTGGCCCATCGTGCCTTCGTTGTGGAGTTGGTCCACGCCGTACGCGGCGAGGATCTGCTGCGCGGTGTAGCAGTGGAAGTCTGGGTACACCTTGGTGTGTCCGGATGGATCGGGGCTCGGCGCGGTGCAGGCCGCGGGAAGCACGGTCTTGCCGGTTGTGGCCCCGGATGTTTCGGGAGCTTGTATCGCGAGCGGCACGAGCTGCGGGCCGATCGCGCTTGCGGCTTGCGGCGTCGCGAGGGCGACGGTTGCGAGGAGCGCGCCGGCTGTTATGGCTGCGGCGGCTGCGCGCGCTTTGAGCGTGTGGAACATGTGGAGCATCCCCCCTCCAGGGTCAGGCGCGAGCTCTTTTGGAGCGCGCGCCACGGCAACGTTGAGCGTGCGCGCGACGCTAGCGAGGGACCTGAGTCCTGGTCAATGGCTGAGTTTCGAAAGTACTGAATTCGCGTTGCTGCTGTTGCGAGTGATGCGATCAGAGCTTCGTCGGCAGCGGCACGGGTAGCGGCGCCGACGTCGGCGCGGGCGTTGAGCTCGGCCGCGGAGTCGGTGACGATTTCGGTTGCGTTGTCGTGGTCGGAGCCGGTCGCGGTGAAGAGGCCGGCTTCGTAGGTTGCGCAGTCGGTTGCGGTTTCGATTCGGGGGCGACCGGCGGGCCGCTCGGACCGGTTATGACCGTCGTCATCGTTCCGAGGAGCGCCGCGATGAGATCGCTTTCATTCCCGTTCATGCCGAGCGCCCATGCGCCGGTGCCGCGCAGGTGGGCGCTGTTGGCGAACCGCGCCTTGAGCGCGAGGGATGATGCGTCGTCGTAATAGATCTCGTGCCATTGATTGCCTACTTGGTACGCGGTCCACGGAACCGACGCGTCGGAGTCCCAGTAGCGCGGGTGCCCGGCTGCCGCGATGTCCGCGTAGGAAACGGGCGTGGGTGCGCCGGTTGCCTGCGAGCGGGCCGTCCCGTCCTGGGTCGGGAAGTCGT
>DATGHY010000144.1:0-5857 GCA_035307625.1 Actinomycetota bacterium
CTTTGATCGGCGAGAAGGAGCTCGCTGCAAGCTCGGTGACCATGCGCGACATGACGAGTGGAGAGCAGACGCAGGTTTCTTTGGATGAAGCGACGTCCTGGCTGGGGGAGAAGATCTGATGCTGCGCACGCACTCCTGCGGCGAGCTGCGCGCGTCCGATGCCGGCGCAGAGGTCACCCTCGCCGGGTGGGTCCATCACCGCCGCGATCACGGCAAGATCGTCTTCCTCGATATCCGGGATGCGAGCGGGACGGTCCAGGTCGTCGTGCATCCAGACTCCGGCGCCGATGCGGGAGAGGTGCAGCGTGAGTATTGCGTCCTGATCGGCGGGACGGTCGAGAAGCGCAAGTCGGGAACGGAGAACCCCAACCTCCCGACGGGTGAGGTCGAGATCAAGGCAACTCGGCTCGAGATCCTTTCGCCGAGCGAGACGCCGCCGTTCGTCGTCGAGGACGCTGTCGATGCTGACGACGTCACCCGATTGAAGTACCGCTACATCGACCTCCGACGCCCCGCGATGCAGCACGCGCTCCGGTTGCGCGCGAGGGTCGTTCGCGAGATCCGCGCCTACCTCGACGCGCGCAGCTTCACCGAGGTCGAAACGCCGATCCTCTTCAAGTCGACGCCGGAAGGCGCGCGCGACTTCCTTGTTCCGTCGCGGCTGCAACGCGGAAGCTTCTATGCGTTGCCGCAATCGCCGCAGATGCTCAAGCAGATCCTCATGGTCGGCGGGATGGATCGCTACTACCAGATCGCGCGCTGCTTCCGCGACGAGGACCTGCGCGCAGACCGCCAGCTCGAGCACACCCAGCTCGACCTAGAGATGTCCTTCGTAGAGCAAGAAGACATATTGCAGCTGCTCGAAGGGTTGTTCATCCACCTGTGGCGTGAGTGCGTGGGTGTCGATGTCGAGCAGCCTTTCCCGCGTATCCCGTACGCCGAGGCCATCCGGCGTTTCGGTACCGACCATGTCGATATGCGGTACGGCATGGAGCTCGCCGACCTGAACGACGTGTTCGCGGAGACGTCGCTCGGCATCTTCAAATCGGTGATCGGTTCGGGCGGCGTCATCCGAGGGTTCGCTGTGCCGGGCGCAGGCGACCTCGGCCATGCGCAGCTGAAGAAGCTGGAGCACTCGGCCATGGAGCGGGGCGCGAAGGGTCTTGCATGGGTGCTCCTGCGGGACGGCGGAGAGGTTGAGTCTCCGCTCGCGAAGCACCTCTCTCCGAAGGAGAGACAGGGCTTAGCGTCGGCTACCGGCGGGGCTCCCGGCGACCTTGTTCTGATGATGGCAGACAAGCCGGACGTGGCGAATCCGATCCTCGGCGCTTTGCGGATGGAGCTTGCAAGGGAGCGCGGTCTTATCCCCGAAGGCTCGTGGAAGTTCTGCTGGATCGTCGATTACCCGTTCTTCGTCTGGAATGCGGACGAAGAGAACTGGGAGCCGATCCACCATCCGTTCACGATGCCGGTCGGGGGCGGTGACGCGTTGGACGGCGATCCCTCCACGGTGCGCGCGGCCGCGTACGACTTGGTGCTGAACGGTTTGGAATTACTGAGTGGCAGCATCCGCATCCATCGGCCGGATATCCAGCGCAAGGTGTTCGATGCGTTGGGCATATCGCCGGAGGAAGCTGAGCAGCGTTTCGGCTTCTTCCTCGAAGCCTTCCGCTACGGGCCTCCGCCGCACGGCGGGATCGGCTGCGGTATCGACCGCGTGATGATGCAGATCCTTGGCACGGAGAACATCCGCGATGTCGTCGCGTTCCCAAAAACACAGTCGGGCGTGGATCCGTTGTCCGGCGCGCCGACGCCGGTCGACGACGCGCAGCTCAAGATCCTGGGACTTCGACTCCTTCCGTCGTGACCCCGCGAAAGCAACCCTCGCAGCGATCGTCGCTGTTCGCCGAGGGCGCGCGCCGGTCACCGACCGACGACCCTCCGAAGGAAGCGCCGCTGGCTGCGCGCATGCGCCCGCGCTCTCTCGACGAGTTCGTCGGCCAGTCGCAGTTGCTCGAACAGGGGAGCGTGCTGCGTTCGCTGATCGAACAGGACAAGCTCCGCTCGGTCATGCTGGTTGGTCCCGCAGGAACCGGGAAGACATCGCTGGCGATCCTCATAGCGCGGCACACGTCGGCTGAATTCATCCAGCTCTCTGCCGTCACGGCCGGTGTTGCCGACGTGCGGCGTGTCGTCGAAGAAGGGCGCGAGCGGCTTGAAGCAACGGGGCGCCGGACCGTCTTGTTCATCGACGAGGTGCATCGGTTCAACAAGGCGCAACAGGACGTGCTGCTACCCGGGGTAGAGGCCGGGTGGATCGTTCTCGTCGGAGCGACGACAGAGTCGCCTTTCTTCAGCATCATCCGACCCCTGCTGTCGCGGACCGTTCTGTTCCGCTTGGACTCGCTGGCCGCCGACGATCTTCGGATCATCCTCGAACGGGCCGCCGGCGATCCCCAAAGGGGTATCGGCGGGATGAAAGCCGAGCCCGATGCGATCGAGGCGATCGCAAGCCGCTCGGAAGGGGATGCGCGCGTCGCATTGAACGGCCTTGAAGCTGCGGCAGATCGCGCGCGAGCAGCCGGCCGCTCAAACGTAACCGTGGACGACGCCGACGACGCGATGCAGCAGCGGTACCTTCGCTACGACCGCGCCGGCGACAAGCACTACGACGTGATCTCGGCGTTCATCAAGTCGATGCGTGGGTCGGATCCCGACGCGGCGCTCGCGTGGCTCGCGCGCATGCTGTCATCCGGCGAGGATCCGCGATTCATCGCGCGACGGATGATCATCTTCGCGTCCGAAGACGTCGGGATCGCAGATCCACAAGCATTGCAGACCGCGGTCGCGGCAGCGCAAGCGGTGGAGATGGTCGGCATGCCCGAAGCGCAGCTGAACCTCGCGCACGCGGCGATCGCGATGGCAATCGCGCCGAAGTCGAACGCGGTCACGCGCGCGATCGGCGCCGCGATGCGCGACATCGAAGAGCAAGGGGGCGGCGAAGTACCGGAGAATCTGAAGAACATCGCCACGCCTGGGCGGAGCCGAAAGCCTGAAGAGAGATACAAGTACCCGCACGAATACCCCGGCGGCTGGGTCGAACAGCATTATCGCCCGGTGGGTCTCGAGGATCGAACCTACTGGCAGCCGGAACCCGATCTCGAAGAGAGGAAGTCACAAAGAAAGCCGGGCAAACGAGACGAGTCGTAGGGGTTGCGTGAAGGAACACCGGACCCTTGTGGGTTCCACCGTGAGAGATAGAATCGGCCTGGGTCGACGTGCGGGCGACCCACCCGGGAGGGATGCGTTATGGACGGACGCAAACCGGTTTCCGTGTTTGCGGTCGTGGCGATCCTTGCACTGATCGCCGGCGCGTGCAGCAGCAAGAGCAACACCGGAGGCGGTGGCGGCACGGCGGCCACCCGGATCGTGTGGGGGACGACCGACTCCGAAACATCGAACGACCCGGCGAAGTGCTACGAGATCTTCTGCGGGAACCTCATCCAAGAGGTGTACAGCCGCCTGGTTTCGTATCCGGCCAGCGGAACTACGATCGAGCCTGATCTTGCTGCGTCCCTGCCGCAGATCTCGTCAGACGGCCTCACGTATACGTTCACTTTGAAAGACGGCCTGAAGTTCTCAGACGGCTCGGCGATCGACGCCAATGCGGTTGTCTTCTCGATCAATCGCGCCATCAAGCTCAACGTCTCCGGTTCGGCGGCTTTCTTGTTGTCCGACGTCATGAAGACGGTCACGGCGCCCGACGCTAAGACGGTGGTCTTCACGCTAAAGAGGCCGAACTCGACCTTCTTGGCCCGCCTCTCGTTCAGCGTTGCATCGGTCGTGAATCCGAAGGTTATGCCTGCGAACGCAGTGGCTCCCAACACCCTTGTCGCGGGAAGCGGCTACTACATGATGCCCGCAGCCAACTACGTCGAGGGCCAATCGATACAGCTAGACGCCAACCCGAACTCGGTACTAGGCCAGCCGAAGACGAAGACCGTCCTGATCAAGTTCTACAGCTCCTCGTCTGCATTGAAGCTCGCCCTGCAGAACAAAGAGGTTGACCTTGGTTTCAGGACCTTCGCGGCAAACGAAGTTTCTTCGCTGAAGAGCGACACCAGCATCACGACGACCGGCCCCGGCCTTGGTCGGGTTCGCTTCCTCGTCTTCAACATGAAGGATCCGCAGTTCAAGAACAACCTTCACCTGCGCCAGGCGATCGCCTACGCGATCGACCGCGATCGGATCAACACCGACGCCTTCAACGGCACAGTCAAACCCTTGTATTCGATGCTGCGCTCAAGCTTCGGAGCCTACGATCCCGTATTCCAGACCGAGTACGGCTCCAAGCCCGACAAGACGAAAGTTGATTCGGAGCTTGCCGCGGCCGGCGTCCCTGCCGGCCAAAAGGTCTCACTGACGCTGTGGGCGGTGAACGGCACGACTCACTACGGAGCGGCCGAGCAGGACGTCCAACAGTCCATCGTCCGGCAGCTCCAGGAGACGGGCCGATTCACCGTGAAGACCCAGACCGAAGACTGGACCGCATACAAGGCCGACCTCGCGGCTGGGAAATTCGGCTTCTTCCAGCTCGGCTGGTTCCCCGACTACTTCGATCCGGACGACTATTTCGACCCCTTCATCGGCTCGGGATCGGACTCCCAGGGATCGTTTTTCCACGATCCCACGGCGTCGGCGCTGATCGCCCAAGAGCAGAAGCTGACAGACGAGACGGCCCGAGACGCCGTCTTCAAGCAGCTTCAGAAGTTCATCGCGGATCGCGTTCTTTACATCCCGCTCTGGGAGGAGTCCGAGTACGTGTTCACGCAGAAGAGCGTCAGCGGTACGGCGCTCGATGTCACGTCGTTCCTCCGGATCGAGGTCTTGAGCAAGTCCTCGTAACCACGACACCGGGATCAAGGGCGCCATATGTGATTGGCGCCCTTGATCATTCGGCCGAAGGGGCTTGATGGCCAAGCGTGGGGGATCGCTCCGCCGATATGTGATCACGAGGATCGCCCTTACCATCCCCATGATCGCGATCCTCCTGTCATTCGTGTTCGTGATCCTCCGGGTGGCGCCAGGGGACCCGATCGAAGCGGCGTACGGTCAGAAGCTTCCGCCCGCGCAGATCGCTCAGATCCGACACAACCTCGGTCTCGATCGACCGCTCATCGTGCAATACGTGACGTACTTAGCCGACGTGGCGCACGGCGACTTCGGGAAATCAGTGGTAACGCAGGAGAGCATCGGGTCACAGATCAGCGCTCGGTACCCTGCCACGCTGGAGCTGGCCCTCGTGGCGATGTTCGTGGCGATCGTCGTCGGCGTCGGGCTGGGATCCCTCGCCGGACGCTTCCGAGACACACCGATCGATCTGGGAGGCCGCCTCTTCGGGATCGTCATCTACGCCGCGCCGATCTTTTGGCTCGGCATGATGTTCCAACTGCTCTTCTCCGTGAAGTGGCATATCTTCCCCAGCGGAGGCCGCATCGGATCCTTCATGGAACCGCGCCACATCACCGGTCTCTATCTGGTCGACAGCTTGATCACGGGTAACTGGTCTTCGTTCGTGAGTGCCGTGCGATACATCGCGCTTCCCGCTATTACTTTGGGGCTCGTCATAGGTGGCATCCTCGTTCGCCTCGTCCGCGTGCACTTGCTTCAGACGCTGCAAGCGGACTACGTAGAGGCGGCGCGCGCGCGCGGTATCCCAGAGTGGCGCGTCGTGATGCAACATGCATTCCGCAACGCGCTGATACCCGTGATTACGATCACCGGACTGCAGTTCGCCGCGCTCCTCGGCGGGGCGGTGCTAACGGAGACTACGTTCACTTGGCCGGGCATCGGCAGC
>DATGHY010000145.1:0-4353 GCA_035307625.1 Actinomycetota bacterium
CGCGCCGAGCAGCTGCTGCTCGGGGTCGCCGGTCGGCCACTCGCGCCACTGCCCGGTCGACTCCAACGGGTCGGTGGCACTAAGAGGATCTTCGCCCGCGATCTTGTAGTTCACGATCACGCGATCGGGTCCGAGCGGCGACGACTCGAAGCGGATGTGGCGGTAGATGTCGTCGGCGCCCATGAAGATCAGATCCGTTCCTTGCGCCAGCGCCCCCTCGAGCGCGCGCCTCATCTGAAGCGAGTAATACTCGTCGTGCCCGGCCGCGATGAAGACCTTGCGCGACGACAATGAATCCAACCCTTCGTGAAGATCGATGTCGGTCGCGTACGCGACGTGATAGCCGCGCGACTCGAGCCAGTACAGCATCGGGTATTCGAAGCGCAGGAACTGCCCCGAACCGGGCCATTGGTACGGACGGTCGAACGACACCGCGCGCGAGCGGCCGTCGAACGCACAGCCTCGTCCTTCGTCGAGCGGCTGCGCGCGCGTCTTTTGCGTGAACCCAATCTTCAAGATTGAAGCACTCGGTGACGGAGAGACCGAGACACTCGGTGAAACGGTCGGACTCGGCGACGGGGTCAAAGTCGGTTTCGCCGTCTCAGATGGACTCGGTAAAAGCCGTGGCGGACACGGCCCCTGATAGAGGTCTCGTCCTCCGAACGTGTCGTAGGCCTGCCACGTCGTGACGCTCACCTGGAACAGGATCGGAGCCGCCGGTATGGCCTCCCGGATAACGAGCGGTACGAAGCTTCCGGATCCGTCCGACGCCGAGAGCTTGATCAGGTACACGCCGCTCGGCCAGGTAAGCGGCACGTGAAGCATGAAGCTCTTCCGCCAGCGGCACTCGATCATCCCACGCGACTCGACGTTGCACGGCGGTTGCAGCGTTCCGATGAGGTTCTTGTCCGTCGCCATCAGGCGCGCACCGACACCGTGGTAATAGCCCATGCGATACACGAACGCCGTATAGCGCGTTGCGTGCGTCCGCACGTACACCGCAACCGAGTCGCCCGGCAAGGCGCTGACGCGGCCGGCGAAGCCCTCGATCCCACCGGGAACGTCGTGCTGTGCCTGCCATGCGCCGAGTGGGAAACGCACCGGTGTCGCCGGCAGCGGAGGCAGGGACTGGCTTTCGGTGTCCGGCAAAGGCGGCGTCGCAAGGGCGCCGGTGTGTCCGCGCAAGGTCAGCGGCACTACTCCGATGGCGAGCGTCAATGCAGCGACCGTCCCGAGTGCGGCGTTTCGTTTCCGCCTGCGCGCGCGGCGGCGCGCGTCACGGGTGTCGATCGAGGGGTGCCGGCGCAAAAGTCTCCTCCCCCGCGTCGTCGCGGGCGGTGATCACTGGCCGCCGGAACAGCGTGACGCGATATCGGACGCTGTCAACGACGCGAGGATGAGCTCGAGGTAAAGGTTTGGTCTGGCGTCCCTCAGGACGTCGTGGTGGTGAGCTCGGCCTGTCGGAGGTCGACGGTCGGGTTCTCGTCGCGGAGAAACACGCGGAAGGACGAGCCGCCGCCCTTCCGGTCTTCAACCCACGCGCGCCCGCCGTGCAATGCCGCGAACCGAGAAACGAGTGACAAGCCGATCCCGACGCCCGGCGATTGCGGTTGCGTGGTCGGCCCCTGTTTGAACGGCTCGAAGATGAGCTCCTTCAGCTCGTCCGGCACGCCGGGGCCCGCGTCTTCCACGATGATCAAGCAGCCCTCGTCGCGCGCGCGCACACGCACCCACACGGGCGTCTCCGGCGCCGTGTGACGGGCCGCGTTGATGATCAGGTTTTCGACGATCCGTTCGACCTTCGGCGCATCCACGGAAACGACAACGTCGTCGGCCGCAACTCTGATATGCCGCCCCGTCATCTGCTCGCTCTCACGCGCGATCGATGTGACGAGCTCGGCCATGTCGGTGCGCTCGCGCTTCGGCTCGACGAGACCGCGCGCGAGCCGGTCGAAATCGAGCAGATCACCGACGAGCCGCTGAAGCTTCTTCGCGTTCTTCGACAGCCGCGTATACAGGTCGGCGACCTCTTCGTCGCTCATCGTGACACCCCACCGCTCGAGCGTGGACGTGAAACCGACGATCGCGGTCAGCGGTGTGCGCAGCTCGTGCGACACCGCCGATAGGAGGTTGTCCTTCACGTCGTCGAGCCGGTTGCGCTCGGTCACGTCGCGGAAGCTCCAGACGCGGCCTACCGGCTCCCCGTCGACGATCTGGGGCTTCGAGGACCGCTCGAAGATCCGGCCGTCCTTGAAGTGGAGAACGTCGAAGCTCTCTTCCTCGGGCTCGTTGTAGAGCTCTTGCACCCGCTTCACGAACCCTTCCGGATCCTTCAGCTGCTCCATCGCGTACCCGAGCGCGCGGTCGTCGTCCTTGGTGTCCGCGATCTCGGACGGGATCCGCCACATGCGGATGAACTGTTGATTGAACCGCGTGATCTTCCCGTCCCCGGCAACGACGAGGATGCCGTCCGCGGTCGACTCGAGCGTGGCTTCGAGGAGGGAAAGCGCGTGCAGTGCTTCGATGTCTGGACGCCGGCGCAAGCGGACCCGACCTAGGGAAATGCGCAAGCTTGTGTCTCCTGATTTGGACTCTCAGTGAGTTTCGGAGCACACCGCGTCGCGAACAATAGTCCGTTAGCGCGATTTCCCTAGTCCTTCGTAGGACGTTTAGCCCAGACCGGGCGAGGGGCTATTGACCTTCTTCTAAAACCATGACCCTTCCGAGCGGCTGCACGCGCGCGATCGGTGCCAGCAGAGCGCACCGACGATGGGCTCGAAGGAGCAGCCCGGCGGCATAGACGACCGGGTGTACGCCCGATTGGTGACGGATCGATGAGACGGATGTGGCCTAGTTGGCGCTCGCGTTCGCGTAGGCGTCGTAGTTGCTCTCGACCGATGGGACGAGGTCGACGACGTACTGCCCGTTCGCGCAGCCGTTGCACCACATCGACGCGTTGATCGCCTTCGCGGTGTCCATCGGGTCGGCGTTGTGGCTGAGATCGGAGAGGATCGGCCCGTATCCGAGCCCGGGCCGGCGGAGTGTGCCGTACGTGGCCTGCAGACCTTGTTCGAGCGACAGGTAGTTCCGGACGCACGACGGGTTGTAACACGTGGACCCGCGCATGTAGTACGTGGTCGCGAGGGGGTTCCACCGCGCGGAGGTGTACTCCGCCGTCTCCCACGCAACCATCACGACGAGGTTGTTGCGTTCGATCGGCGCACCGGTCGATCCGAGGAACGCGGTCGCCCACTTGCCGAACGTGACGCCGTGCTCGAGCGCCAGGCGCGCCGCTGCGATCTCCTCCGCGCGCAGCTTCTTCGCAAGCTGCACGAGCAACGCCGAGATCTGCGCGCGCGCTTGCGCCATCTGTGCGAGCGCCTGCTGCTGCTGCCCGAAGCGCGACATCAATGTGTTCTGGTCGGATTGAAGCTGGTCGAGAGCTGCCGCGCGATGTGTCATCACCGTCGCCTCTTGCGCTTCGCGCGCCTTCAGCTGCGCGCCGAGCGTTTGCGCCTCTTCCGCAAGTGTCTCCTTGTGGTCGACGATCGAGCTGAGATACTGCACCGCATCGGTCGCATCTCTGACGGAGAGCGGATCGAGCGAAGAGAGCGATCCGACTCCCGGTCCGCCCACGTACGCGCCGACGGCGACCGCGTCGATCTGCGCGCGGATGCTCGCGTAGCGCGCCTCGATGTCTGCGTGCTGCTTCTGACTGACGAGCAGCTGCGCCTGGATCGCGTCGTACAACCGCCGGCCTTCCGCGACTTTGACCACCGAGTCTCGGATCGTCGACTCCAGTCCGACGAGCGAGGCCTGCTCGGACGTGATCTGCGCTTCGAGCGCGTGCAATCGTTGCTCCGCGTTCGCGATGGCGGTGCGCGTATCGGCGCGCGCGCTGCTCAGCGTTGTGAGGACGGCGGTGAAGGCGACAAGTGCCGCGATGGTGGTTCGGGCGGGCCTTCGGCTCAGCACGACGGAAGGGATTCCTACCGCAGTCGCCGGTGCGCTCGCAAGGCGACGCGTTATCCGCTGCAGGAGTGTTGCCGGGTGCTGCCGAATGACCCTCTCTGTGATGAGGCGCTCGGGATCGTTTTTCGTCGTGGTGGCGATGCTGGCAGGGCTACTCGCGCTGGATCCGGCATCCGCGCGGCCGGTGCGGACGTGGTTGGCAGGTGCTGCCGCCGAGAAGATCACACCGTTGCCATTCGACGCGAAGCGGGACCTGCTTGAGTTCCCCCAAACGCTCTGCCCGCGGCAGATCTTCGGTGGGCCGCGCGCATTCGATTTCGAGGAGCCGTATGCCGACCTGGATCACGACGGGACCTTTACCTACGGCCGAGACATCCCCTG
>DATGHY010000146.1:0-28378 GCA_035307625.1 Actinomycetota bacterium
TCTCCCGATCCGGCCAAGCCCGGTGTCGACGGTGGCTGGGGGCTTTTCTTGGTCGAGCGGCTGGCCGATCGGTGGGGAACCGACGGCGAGGGCTCGACCACGGTCTGGTTTGAGCTCGATAGGCCGAACGCCCGCTAGCAGCGCTTTCGCCTCTCAGCTGTATCCCGCAATTGAGCTATCCGCCATTTTTTTGCCTGTCCGTCCTCCAGTTCATGCCACGCGTTTCCGATTGACTAGTCATCGCCTTCAACATCAGGGCGGGTGGGCCGTACCGCGGAGGAAAGGATGAGATCGTTGAAGGCGCGCATGTATGGGATCGCGCTAGGCGTTGCCCTCGCGGCCGTCATCGTGGCCCCGGCCAGCGCTTTTGCATCAACGGCAACCGCGACGCTCACTGCGGGATCTCTTGCGTTTGTGTCCGCCCCGGGCAACATCACGTTCTCGGCAACGCTGAACGGAACCGACCAGACGGTGACCTCCAACCAGGGTCTGGACGTCGGGGACGCGACGGGATCCGGCGCCGGCTGGAACATCACGGCGACCTCGACGACCTTCACATCGGGCGGTCACACACTGTCGACGTCGGCAACGACCGTCACGGCTACGCCGACCGTCGCATGCGACGCGAGCGTGACGTGCACGACGGCGACGAACTCTGTCACGTACCCGTACACGCTCCCCGCTGCTGCAGTCGCGCCGACGGCGACCAAGCTCTTCAACGCCGCCGCGAACACCGGGATGGGCAACCAGACAGTCACTGCTGCATGGAAGCTGGCGGTTCCGGCGAGCACCTTCGCCGGGACGTACACGTCGACCTGGACGATCTCACTCGTCAGCGGTCCCTAGGCACGCGGTAACAGGGGGAGAACATGGGAACGACTCGGATCAAGCTTGGGCTCGTCCTTCTCTGCTCGGCGAGCATCGCGCTGTTGAGCGCACCGATCGCGCACGCCGCGACGAACAGCGGCGGTTACAGCGTCCGGCCGGCTGAGATCGACCAGAACGATCCGACGACACGCGCATATTTCAAGCCCGTGCTGGCGCCCGGTGCGTCCGCGACACATCACATCGTCGTGACGAATCTCGACGCGGTGCCACTCCATCTGTTGATCAACTCCGTCGATGGCCTCACCGGCCAGACCTCGGGTTCGGTGTACGCGAACCGACAAGACCCCGTCGCGAAGGCTGGCATGTGGCTCACACCTTCGTCGAGCAGCATCACGATCGCGCCGCACGCGACGGCGACGGTTGCGTTTGCGATCCGCGTTCCTCGCGACGCGAAGCCGGGCGATCACCTGGCCGGTATCGCATTCGAGAACACCGCGACGAACAGCTCCGGCGGGAGTTTCGCTGTGAAGCAGATCATCCGCGAGGTCGTCGGCGTTCTGGTGAAAGTGCCGGGACCTGCATCCGAGGGCATGTCGATCGGGCCGCTCGCGCTGCAATCATTGCCGGGCACGTCGTTCGCCTCGGTCATCGTCAACCTCACGAACACCGGCCAGCTGTTGTGCAAGCCGGAGTTGACCGTCGCGATGCACGGGCCGAACGGTAGCGCGCGCACCGTGACGCGGACGCTGGACACGGTCCTGCCCGGCGACACGATCGCATATCCGTTGCCGTGGCCCGACACCCTCGCAGCCGGCAGCTACGTTGCCCGTGCGTCCACGTCTGCATGTGGTCCGGCGGCATCGACGGCCGACGTGCCGCTCACCCTCGGCGCTGCGCTGAACGGCTCGCAGCCTTCGAATGAGCCTGCGCGCGTCGTGCGCACCCCCAGCCTTTCGCTCCTTCTCACGATCGGTCTTGCACTGCTGGCGCTCCTGTTCGGATTGCTGATCGGGAAGCTCCGTCGCCGCGAGGAAGAGCCGGTCATGGCTCCCGAGCCTGTTCGCGCGCAGAGCATGCCGCAGCGCGCGCTGGAATCCTCGTTGCCGCGCACCCCGACCGTCGAGGAGCTCGAGTCTCTTGTGCACGGGCAGCCGGAGAATGGGATCGCAACCGGGTCGCTGACGGCACCAGACCAGCAGAGCTTCTGGCCGTAACGACCAGGACCCCCATGGGGCGACTACCTCGGACGCGTCTCACGAGATCGGTTGCGCTCGTGGTTATCTTCAGCGCGTCGGTGGGTGTGGTCGTAGCGCCGCCCTCGGCAGACGCGGCCGCTGTCTGGATCCTGCAAACATCGGGGACGGCCTCCAACCTTGCCGGCGTCGCGTGCGCCGACATCAACACCTGCATCGCAGTCGGCGCTTCCGGCGTCATCGTGGGAACAACCAACGGCGGGGTCACCTGGTCCTCCCAAACATCGGGGACGGCGAACGCGCTTGCCGCCGCAGCATGCGCGAGCACCACGACCTGCTGGTCGGTGGGTGCATCGGGCACGATCCGCGCGACGACGAACGGCGGCTCGAGCTGGGCGTCGCAGACATCGGGGACCGCGAATGCCCTCGCGGGCGTTAGCTGCCCAAGCACGACCGCCTGCTGGTCTGTTGGGGCCGGTGGTGTGATCTTGAAGACCACCAACGGCGGCTCGAGCTGGTCGTCGGCAACGTCGGGGACACTGAGTGCTCTAGCCGGTATCAGCTGCCCAACCACCTCGAACTGCTGGACGGTCGGAGCCACCGGCACGATCGTCAAAACGAGCAATGGCAACCTGTGGTCGACGCAAACATCCGGAACCACGAACAACCTCAACGCGGTCAGCTGCTCGGGCACGAGCAACTGCTGGGCCGTCGGTGCGTCCGGCACCATCTTGAAAACGGCCAACGGCGGAACACTGTGGTCGGCGCAGACGTCGGGGACGACCAACGCGCTTACCGGCGTCAGCTGTGTCAGCACGACCGTGTGTTGGGCGGTTGGTGCTTCGGGGACGATCCTCACGACGTCCAACGGCGGTACGAACTGGACGGCGCAAACGTCGGGTACGACGCAAGGATTCGCCGCGACGTCGTTCGTCAACTCGAGCACCGGATGGGCGGTGGCAGCGACCGGCGTGATCGACTTCTTCACGACGTGCGGCGGAGGCAGTAGGACGCTCGGTGCCCCGGGCGTGAGCTTCCCGTCCGTGACGCTCAATGGGACGAACCAAACCGTCTCGACGAGCCCCGTGCTGACGCCCGATGACGAATCGGGCAGCGGTGCCGGCTGGAACATCACCGGGACGTCGACGACGTTTACGAACGCGGGTGCGAAGACCCTTCCGACGACCGCCACCGTCGTAACGGCGGGATCCGGTGCGGCGGGCTCGGGGAACTGCAGCGTACCGACGAACTCGCTGACATACCCGATCACGTTGCCGGCCGGTGCGACGGCTCCGACTGCGGTGAAGCTCTACAACGCAGGCGTCAACTCCGGCGAGGGGCCGGTGAACGTGACGCTGACGTTCCAGCTGACCGCACCGGGCAACTCTTACACCGGCAGCTACTCCTCGACGTGGACCTTCACGATAGCGAGCGGCCCGTAAGACGGGACTTCCGCGCGCGGCCATAGAATCGCGCGAGGTTGGTTCAATCCTCGGTTCGCGCGCGCACGATGACGTTTCTTGTTGCGTTCGTCGCCGGAGGAGTTGGTGGCGCGCTGTTGGATCAGATCCACGTGCGCGCGCACGTCCTCCGCTACGCGCATCCCTCCCTCATGGGGCAGCCGTGGTGGGTCGCACCTCAGTTCGGGATCGCCGTCGTATTGATCCTCGTCGCGTGTGTCTCGATCGCGCGACGAATGATGTCCTCTCGAGATCGGGTGCCGTTCGTGGCGGATGCAACCGCTTTCGTTCTTGCGTACGTAGTGACGGGGGTGCTTCGGAGAAACCCGTGGGCGATCGCTGTGATCCTGATCGCTCTGTGGGTGGGGATGCTGCTCGTTCATGGAAACCGGGCTCTGCTGTTGGCTGTTTCGTTGGGCCTTGCGGTGGTCGGACCGATCTACGAGAGCCTGCTCACGTGGACCGGGTCGTTCCACTACATGGTGACGCCGCTCGTGCTTCGCGACCCGGCCTGGTTGCCGCTCCTCTATCTGAACGCGGGGGTCCTCGCGGTCTCTGCGGCGCGCGCTGTCACGAGCTGAAACCGGCCGCACGCGCTAGAGGGCGGCCCGCGCTTCGAGAGGCCTGCTCGTCGCCCCAACCAACCGCAGCCCCGCCCCGATCCCCAGAGCCAGATCAACCGCGATGGTCACCGCGACGATCGTCCACGACAACGCGTCGACGTGGTACGTCGTCAGCGGGTCGCTGAAAAGGCTCCAGTGCGGGAGAACGTGAACCGCGAAGAGGCCCAACCCACTTGCCAAGCCGTAGAAGCACGCGAAGGGAACCGCGAGCTTGCTCCGCCGGGCGACGAGCGTCACGGCGAGGATGCCGGCTGCGAGAGCGAAGAAGCCAAGTGACCGAACCGCGACGGGAGAGTAGTTGTGCCGCCGGATATGGTCGAGATCGTGGACGAGGTCCATGACGAAGGCAGCGAAAGTCAACGGGACCACCGCATCGGCGAGCCTCTTCATGTCGCGGATGCTACCGCTGTGAGTGCCGGGGAAGGGATTCGAACCCCCACATCCTTTCGGACAGCGGATTTTGAGTCCGCCGCGTCTACCATTCCGCCACCCCGGCGAGGCCCGCTCAGTATAGAGAGCGCTAATCGTGGCGGCCGCGGTGTCCTTCCCGCATCGCCTGGTTGAAGCGCGCCCACGTCATCTTGTAGCCGAGCTTCGCGTTCCCCGGCCACCACACAACGGCGCCTTTCGACACCTTCAACGTCCCAAGCAGCTCGTCGTCGGCCATCACGCGGAACGTCACGTCTTCCTTGCCGAGGCTTCGCCACGGGACCTGGAACCGCACGTCGTGCTTCGCCATCGTCGGCACCTCCGCCATCCATTGTGAAGCAGGGGGGTGACGAGTGTGTTTAGGAGGGCTGCTCGCCGGTCCAGTCCGTCGTGTCCGGCATCGTCAGGTCGCGCGGCACGTCCGTGTAAACGGGCGCGCGCCCTGCGTTGCGCGCGCGGATCGCCTCAGGAAGGTTGTCCGTGTACCCGAGCATCAGCTGGTTGCGGTCCTCGAACTCGATCGCGGTGTCGAGGTGCGGGATCTCCAGCCCCGCCCAGTTCGCGCGCTTCGTCATCTGCAAGCCGTAGATGCTGAAGCGCGACATCGCCGTCGCCATCGCGAGCGCTTCATCCATCAGCTGCTCGTCCGGAACGACGCGGCTGACCAAGCCGATGCGTTCCGCCTCTTCGGAGCCAACGACGCGGCCCGTCAGCATGATGTCGTTCGCGCGCGACGCGCCGATCAAACGGGGGAGCAGCCATGAGGCGCCGAGCTCACCGCTCGTCAAACCGTTCACCAATCCGGTCGCGTTGAATTCAGCCGAGCGGCCCGCGATGCGGACGTCTGCCGAGAGCGCGAGGCACATCCCGCCGCCATACGCCGGTCCGTTCACCGCTGCGATCACCGGTTGCGGAACGCGGCGCACCGCCGGCGTCAGGCGGCTGTAGTGGCGCATCGCGTGCGGGCCGAGACGGGGGATCGTGAGGTGATCGATGTTAGGCAGGATGCCGTGATCGTCGAGATCCAATCCCGAACAGAAGCCACGACCGGCGCCCGTCAGGACGATCACGCGGCATCGGTTGTCTTTCCCGACGGTGTCCAGCGCAGCGAGCAGGTCGTCGCACAGCTCGACGGACATCGCGTTCAGCACGTCGGGGCGGTTCATCGTGACGATCGCGATGTCGTCGTTGGGCTTGTCGATGCGGACGGTGGACACCCCGGAACCTCCCTGTCGACGGCGCGCGCACGATAGCAGCCCTGTCGAGCGGCCCGACCCGCGCGCCTTGTTCGCGCGCAACCAGGCCGATAGCCTCACCGTTGCCATGGATCCCTTCCTGCAAGATGCTCCTCTGCCGGCGAACCGCTTCCGGGCCGACGCCACGTTGCGCAACTCGCTGGAGCGGATCCTGCCGCCCGACGTCTTCGCCGAAGCCGCACCCCTCTTCGACGACATGGGAGAGCGCGCGCTCGGCGAGCTGCGCGCGCTCGCCACACACGCGGAGGCGCACCCCCCGGTGCACGTTCCGTTGGACGCGTGGGGCCGCCGCGTCGATCGGATCGACGTCGACCCCGCATGGCTGGAGCTGGTCGAGCTGGGAAAGGCCGCCGGCCTCGTCGCGATCCCGTACGAGGACGCGTTCGGCGAGCACTCGCGCGTCGTGCAGTTCGGCGTCATCGACCTTTGGAACCCATCGTCGGCGACTGCGGGGTGCCCGCTCTCGATGACGGACGCGGCCGTGCGTGTGCTGCTCAACGAAGACCCGGAATTGGCGAAGGATTACGTGCCGCGACTGACGGCGCGCGCGAACGCGTGGACGAGCGGCCAGTGGATGACGGAGAAGGAAGGCGGCTCGGACGTCGGTCGCACCGGAACGGTTGCGCGCGACGCGGGCGACGGCTGGTGGACGCTGCACGGCACGAAATGGTTCACATCGGCGACGACGGCGGACATCTCACTTGCGTTGGCGCGCCCCGAAGGGGCGGGCGACGGGAGCCGCGCTCTTTCTCTATTCCTTTTGGAGCTGCGCAACCCCGACGGCACGTGGAACGGCATCACGGTTCGCCGCTTGAAGGACAAGCTCGGCACGAAAGCGTTGCCGACCGCCGAATTGGACTTGGACGGCACGGCTGCGCGCGCGATCGGCGGGATCGGCCGCGGCGTTCCGAAGGTCGCAGCGATGCTGAACATCACGCGCATCTGGGCCGCGATCGGATCGCTGTCGGCGATCGGCAGCGGGTTGATGCTCGCGCGCGACTACGCGAACAAGCGCGAAGCGTTCGGGCGGAAGCTGCGCGACCTCCCGGTTCACCGGCGGTGGATCGCGCGCATCGCAGCGGAGTACGAAGCTGCGAACGTTCTCGGATACCGCGCGGCGCAGCTGCTGGGCCAGATCGAGCATGCCTCCGGTGATCCGGATCTCGCACGCGTCGTCATCCCGCTGACCAAGATGTCGATCGCGCGCCGGAGCGTCTGGGCGACGAGCAACCTGATCGAGTCGTTCGGCGGCGCCGGTTACGTCGAAGATACCGGTTTGCCGCGCATCCTCCGCGACGCGCACGTGAACTGCATCTGGGAAGGAACGACCTCGGTGATGGCGCTCGACGTGTTGCGCGCGCTCCACAAGCCGGGCGTTGCCGATGCGTTCCTCGCCGACGTCGATGCGAAGGCGCGCGCATACGACCACCCGCTTATCGCGGAGACCGCGCGCCGCGTAACGCAAGCGGCCCAGGATCTCAAGCCGATGCTCGCCGAGCCGGCCGAGGAGGGCGCGCGCCGTATCGCGTGGGGGATGGCGCGCACGTATCAGGCCGCGTTGCTGTGCGAGGCCGCGGGATGGGCGCTCGATAAGAAAGGCGACGCGCGCACCGCAACCGCCGCCGCCCTCTACGCGACGGAGCCGCTCATCGATCCCGAGCCGCCCGTCGGCGACGATGAATATGGCGCGCTCGCTTTCGGCACCGCCGGCGAATAGGCCGTGGATATCGCCCAGCGCCTGCGGGCGCTTTCCGCGGAGATCGCGACCCTTCAAACCGAGATAGGGATCCTCGAAGAACAGATCGCATTCCAAACCGAGATAGCCGACGACGCGCGCATCCGTGCGCTTGTGTCCGAGACTCCGTTGGCCGACCGCGAGTCCCAAGAAGCGAGCGGCGATCTCGCGCGCATGGTGCACTCGCGCGCCGATGCATTGAAGCGGCTCGAGCAGCTTCGCGCGGACCAGGACGGGCTGCTCGAACGTATGTTGGACGAGCGAGGAAAGCGCTGAACTCGGCCGTTCGGATGCCGGTAGCATGGCGCGCATGACGGACCCCCACCAGGGCAAGACGCGCGTGCTCATCGCCGAGGACGACGCCATCATCCGTATGGACCTCAAAGAGATGCTCGAGGAAGAGGACTTCGAGGTCCTCGAAGCGGCGGACGGCGCAGCGGCGGTGCAGCTTGCGCGCGACGAGCAGCCATCCCTCGTGATCCTCGACATCAAGATGCCGGTGATGGACGGGCTCGTAGCCGCGCAGAAGATCAGCGAGGAGCGGCTCGCTCCCGTTCTGATCCTCACCGCGTACTCGCAGCGAGAGCTCGTGGAACGCGCGGCGCAGATCGGCGCGATGGCGTATCTCGTGAAGCCATTCCAGAAACAGGACCTGTTGCCTGCGATCGAGATCGCCAAAGGGCGCTACCAACAGCTGGCCTCACTAGCCGACGAAGTCGGGAATCTCACCGAGCGCTTAGAGAGTAGGAAACAGGTCGAGCGCGCGAAGGGCGTCCTTATCGACCGTTATGGGATGAACGAAGGCGACGCGTTCCGCTTTCTCCAGCAAACGGCGATGGATCGTCGCCTCAGCATGCGTGAGGTTGCCGACGCGATCTTGTCGGGCTCCGTCGCACCTTCCGACTGATACTCCGGAACCATCCGGCTCCTACGCCGGCCCAACTTGTATCTGATTCCTTCCTATCCACGGAAAGCGAGCATAGAATCCGCTTGCCGCGTCCCGGCGTACAGGACCGATCGGCGGAGGAGGTAAGTAGGTAAGGGACGCCTCGAACGTCGGAGCAAAGGGGGAAACATGAAGCGAGTCACTAGGGTTCTGGCCGCTATCGCAATCGTATCGCTGATTGCTGCGGTTGGTTGTTCGAAGAAGACTCCGTCTGGAACAGGAGGCACCAAGAAAGAAGTCAAGATCGGCTTCATCGGCGACTTGACGGGTTCCAACTCAGCTTTGGTCGTTCCGGGCGAGAACGCCGCCGCGTTGGCGTTCGATCAAGCGAACGCGAAAGGCGATCTGAAGGTCAAGATCACGTTCGTCCCGCTCGACAACAAGGAAGCGAACCCGACCACCGCGCCGCCACTGGCGCAGCAGCTCATCTCTGATCCCGAAGTCGTCGGTGTGATCGGTCCGGCGTTCTCTGGCGAGACGGCGGCGGTGCAGCCGTTGTTCAAGCAGGCTGGACTCGTGCACATCACGCAGTCTGCGACGCGCGCGTCACTCACGGCGGGTGGATTCACGACCTTCTTCCGTGGTGTTGGAGGCGACACGGACCAAGCTGCAGCCGCAGCGAAGCTCGCTGTCAAGGGTAAGAGCTGCTCAACTGTAGCCGTCATAGATGACAAGTCGGCGTACGGGCAAGGCTACGGCGACATCGCCGCAGCATCGGTCAAGGCTCTCGGCGCGACCGTCGTGACGCGGCAGAGCGTCGCGCCCGCTACCGACTACACGTCACTCGTCGGCACCCTCACGGACAAGAAGCCCGCATGCGTGATCTACGGTGGGTACGAGCCGCAGTCCTCGATCATCGTTAAACAGATGAGGGAGAAGGGCGTCAAGGCGATCTTCATCTCCGGCGACGGCTCGAAGAGCACAAAGTTCATCCCAGACGCCGGCAAGGCCGCGGCGGAAGGCGTCCTGTTCACGTGCCCGTGCTTAGACGCGAACGTGTCAACCGACCCGGCAGCCGTTCAGTTCGTCTCGGACTTCAAGGCGAAGTACAACGGCACAGCGCCGGACATCTACGCACCTGAGGCTTACGACATCGCGAACATCTTCGTGAGTGTCATCAAGGGGTGCGGAGACAACGTAACGCGTCAATGCGTTCTGGACGGTGTGACCAACCTGAAGGACTTCAAGGGACTCTCGAAGACCTTCAACTGGACGACCGATCCGAAGGCGCTGCACGAGGTAACAGACAAGGGCGTCAACATCTACGAGATCAAGAACGGCGCGATCACTCTGGACGGCAACATCAACACGGTGGTGCCGTAGCGAGAGTCGTTCGTATGGACATGGGCAGGGGCCATCGATCGGTGGCCCCTGCCTCCGTTCCTGAGAGTGCGCGATGCCCGATTGCTTAAGCCACAGCCTCCTGCTTCGCGTCGTCGGGGGGTTGACGACCGGTTCGATCTATGCGCTGATCGCGCTCGGCTACACGCTGGTGTATGGCGTCCTACGCCTGATCAACTTCGCGCACTCGGAAGTGTTCATGTTCGGTACATTCGGCGGACTCATCCCGCTGATCTGGCTCTCTCACCACGGGAACGTCACGAACGCGTGGTATCTGGCGATCGCGGCGATCCCAGCCATGGCCTTCGCTGCCGGTATCGCGTTCCTCCTCGAGCGGCTCGCGTACCGGCCGCTCCGGCGTCGTGGGGCCACGCGACTCTCGTTCCTGATCAGTGCAATCGGGGCTTCGCTCTTCCTCCAGAGCGTCGTCTTGGTGTGGCGCGGCCGCGATTACGAGACATATCCGGACACGTGGAAGGTCAAGCAACTCTTCACGATCGGAAACGTTCAGATCTCGAACCACGACATCCTCGTCTTCGGGGTCATGATCGTGATGGTGATCGCACTCGACCTATTGGTACATCGAACGCGGATCGGGAAAGGCATCCGGGCCGTCGCGCAAGACCCCGAGACTGCCGGCCTCATGGGTGTGAACATCGACCGGATCATCACGGCGACCTTCATCATCGGCGGCATCCTCGCGGGTGTCGCCGGATTGATGTACGGCTTGCGTTTCAATACACGGTTCGACATCGGGTTCATCCCAGGTATCAAGGCGTTCACGGCCGCGGTGTTGGGCGGCATCGGCAACATCCGTGGCGCGCTGGTGGGCGGGATAGTCCTCGGGCTGCTCGAAAACATCGGGGCAGGCTGTTTTGGAGACCAATGGAAGAATGTGATCGCGTTCGGCGTGCTCGTGTTGGTGTTGATGTTCCGGCCGACTGGCTTGCTCGGCGAAGGCGTCTCGGCGCAGAAAGCGTGAGATGAAAGGGATCCTGATCTTCGCAGCCATCATCGCGGCGGTGCTGGGCTGGACACAGTTCGACCGGCGCTTCGGTGATCGGATCCGCTCGTATTACGACGAGCGAGAGCGCTGGGGGTTCCCGGTCGTCATGCTCGGATCCCTCGTCATACTTTCGCTCCTTTCCCTCGTTTTGAGTCCGCCGAACCTGGAGCTTGCGATCCTCGTCGGTATCTACGCGCTCCTGGCGATGGGGTTGAACGTTGTGGTCGGATTCGCAGGCCTGCTCGACTTGGGATACGTCGCGTTCTTCGCCATCGGGGCGTACACGATGGCGATCCTGTCGAACGCAGGGCCGCTCCACCTGCCGTGGCACTTGAACTTTTGGGAGATCTTCCCGATCGGTATCGTGATTGCGCTTGTCGCAGGCCTCCTCCTCGGCGCCCCGACGTTGCGGCTTCGTGGTGACTATCTCGCGATAGTGACGCTTGGCTTCGGCGAGATCGTTCGAATCCTCGCGGAGAACCTGGAGAAGGTAACCAACGGCGCGAAGGGCATCACGGCGATCCCGCACCCGTCGATTGGCGGTCACAACTTCGGGGTCGGGCAGAAGCCGTATTACTTGCTGCTGGTGGCGGCCGTATTCCTGTTCATCCTGATCATCCGCTCCCTCAATAACTCGCGCGTTGGCAGGGCGTGGGCTGCCATCCGGGAGGACGAGTTCGCCGCAGAATCGATGGGTGTGCCGACGCTCAAGTACAAGCTCTGGGCGTTCGCGATCGGGGCATCGACGGCGTGTGCCGGCGGGATGATTTACGGCGCGAAGATCAGCTTCGTGTCACCCGAGTCGTTCCAGTTCATCATCTCCATCTACATCTTGTCAGCAGTTGTGCTAGGCGGCCTTGGATCGACGGTCGGCGCGATCATCGGCGGGGCCGCGATCATCTTGGTTCCAGAGATGCTTCGTTCCTTGCCGGAGCGGCTGCTGGACGCCCGCTTTGGCGTGTTCGGCCTTGCGTTAGTGCTGATGATGATTTTCCGGCCGGAAGGAATCGTCCCGAGTCGGCGACGAAAAGCAGAGCTGAAAGGCGGAGCCGCGGAAACGATGGGCCCGATCGGCGCCGGCTTGCCGCCCGGCGCGGAGATGGCGACAGGGACGGTCGAAGATGCTCCTTGACGTCGAGGACGTCACGATGGAGTTCGGCGGCCTCACCGCTCTGAACAAGCTGTCCTTCGGCGTGGAAGACGGACAGATCAAAGGCCTTATCGGCCCGAACGGCGCGGGGAAAACGACCTTCTTCAACATTGTTACGGGCGTGTACACGCCGACGAAGGGCGCCGTCGACTTCCAGGGCCTAAAGCTCTCGAAGAAGAAGCCGCACGCGATCACCAGGTTGGGCATAGCGCGCACGTTCCAGAACATCAGGCTGTTCGCCAACATGACGGCGCTCGAGAACGTGATGGTCGGCGCGGACGCGCACAGCCATACGTCTGTGGGCGGCGCCATCCTTCACTCGCCTCGGACGCGTCGCTCCGAGCGAGAGTCACTCGAAATGGCTTCGGACAAGCTCTCGCAAGTTGGGATTCCTCGGCTAGCCGGCGCAGTTGCGAAGAACCTTTCGTACGGAGACCAGCGTCGAGTCGAGATCGCGCGCGCGCTTGCGACCAACCCGAAGTTGATCTTGCTGGATGAGCCTGCCGCCGGAATGAACCCAACCGAGAAGGCGAGCTTGATGCAACTCATCCGGCGGATCCGGGATTCCGGCGTGACTGTTCTCCTCATCGAGCACGACATGAAAGTCGTGATGGGGATCTGCGAGAGCGTCGTCGTGTTGGACTTCGGCCAGAAGATCGCCGAGGGCAGGCCGGAGGAAGTGCAAAACGACACGCGCGTGATTGAAGCGTATCTCGGGCAAGGTGCGGCGAAGGCATGACGACGCTGGTGCTCGAAGACATCCATGTTTCATATGGAAATATCAAAGCCCTGCGCGGGATCTCCCTTGAGGTGAAGCCCGGCGAGATCGTGACGCTGATCGGCGGAAACGGCGCAGGGAAGACGACGACGCTCAAGACGATCTCGGGCGTGCGCAGGCCGTCTGCCGGGTCGATCACCTTCGACGGCAAGCGGATCGATCATCTCGCGTCGCACGAGATCGTGTCGTTGGGCGTCTGCCAAGCGCCGGAGGGTCGCAAGATCTTCCCCGCGATGAGCGTCAAGGAGAATCTTGAGATGGGGGCGTACGCGCGCGGTGGCAACTTGACCGAAGACTTCGCGCGCGTTTTCGAATTGTTCCCAGTGCTGAAGGAGCGCCTCAATCAAGCGGGTGGGACGCTGTCTGGAGGCGAGCAGCAGATGCTTGCTATCGGGCGTGCCCTTATGGCACGGCCGACAGTGTTGCTTCTGGATGAGCCGTCGATGGGCCTCGCGCCGATGATGGTTGACCGGATCTTCTCGATCATCAGGACTATCAACGAGCAGGGGACGACGATCCTGTTGATCGAGCAGAACGCGCAGATGGCGCTGCAAACGGCCAACCGCGGGTACGTGATCGAGTCGGGGTCGATCGTCCTGCAGGACGACGCGAAGAAGCTGCTGGGTAACGACCAGGTTAGGAAGGCGTACCTGGGCGAATAGCCGCCAAAATCGGGTTAGAGTCTGGCCCAGCCGGACCGTCCAAGGGGGTTACCGATGAAGCGTCCGATGAAGTTGATGGCGGTGAGTCTCGCCTGCCTAGCGCTCGTCCTGGGTGCGTGCGCGAAGACCACGACGGGCACAAACGGAAGCCCTTCTGCAAGCGTCTCTGCCACGGCGACGAAGAACCCAACCATCGCTGCCGAAGTGCCTGCGGCGATCGCCTCGAAGGGATCGCTCATCGTCGCCGCCGACGCAACCTACCCGCCGATGGAGTTCTTCCCGGTGGGCAACAACTCGATGACAGGTGTGGACGTCGATCTTGGACATGCGATCGGGACAGTGCTCGGTCTTCAGTTCAACTTTACGAACGCGACGTTCGCGACGATCATCCCGGGCCTCAAGAATGGGCGATACGACATCGGCATGTCATCGTTCACCGACGATGAAGGGTCGGTTACGACGAAATCAAGGCTCAAGGTCGTCGACTTCGTGACGTACTTCAGCGCGGGAACAGGTTTCTACGAGAAGCCCGGCGGGCCGAACGTCACCGGACTCGACAACAGCCTTTGTGGGCTCACGGTCGGCGTCGAAGCGGGTACAACGCAGGAGGCGGATGCAACGGCGCAGAGCCCGAAGTGCACGCAAGCCGGAAAGAAGAAGGTCACCGTCAACTCTTATCCCGATCAGACGAAGGCGAACACCGCTCTAGCCAGCGGACGCGTCCAGGTGGTTATGGCGGACTCCGAGACCTGCACGTACGCCGTCAAGCAATCAGCCGGGACGTTCGCGTCGGTCGGACCCGTGTACGGATCCGCTCCTTACGGGGTTGCGATCCCCAAAAGGAACTCATCGCTCGACCAGGCGATCCTGGACGCGATCAAAGAACTGATGTCCAATGGTGTCTACGCACAGATCCTTGCGAAGTGGGGGGTAACCGGGAGTGGTATCAACGATCCCGTGATCCACACCGGCAAATAGCCATCGGGGGGCAACGCTGGCTCAGCTTTCGCATGACGTTAGCGGAGGCGGCACGGACGTCCAGCTGCTGAAGGCCGTTCCGGCTCGTCATCCCAGACGATGGCTCGCCACGCTGGTCGTCCTCTTCCTCGGCGCGGCGATGATGTACGGCGTCGTCACGAGCCCTCGTTTCGAATGGCACATCGTTGGCCACTACTTCCTATCCCACGAGATCCTGAGTGGCCTCGTCCTCACGCTGGAGCTGACGGCTTTGGCGATGGCCGTCGGCATCTTCCTCGGGGTCTTGGCTGCGGTGATGAGGTTGTCCCCCGCACCCGTCGTGTCTTGGGCGTCGTGGCTCTATATCTGGTTCTTCCGAGGCACTCCCGTCTACGTCCAGATCATCCTTTGGTACAACATCACTTCGCTTACCGGACCGCACCCCGCTTTCGGGATCCCCTTCACTCATCTCGTTCTGTTCCATGCCAATGCAAACTCTTTGATAACGACGTTTACGGCCGCCCTTCTGGCGCTTGGGCTCAATGAAGGCGCCTACATGGCGGAAATCGTTCGAGCAGGCATCATCTCGGTCGACCCCGGGCAGACCGAGGCATCCCAGGCGCTCGGGATGACGCGGTTACAGACGATGCGCTTGATCGTGCTTCCGCAAGCGATGAGAGTCATCATCCCCCCAACGGGCAACGAATTGATCTCGATGCTGAAGACAACCTCGCTCGTCTCGGTTATCGCAGAGACTGAGCTTTTGTTCTCCGCTCAGAAGATCTATGACGTGACCTATCAAGTCTTGCCCTTGCTCATCGTTGCAAGTCTTTGGTACTTGATCTGCACGTCGGTTCTTTCGATAGGTCAGTTCTATGTCGAGCGCCATTTCGCACGTGGCGCCACGCGCGAGCCGCCGCCGACGCCGTTCCAACGATTCCGGGCTCTCTTGACGCGCAACATGACGACGTTCCATGCGCCGCCTAGCCAGTTCTCCCCGATGGGGAGGGAGCACCGATGAACGCCGTCACGCCAATGGTGAAAGCCGAAGGCGTTTACAAGTACTTCGGCCGTCTCGAGGCGCTCAAAGGGATCAACCTCGAAGTCCAGAATGGCGAAGTCGTCGTTATCGTGGGTCCCTCTGGATCGGGTAAGTCCACGTTCCTTCGCTGCATCAATCACTTGGAAAAGATAAATGCCGGGCGTCTTTCGGTCGCCGGAGAGCTCGTTGGTTATCGAGAGAAGAACGGGAAACTTTACGAGCTGGATGAAAAGCAGATCGCATTCAATCGTGTTGGGATCGGAATGGTATTCCAACACTTCAATCTCTTCCCACACATGACAGCATTGGAAAACGTCATGCTCGGACCCCTCACCGTCAAACTTGAAGGGAAGGATCGCGTTCACAAGCGCGCGCACCAGCTGCTCGACAGAGTTGGACTTCTTGATCGCGCGCATCATCACCCGTCCCAGCTATCCGGCGGGCAGCAACAGCGTGTTGCCATCGCCCGCGCCCTCTGCATGGAGCCGAAGCTGATGCTCTTCGATGAGCCAACGTCGGCCCTTGACCCGGAACTTGTTCAAGATGTTCTCGACGCGATGAAGGATCTGGCCAAAGACGGCATGACGATGATCGTTGTCACGCACGAGATGGGGTTCGCGCGCGAAGTCGCCGATCGCATCGTCTTCATGGACGCCGGAGCGATCGTTGAGGAAGGCGCGCCGCGCGACGTGATCTCGAATCCCCAACATGAGCGCACCAAAGCGTTCATGTCCAAGATCCTGTAGCGAGCAAAGCAAAGGGCCCGAGCGTTCGTTCTCGTTCTCGCGCCTTCCCCAAACGCGAGTCCGATACTTGTCGACTCGGGCCCTGCCGTCCCGGTTGTCCGGAACGGCGCGCAAACTAGCAACGCGGCTCGAAGCAAGTCAAACCACTTCGGGCCCCGATTCTCGCAGGTCAGAGCGCTCTTTCTCCGGTTGTCAAGTCCGGCACCCGGCGCGCGCGCGGCTATGCTTCGCAACGCCGTTTTTCATAGGGTTTTCGACGATGCCGCATCCGCCGATCCGTGAAGCAACCGAAGCCGATCTCGACGCGATGCTGTCGTTGTGGCGGGAGCTCGAGCGGATCCAAGGCGGCCATCGCCTCTTCCCGATGGTGGCCGACGCCGAACAGAGGATCGCCGGGCTGTTCCGGGAAGCCATCGCCGACGCGGACTCCGCAGCCTTCGTGATCGACGGTCCCGACGGCCTGCTCGCTATGGCGATCGCGCGTACCACCGAGCAGGGCCACCACAGCATGAGCAACGCGCGCGTCGTCGAGCTGAGCCGGGTCGTCGTCCGCGCCGATGCGCGCGGCCGCGGCCTCGGCAGGGAGCTGATCGAAGCCGCGCGCGTTTTCGGCAAGGAGCGCGGTGCCGCCTTCCTCACGGCCAAGCTGTTCACCGGCAACACCGAAGGGCGCGCGTTTTGGGAGCGTATGGGCTTCGTCCCGCGCTACGAAGAACGCATCAAACCCGTCTGAGCACACCGATATACTCAACGTCGAGGAGGCGCGTTGAGCAACCCTGAATCCCACGGCGTCGAGGACTACCTCGAGGCGATCTACGAGCTCCAAGAGGAAGGCGAGCGCGTCGTCCAGGCACGCATCTCGCGCCGGCTCGGAGTGACGCGCGCAAGCGTGTCCGAACAGGTCGCGCGCCTGCAGAAGATGCGCCTCGTCGAGAGCAATGCGCGGGCGATCACGCTGACCCCACACGGCTTCGCCGTCGCGGAGGACGCAGTGCGCAAGCATCGTTTGGCCGAACGCTTCCTCACCGATGTGCTGAAGATGCCGTGGCATCTCGCGCACCAAGAGGCCAACCGTTTCCAATCCGGCATCACCGCAGAGATCGAAGGGCGCATGCTGAGCGTCCTCGGCGAACCGGGCACGTGCCCGCACGGCAACCCGATCCCAGGGACGGGCGCAAGCATCGACCCGACGCTGCAGCCGCTCAAGGACTTCGTCGCCGGTGAAACGGTCGAGCTCGTGCGGCTGCTCGAAGACGTGGAGCTCGACACCGACGCCATGCGTTACTTCGAAGAGCACGCGCTCGTGCCGGGTTCGCGTATCACGATCGTCGACGTCGGGCCGGACGGAACCATGTCGCTTGCCGTCGGCGACACGAAGTCTTCACTCGGCCCGAAGCTGACCGACAACTTGTGGGTGAAACCGGCGAACCGCAAGGCGCGCGCGAAGTGACCGACACGCTTCTCCTGCTCGACGGCAACTCGCTGGCGTACCGGGCCTTCTTCGCGTTGCCGACCTCGATCGTCACAAGCACCGGACAGATAACCAATGCGGTCTACGGGTTCACGAGCATGTTGCTCAAGCTGCTCGGCGAACAGAAGACCGATCGCGTCGGGGTGGCGTTCGACATCGGCGCGCCCAGCGTTCGGCTCGCCCAATACAAGGAGTACAAGGCCAACCGGTCGGAGACGCCGGGTGAGTTCAGAGGACAGATGGACCTGATCAAAGAGGTCCTCGATGTGATGAACGTGCCGCAGTTCGGCGTGCCGGGCCATGAGGCCGACGACATCAACGCGACGCTCGCGCGCCGCGCGCACGCGGAAGGCATGGACGTCATCCTGGTCACGGCCGATCGCGACTACCTGCAGCTGGTGCAGCCCGGCATCCGCGTGCTGTTCAACCGCAAAGGTGTCAGCGACTACACGCTGTACGACGAAGCCGCGGTCGAGGAGCGCTTCAGCCTGCCGCCGGCGAAGCTGCTCGACTACGCGGCCTTGCGCGGGGATCCCTCAGACAACCTTCCCGGCGTTCCCGGCGTCGGCGAGAAGACCGCGTCGCAGCTGATCCAGCAGTTCGGATCGGTCGAAGATCTTTTCGAGCACCTTGACGATCTGCCGAAACGCATACAGAAGCTCCGCCCCGCCCTTGAAGAGCACAAGGAACAGATCCTTCTGAACAAGCGACTGGCGCGACTCGTCGACGACCTCGACATCGACATCGCTCCGGGCGACATCCAGATGGGGGAGTGGGACGAGCAAGAGCTGCGGCGCCTCTTCACCGCGCTGCAGTTCAAGACGCTGCTCGAACGGATCACCGATCTGCGGCCGTTGCTGAAGCCTGCCCAACCGGCGCCGGCGGTGACTGTGCGCGCGGTCACCGAGCCGCTGTTCCGCGAAGACGGCGGACGCGTCGCGCTCGCGTGGACGGAGGGATCCGACGGGATCGCGGTTGCCGAGACCGGCGAGGAAGCGACTTGGGTGAGCGAACCGGGCGCGCTGCGCGCGATGCTCGAGGACCCGAAGGTGCCGAAGGTCGCGCACGATGCGAAGACGTTGGCTGTACGACTTGCGCGCGCGGGGATCAAGCCCGACGGCTTCGCGTTCGACACGCAGATCGCCGCCTATCTATTGGATCCGGCACCGGGGAAGTACGAGCTCGGCGATCTGTCGACCCGCTACTTGAATCGCGACCTTCCGCTCGCCACGCAAGAGAGCGGCGAGGGACAGATGTCGCTCGGCATGGAGGAAACCAGCGCGGCGGAGGTTGCGTCGGCGCATGCGGCCGCGTTGCTTCCGCTCGCCGACCGGCTGGAGTCCGACCTCGACCGGCTGGGGATGACGGAGCTCTTCCGCACGGTGGAGATGCCGCTCGTCGACGTGCTCGTCGACCTGGAGCTGACCGGGGTCGCGATCGACGCCCGTCTATTGCGCGCGCAATCGGCGGAGCTGGGCAAGCGCGTCGCGACGCTCGAGCAAGAGATCTACGTCTTGGCGGGCGGCCCGTTCAACATCAACTCACCGCCGCAGCTGCGCACGATCTTGTACGACAAGCTCGGCCTGAAGCCGTCGCGCCGCACGAAGACGGGATACTCGACCGACGCCGCGACGCTCGAAAGCCTCCGGGGACAGCACGACATCGTCGAAGCGCTGCTCGAGTATCGGGAGCTGTCGAAGCTGCAAGCGACGTATCTCGACCCGCTTCCGCGACTGGTCGATCCGAAAACCGGTCGCGTGCACGCGACGTTCAAGCAAACCGCGGTCGCAACCGGCCGGATCGCGACCGAATCTCCGAACCTGCAGAACATCCCGGTTCGGAGCGAGCTCGGCCGTCAGATCCGGCGCGCGTTCATCGCGGGCTTCCCGAAGCATGTGCTGGTCGTTGCCGACTATTCACAGATCGAGCTGCGTGTGCTCGCGCACATCACGGGCGACCCCGGGCTGCGCGAGGCGTTCGCCAACGATGAGGACGTGCACGCGGCGACGGCGGCCAAGGTGTGGGGCTTCGCCGTCGAGGAAGTGCCTCGCGATCTGCGCGCGCGCGCGAAGGCGATCAACTTCGGCCTCGCCTACGGCATGAACCGGTTCGGTCTCGCTCAGCGGCTCGGGATCACGCCGGACGAAGCGCAGGAGTACATCGACGGGTACTTCCGCAGCTTCCCGATGGTCAAGGAATTCATGGCAGGCGTCGTGAAGCAGGCGTACGCCGACGGGTTCACCAGCACCCTCGTCGGGCGCCGCCGGTACATCCCGGAGCTGGAGCACTCGAACCCGCGTGTGCGCGCGCTCGGCGAGCGCCAAGCATTGAACGCGCCGATACAAGGATCGGCAGCGGACATCTTCAAGCTGGCGATGGTGAAGGTTCACCGAGGGCTGCTCGACATGGGTTCGAACGCCCGGATGGTCCTAACTGTCCACGATGAGCTGCTCTTCGAAGTCCCGAAGTCCGAGGAGAACGAGACTGCAGACCTCGTTCGCTCGTTGATGGAGCAAGCGTATCCGCTCGACGTTCCGCTCAAGGTGGACGTCGCGACCGGTGCGAATTGGGCCGACGCCAAAGGCTAGAAATTCGGGCAAGGCGGTAACAAAGGTCCAGGCATTAGTGGCCATTGCGCGTGCGTTTATGGTGGTTGAAGAGCGACGGAGGCCTCGTGGGCGAAGTATCGAAGCTTTTGGGGCAAGAAAGCGTGCTCACCATGGCGCAGGCCGCCGACGTGCTCGGTGTTCGCGAGCGCCGCCGCCGTCGTCGTTTGTGGACCGTCGCTGCGATCCTCGCCGGCCCGATCGCGTTCCTTTGGTACCGCATCGGGGTTGGGCGACCATTCAATCCGTTCGCCTTCCCACACCTGAGCGGCGAAGCGCTCTATTTCGTCCCGATGCTCGTGATCTTCGTCCTCGTTGCAGCCGTCATGGTGGTGCCGTTCCTGATGTCGGGCCGCTCGCCGCACATCATGTATCGCCCGGAGCAGATCGACATCACGCTCGACGACGTGAAGGGCTTGGAAGCGGTTCGCGAAGAAGTGATCCGCACGCTGAACGTCTTCCTGGGTTACGCGACCTTCCGCCGCGAGCTCGGCGGGAACCCGCGGCGCGGCGTGCTGTTCGAAGGCCCGCCGGGAACAGGCAAGACGCACTTGGCGAAAGCGATGGCGAAGCACGCCGGCGTTCCCTTCCTGTTCGTGTCCGGACCTGCGTTCCAATCGATGTGGTACGGCCAGACCGCCCGAAAGATCCGCAAGTACTTCAAGGCGTTGAAGACGACCGCGCGCAAGGAAGGCGGCGCGATCGGTTTCATCGAAGAGATCGACTCGTTCGCCACCAAGCGCGGTGGCCTCGAAGGTTTCTCGCCGGCCGCACTCGCTGCGCCGTTCGGCGCAAGACGCGAAGCATCGATCGCCAGTGGTACCGGCGGCACGGTCAACGAGCTGCTCATCCAGATGCAGTCGTTCGACGACCCGCCGGGCAGCCAAGCGATCCTTAACAAGATCAAGGACTTCATCAACACGTTCCTGCCGTTGAATCGCCAGCTGAAGAAGAAGTCGGTCGACTACGCGAACGTGCTCGTGATCGCTGCGACGAACCGCGGCGACATGCTCGACCCCGCGCTGCTGCGCCCCGGCCGCTTCGACCGCCGCTTGTACTTCGACGTACCGTCACGCTCCGGCCGCCGCGATCTCATCGACTACTTCCTGGGGAAGAAGAGCCACGGGCCCGACCTCGACACGCCCGCCCGTCGTGACGAATTGGCCGGGATGACGTTCGGCTACTCGCCGGTCATGATCGAGCACCTTTTCGACGAAGCACTGATCTGGGCCCTGCGCGGCGGGCGCGATGCGATGAATTGGGAGGACGTGACGAGCGCGAAGCTCACCGGCGAGATCGGCCTTCCGGCGCCGGTCGCGTACACGGCCGACGAGCGGCGCGCGATCGCTACGCACGAAGCCGGCCACGCGGTCGCCGCGTATCTCTGCGGCGAAGGCCGCACGCTCGAGGTCCTGTCGATCATCAAGCGGCGCGACGCTCTCGGGCTGCTCGGACATTCCGAGAGCGAAGAGCGCTTCACCAAGACGCGCACAGAACTGGAAGCGCTCCTCAAGATCTCGCTGGGCGGGATGGCGGCCGAGGAGATCTTCGAGGGCGAATCGGGGACCGGCCCGGCCGGCGACCTCGCACACGCAACGCAGATCGCGGTGGAGATGATCGGTTCACTGGGCCTCGGCAGTTCACTCATCTCGTTCCGCGCGGTTAATGAAGGCGTTTTCGATTCCGGGCTCGTCGGTCGCGTCCTGGGGAACGGCGACGCGAAGCGCAGCGTGGACTCTCTGCTGAAGAAAGAGAAGCGGAGCGTCAAGGCGCTCCTGAACAAGAATCAGCACCTTGTGATCGCACTCCGCGACGCGCTGCTCGATCGCGACGAGCTGATCGGTGAGCAGATCGTCGAGGTGCTCGAGCGCGCCGGTGGGAAACCGAAGCCGCGCGCGCGCCGCCCCGCCCGCGTCTAACGCGGCAAGCTAAGGACGAACGTCGAGCCGCCCTCTTCGGGCTCTTCGAACGAGAGATCGCCTCCGTGCGCGCGCGCGATGCCTCGCGAGATGTACAAGCCCAACCCCATCCCGCCGACGGACCGCTGCAAGCGCGAGAACTTCTTGAACAGGCGCGCGCGCCCCTCGCGCGGGATGCCGGGGCCGTGATCGGTAACGCAGATCCGGAAGAAGTGCGGGGTCGAGTCCACCGAGATGCGGACCTCTTCTTTCCCACGGCTGAACTTCGCGGCGTTCGAAAGCAGGTTCGTCAGGATCTGCCGGATCCGCACCGGGTCGAGCTTCGCCGTCAAGCCGTTCGGAACGTCGATGATCACTTCGTGCGGCGCCAGAACCGCGCGCATGTCCTGGGCCGTCTGCGACACGAGCTCGCCGACGTCCACCTCTTCGCGCACGAGGTCCACGGCGTCCGTGTCCACCCGGCGCGCGTCGGAGAAGTTGTCGAGCAACGCTTGCATCTGCTTGCTCCCGCGCAGGATCGCGTTCACCGACTCGACCGCATCCTGCTCGCTCAAGCGATGCACTTCCTTCGACAGGATCTCCGCGAAACCGCGGATGACGGCGAGGGGGCTGCTGAGCTCGTGCGTGATATACGAAAGCATCTCGTCGGGCGGCTCGGCATCGTCGTTCTCGATGAGGGGCGGTTGCGTGTACACCTCCGACCGGTCGCAGAGCTTCCGCAACGTCGTGATGAGGCGATCGGGGGGTGACCCCTTCTCGATGTAGGCGTGGGCGCCGAGCCGCAAGGCCTCCGGCCGCATCTCGGTCGCCGTGAACCCGGAGAGGACGAGGATCTTCGTCGCGGGCGACGACGCGAGGATCTCCGGGATCGCCTGCAGGCCGTCCTTCAAAGGCATCGCCAGGTCGAGAAGGATGGCATCGGGTTGATGCTCGGCCGTGAGCTTGACGGCTTCGACGCCGTCGACCGCTTCGGCCACGATCTCGAACCCCGGGTACATCCGCAGGGCCGCGCGCAAGAGCAGCCGGATGTCCGGCGTGTCGTCGGCGATCAGCACCCGTATGGGTGTTCCGTTATCCGTTCCCATCCTCGACCTTCGCTCCGCGTTCCAGGCAGTATCACCCACCGGAACACGCTTGAAAACGCCCCTCGTTGACACTCTCTTTCGGCGGCGAATACACTTCGCCTGCCTGTACTAGCAGGTTAAGAGGCCGTTTCGGGCCGCTCTTCCTTCCAAGAATCCATCGGTCGAGCAGCCCCCGAGGAGCCCCACCCCCTGCACGACGGGTAATTCACAACAGGGGATAGGACCCCGGGAAAGGGATGAACGAAACGTGCCGGACACAACAATGCCCTCTGCTGGGCCATCCGTTGGGACGCCGTCTACCGGCGTAACTGAGAACGACATCGGAGGTAAGGAGGAGCTCCTTGCCGCCTACGAAGCAACCATCAAAGCGTTCGACGACGGCGACTTGGTGCAAGGGAAGGTCGTTCGCGTCGACAAGGACGAGGTCCTCCTCGACATCGGCTACAAGTCCGAAGGTGTGATCCCCGCGCGCGAGCTCTCGATCAAGCACGACGTCGATCCGCGCCAGATCGTGGAAGTCGGTCAGGAGATCGAAGCGCTCGTCACGCAGAAGGAAGATAAAGAAGGCCGGCTGATCCTGTCGGTCAAGAAGGCGAAGTACGAGCGCGCCTGGGGGCAGATCGAGAAGGTCATGAAGGAAGACGGCGTCGTCAACGGCACCGTCATCGAGGTCGTCAAAGGCGGCCTCATCGTCGACATCGGGCTGCGCGGCTTCCTGCCGGCGTCGCTCGTCGACCTGCGCCGCGTTCGCGACCTTCACCCGTTCGTCGGCAAGCAGCTCGAAGCGAAGATCATCGAGCTCGATCGCAACCGGAACAACGTCGTGCTCTCGCGCCGCAAGTACCTCGAAGAGGCGCAGTCGGAAGGCCGCAAGGACTTCTTGCAGAACCTGCACAAGGGCGACGTGAAGAAGGGCACGATCTCTTCGATCGTTAATTTCGGAGCGTTCGTCGATCTCGGCGGCGTCGACGGTCTGATCCACGTCAGCGAGCTTTCGTGGAAGCACGTCGAGCACCCGAGCGAAGTCGTGCAGGTCGGCCAAGAGGTAACCGTCGAGGTCCTCGACGTCGATCTCGAGCGCGAGCGCATCTCGCTGTCGCTGAAGAAGACGCAAGAGGACCCGTGGCACCAGTTCGCGCGTGAGCACGCGCCGAACGAGATCCTCGATGGAGAGGTCACGAAGCTCGTACCGTTCGGGGCGTTCGTACGCGTCGGCGAAGGCGTCGAGGGACTCGTGCACATCTCCGAGCTGTCCGACAAGCACGTCGAGACGGCGGAGCAAGTCGTCGCGGTAGGGCAGAAGGTGCCGGTCAAGATCATCGAGATCGACGGCGACCGCCGCCGGATCTCGCTTTCTATCCGGCAGGCGCTCCCCGGCGGCGGCGCAGAACCGCTGCCCGACGACGAGATCACGCCCGCCGCGGAAGCGGCACCGGAGGAGCCGGTCGCGGTCGTGGAGGCCGCGCCGACGAAAGATGTGCTCGAGGCCGCGATGGCACCCGAAGTGGAGCCGGCCGCAACGCCGGAGCCGGCGGTGACTGAAGGCGACGCCGAAGCCGAAGCGAAGCCGCTCGGCGAAGAGACGATCGAGTCGATCATCGCCGACCTGAAGCGCCGCACCGAACAGAAGGAGTAACGGGATGCTGCTCGTCGGATTGACGGGCGGCATCGGCGCCGGCAAGAGCACCGTCGCCACACTTCTGGCCGAACACGGTGCCGTCGTGATCGACGCGGATTCGATCGTGCGCGAGCTCCAGCAGCCCGGAACGGACGTTTTCCGCGCGATCGTCGACCGCTTCGGGACCCACGTCGTCGCCGCCGACGGCGCCCTGGATCGCGAGCGGCTTGCCGACATCGTGTTCCGGAACGACGACGCGCGCTCGGCGTTGAACGCGATCGTCCATCCCGCCGTGTATGCGGTGATGTCCGAACGCATCGCGGCGGTCAAGGATGAGGACAAGGTCGTGGTGCTCGACATCCCGCTGCTTGCGGAGGCGGGCGGCGGGGGAGGGATGGACGCGGTTGTCGTCGTCGAGGCCGACGATGAGATGCGCGTCGCGCGCGTCGTGTCGGAGCGCGGCCTCAACGCCGAGGACGTGCGCGCGCGCATGGCCACCCAAGCATCGTCGGAGCAGCGCGAGGCGCTGGCCGACGTCGTGATACGCAACAACGGAACGCCCGAAGACCTGCGTGCGCAGGTCGATGATCTTTGGGAGCAGCTGCGCGCGCGGCTCGGCGCGACCGCATGACGGACGAAGAGGAACCGGTTCGTCACTTCTCGGTCGAGGAGGCGAACGCGCTCATCCCGAAAGTAGGCCCCATCGTCGAGCAGCTCCGCGACGCGCATGCGCTGATGGAAGCGCGGCAAGACGAGGTCACGGAGTCGATCCCGACGAACGGCGGCGGCGCCGTTCATCGCGAGTTCCTCGAGGCGACGACGCGCGCGGCGAAATCCTTGAGCGACCTCGAGGGCCTCGGCCTAGTCGTGCGCGACCCGTCGAGCGGCCTCGTGGATTTCCCCGCGGTCAGGGACGGGGAAGAAGTGTTCTTGTGCTGGCGGCTGGGCGAGCCCGCCGTTGCGTGGTTCCACCCGCCCGAGGCCGGCTTCGCGGGCCGGCAGCCCCTGTAACCGTCCCCCGGGAACGGGCAGAAACCGTCACGGCCGACGGTTAGGATTCTCGTATGCCTCCCTTCCGTATCGCGTCCGAGTTCCGGCCTGCCGGCGACCAGCCGGGAGCGATCGAGGCGCTCGGTCGGGGGATCGAGAAGGGTCTCGATTTCCAGACGCTGCTCGGCGTGACGGGCTCGGGTAAGACGGCGACGGTCGCATGGCTCGTGGAGAAGATCCAGCGCCCGACGCTGGTGATCTCGCCGAACAAGTCGCTGGCCGCGCAGCTGGCGAACGAGTTCCGGGAATTCTTCCCCGAGAACTCGGTCGAGTACTTCGTCAGCTACTACGACTACTACCAGCCCGAGGCCTACGTTCCGTCGTCGGACACGTACATCGAGAAGGACTCGTCGGTGAACGACGAGATCGACCGGCTGCGACATTCCGCGACGTCCGCTCTGTTGCAGCGGAAGGACGTGCTGATCGTTGCGAGCGTGTCGTGCATCTACGGCTTGGGTTCGCCGGAGCAGTACGAAGGGACGCTGCTGCGGCTGGTCCGGGGCGTCGACGTCCCCATGGAGTTCATCAAGCGGCGCCTCGTGGACATGCAGTACAGCCGGAACGACTTTTCACTCGCGCGCGGTACGTTCCGCGTCCGCGGCGACACGATCGAGATCCACCCCGCGTACGAGGAGACGATCCTCCGGGTCGAGCTCTTCGGCGACACGATCGAGCGGATGACGCTGATCGAGCCGGTCTCCGGCGAGATCGTCGGCGACCTTGGAGACACGACAGTCTTCGCAGCCAGCCACTACGTCGCAAGCCAGGAGCGGATGGGGCACGCGCTCGAGTCGATCGAGGAAGAGCTAGGGCTTCGACTGAAGGAGCTCGAGTCGCAGAACAAGCTGCTCGAAGCGCAACGGTTGCGGATGCGCACGACCTTCGACCTCGAGATGATGCGTGAGATGGGGTTCTGCTCTGGGATCGAGAACTACTCCCGGCACATCGACGGCCGCGAGCCCGGCGAGGCCCCGTACACGCTGATCGATTACTTCCCCGACGACTTCTTATGCGTCGTGGACGAGTCACACGTGACCGTGCCGCAGATCGGCGGGATGTACGAAGGCGATATGACGCGCAAGCGCACCCTCGTCGAGCACGGGTTCCGTTTGCCGAGCGCCATGGACAACAGGCCGCTCAAGTTCGAGGAATGGCTCGAGAAGATCAACCAGATCGTGTTCCTATCGGCGACGCCGGGACCGTACGAGCTCCGCGTTTCGAAGCAGATCGCGGAGCAGGTCGTCAGGCCGACCGGGCTCGTCGATCCCGAAGTGCTCATCCGGCCGACCAAGGGCCAGATCGACGATCTCATCGAGGAGATCCGCGCGCGCGCCGAGGCGGGGGAGCGAACCCTCGTCACGACGCTGACAAAGAAGATGGCCGAGGACTTGACCGAATACCTCGTCGAGTCGGGGCTGCGGGTGCGTTACATGCACTCCGAGACGGACACGATCCAACGCATCGAGCTGCTGCGAGACCTGCGCCTCGGTGAATTCGACACGCTCATCGGCATCAACCTGTTGCGTGAAGGGTTGGACCTGCCCGAAGTGTCTCTGGTCGCGATCCTCGATGCCGACAAGGAAGGGTTCCTCCGCTCGGAGACGTCGCTGATCCAGACGATCGGGCGCGCGGCGCGCAACGTGAGCGGCCAAGTGATCATGTACGCCGACGAGATCACCGACTCGATGAAGCGCGCGATCAATGAGACGAACCGTCGCCGTCAGAAGCAGGTCGAGTTCAACAAGATCCACGGGATCGAGCCGGCGACCATCCGCAAGAAGGTCAGCGACATCCTGCAGTCCGCGGGGATCGCCTCAGAGACGAGCGCTCCCTACCCCGACAAGAGGAAGAGGAAGATCGCGCGCGACCTCACCGGGCTTCCGAAGGACGAGCTGCCTCGCCTCATCCAGGCGCTCGAGGAAGAGATGCGCGAAGCTGCGCGCGAGCTTCGCTTCGAGTACGCCGCGCGTCTGCGCGATGAAGTGAACGAGCTGAAACGCGAGTTGCGCGAGGTCGGCTAGCCGCTCAACCCACGGGCGCGCGCGCCCGCACCCATCGCCACGCCCCGTGCGAACCTTCCAAGCTCCACCCGTGATGCGTCTTCTGCGCGTGATGCCAGCGACAGAGCCGGACCAGGTTCTCCAAGGACGTCACACCGCCGTCCGCTAAGGGGACGAGGTGGTCGATCTCGAGGTCTCGCCGCTTGTTGCACCCGGGCACGACGCAGACCACGTCGCGCGCCTCCAGAGCAGACCGCAACGCAGCGGGGATCGTTCGCCCCGCGTGCGCGACGCGTTGCACGTCCACGCCGTCCAGCTCGAGCAGCTTCACCGAACCACCGGCAGCCAATCGCCGCGCCGCCGCGACCGAGATCGGACCGACACCCGGGATCCTGCTGGTCTCGCCGGCCTCCGTCTTGCCGCGCGCCAACGCGGACTGCGAGACGTGCACGTGCACGACGGCTTTCGGTGCGCCTT
>DATGHY010000147.1:0-3496 GCA_035307625.1 Actinomycetota bacterium
AAGAAACGGTGGCGACGATTCGGTCGAACGGAACGAACGCAGCTGCCGGCGATGCCGCACCGGCCACGACGGTGGCGGCGGCGATAACGGTCAGCGCGAAAAGGCGACGGGGATAGCGAGCCACGGAACGCACGCTATGGAGCGGCCCGATCGAGGGCAATCCCACATATGCACCAAACGGGATCGGCCCGACGGTCGTAGGCTTCGCCGGAACTGGAAACGGTTGGTCGAAAAGGAGACCGGATGCCGCTGTTCGAGTTCGAAGGGAAAGGGCCGACGATCCACGAGACCGCTTTCATCGCTGAGACCGCGTCGATCATCGGCGACGTTACGATCGAGGAGAACGCCTCCGTCTGGTACGGCGTCGTGCTGCGTGCGGACTACGGGCCGCTCGTCGTGCGCGCCGGAGCGAACGTGCAAGACGGTTCGGTCCTCCACGGCCCTCCGGGTCGATCGATGGAAGTCGGTCCGGGTGCGACGGTCGCGCATCTCTGCGTCGTGCACGGCGCGGTCATCGGTGAGGAAGCGTTGATCGCGAACGGAGCGACGGTGCTCGACGGCGCGAAGGTGGGTGCGCGCGCGATGGTCGGTGCGGGCGCTGTGGTGCCGCCCGGTATGGAGATCCCCGACGACATGCTTGCGGTCGGGGTGCCGGCGAAGGTGAGGGGACCGATCCCCGGGACGCCGTCGGAGATCTGGGTCAAGTACAACCCGCAGGCTTACCGCGATCTCGCCCAGCGCTACCGCGCGGGCGTGAAACGGGTCTCCTGAACCTGGAAAGTCGGCCCGAACGGACGTAGGCCCATGTCCCTGCCTGCCTCCAAACTGCAGGCATGCGACGCTCCTGCCGGCCAACCTGATAGCGGCGATCACCATCGCCGTGACGCTCGGCGTCGGTGCGCTTGGGGCATTCGGCTCGCCGAAAGCGAACGGTGGCACCGGCCGGACGTCGCGAGGACCATCCACCTCCGAGTCCCCAAGCCCATCGCCAACTCCGAAAGAGTCCTCGGTTCCCAACTGCGAGGGCCGCTTCGAATCGGGCGGTCTCGGCTTCGACTGTCCGAGCGGCTGGTTCGTCTGGCAGAACAGCCACTTAAACGACGACCCCTACGCGGAGACCGCAGTCATCATCAGCAACCACCGGCCGCTCGAACATGGTTACGGAGGGCTGCCGGACGGTTGGTTCAAGGTCGACATGTACGTCGGCGCGCGCGATCCGCACAAGACGTTCGAGCAGCTTGCCGCCAAGGCCTGCTCCTCGCCGGACGACGCCACGCTGAAGTCGTGCAAAGCCGTCACCATCGCCGGGCTACGCTGGATGCAGCGGATCGAGACGGATCCCTTCACTCAGTACCGCTCGATCTCGACCGTGGTCGATGGCGTCGAAGTGCACCTCGTTGCGATCATCCCGGACGGCGCGCACGCGGCCGACGGCGCGCGCGAGATCGATTCGCTCTTCGCTAGCCTCTCGATCCACTAACAGCGCGAGATCACGCGCAGTTGCGACAGATCCCCAGCACGTCTAGGCGATGGCTTCGAACGGAGAATCCTGCCCGCCCCGCCGCACTGGTAAGCGACGTCGTCGCAGATTCCTCGAGTTGCTTCGAAGCGGTGAAGTCTTCGACGCGTCCGCAGTTCAAACAGATCAGGTGGTGATGGTGGTGATCCGTAAGGTCCTCCGCAAGCTCGTAGCGCGCGAATTCGTCGCTCGTGACGATTCGGTGGACGATACCGGCCTGCTCCAACAAGGCGAGATTCCGATAGACGGAGCTCAGGGCGAGCCGCTTGTTCGCATTGATGATCTCCGGGATCGTGAGCGGATCGGCCGCTTTCGAGAGCGTCTCCACGATCAATTGCCGATTCTGTGTGTATCGCTGGTCGACTTTGCGCAGTCGTTCTGCTGCGGTCTGATGAGTCTGGGTCGCCATATGAAGACTCTATCAGGAGTGAGAATGGATGAGAATGCCGTGCTCGCTTCGGGTGGAAGCCTTATCGCGCTCACCGATGAGATAAGAGCCGGCATGGAAGATCACGGCGGTGGACACGATCGCAAAGCTTGGTGGGATTTTCGGGATCTCGTAGCTCGCCACAAGCCCGATCCAGGTAGCCGCAACCGCTAACGAAGCCGCAAGCGCGACCCCGCGGAAAGGTCGAATCGTCATCCTCTGTGCTGCGGCAGCCGGCGCCGCCAACAGGCCAAGGAGTAGCAGCGCTCCCACGGCTTCCGTCGTGGCCGCAGCCGTCAACCCGACGATCCCGAGGAAACCGATCCCGAGCGCACGCACAGGCACTCCTCGGGCTTCGGCAACTGCCGCGTCGAGCGAGGCGAAGAGAAGAGGCCGAGCAACGAAAAGGACCATGCCGACCACGGAAATCCCTACGACGGCGACGACGACGACATCGCCCGCCGACAACCCGAAGATCGAACCGAACAGCACATGCACTCCCGCGGTTCCGTTAGACCCGGCCGCGCCGCTCTTGCTCGTCGTAAAAATGCTGAGGAACAGAACGCCGAGGCCGAGCATCCACACGAACACGCTGCCGATGACAACGTCGTCGGCGCGTCCACCGGGCCCGAGCAGCCCAATCCCCAGTCCGACCGCGACCGTGGCTATGAACAGCCCAAGCCGGAGATCGACGCCGAAGGCAAGCGCGGCTAGCGCGCCGGTAAACGCGACGTGACTCAGCGCATCGCCGGTGAAGACCTGAGCACGCAGAACAAGGAAGTATCCGACGACCCCGCATGCTAAAGCGACGACGGTCCCCGCGATGAACGCTCGGCCCATGAATGGATGGCTGAGCATGTTCGTCAGCCAGGAAAATGGACCGACCGCGATCACGGAAGCGATCCCTTCACCGGTGCGATCACGGTGGCCCGATGCCGAGCGACTCCTGTCGTGATCCGCGCAACCAGATATAGGGCAAATGAAACGGTCGTGATGAAGACCCCGGTGGGGTATGCGGAGTAGTAAGCAAGGGTTAGACCCACCCACGTAACCGCGACGGCGATGCCGACCGAGAGTCCCGCGCTTAGCGCCGGGCGCGCGCTCAGCACCTGCGCCGTTGCCGCCGGCACGACGAGCAACGCGAAGACGAGCAACGACCCCGTTATCTGGCTTGCTTCTCCGACGGCGGCTCCGAGTAACACCAAGAACGCGATCGACAATCCGCGTACCGGCACGCCCGTTGCCGCTGCAACGTCGGGATCGACGCTCGCGAACAACAGTGGCCGAGCGATCACCGCGAGTATGACGAGCGCGGGCACGGCCACCAAGACGAGGACGAGGACTTGGTGCGATGTGATGCCCAGGAAGCTCCCGAAGAGAAGGCTATTGAGACCGTTTAGGTTCCCCGCATACAAACTAACGAAGAGAAACCCTGAGGCGAGCAGGAATGCTTGCAACGATCCGATCGCTGCGGACTCGTCCGAGTATCCCCCACCGCCCCTCCAGAATGGAAGGACGGCGATGACTCCTGCTCCACCGATGCAGAAGGC
>DATGHY010000148.1:0-14502 GCA_035307625.1 Actinomycetota bacterium
ACGATCGTGCTGAAGCCGTCCCCCGAGACGCCGCTCGACGGGATGCTGATGGCGGAGATGCTGACGGAAGCAGGCGTGCCGAAAGGTGTCGTGTCGATCGTTCCGGCCGGCCGCGAGGTGGGCGAGCATCTCGTGCGTCACCCGGGCGTCGACAAGATCGCGTTCACCGGGTCGACGGCCGTCGGGCGTCACATCGCGAGCATCTGCGGCGAGCAGCTGAAGCGTGTCTCGCTCGAGCTCGGCGGCAAGTCGGCCGCGATCGTTTTGGATGACGCCGACCTCGGTGTGCTCGCGACGGGTCTGCAGCTTGCGTCGTTCATGAACAACGGCCAGGCGTGCGTCGCGCAGACGCGCATCCTCGCGAGCCGCGCGCGCTACGACGAGACGGTCGATGCGATCGCCTCGATGGTCGGCGGCCTCCGCGTGGGCGACCCTGCGGATCCGACGACCGACGTCGGGCCGCTCGTCGCGCAGCGCCAGCAAGACCGCGTCGAGAAGTACATCGCTCTCGGGCAAGAGGAAGGCGCGCGCGTGGTGGTCGGCGGGAACGGCCGGCCGAGCGGCTTGGACAAAGGTTGGTACGTCCAGCCGACCTTATTCGCAGGCGCCAGCAACGACATGCGCATCGCGCGCGAAGAGATCTTCGGCCCCGTCGTTGCGGTGATCCCGTACGACGACGAAGAAGATGCGATCCGCCTCGCGAACGACAGTGACTACGGGCTCGCCGGTTCGGTGTGGACCTCGGACACGCAGCACGGGATCGACGTCGCGCGCCGCGTTCGGACTGGAACGTACGCCGTCAACATGTACCTGATGGACTTCGTTGCGCCGTTCGGCGGCTACAAGTCGTCGGGCATCGGGCGGGAGTTCGGCAAGGAAGGACTCGAGGAGTACCTGGAGTACAAGTCGATCATCCCCGCGTTCGGCTCGTAGCCCGACGCAAGCGTCGCGCGCTCGTCTCGGGGAGACCTACTACAGGTGTGCCTTGAAATAGTTCACGACACGCTCATGCATGTGCCGGCGGTCGGCTTCGCTGCGGAGTCCGTGCCGGCCGCTCGGATAGATCAGGAGATCGCACGACGCGTTCGCTTTCGACAAGGCTTCGACGAAGCGCGCGGTGTGCCGGAAGTGAACGTTCTCATCGATCATCCCGTGCACTATCATGAGCTTGCCGCGCAACGCTTGCGCGTGTGTGATCGGACTTCCATCGTGATACCCGTCGGGGTTCTCGGACGGCAGACTTAGATAGCGTTCCGTGTACGCGGTGTCGTAGCCGTCGTGCGCGGTCACCGGCGCACCGGCGACGCCGACCTTGAACGTGTCCGGCTCGCGCAGCATGCACATCAGCGTCATGAACCCGCCGTAGCTCCAACCGGTCATGCCGACGCGCGCGCCGTCCACCCAGCCCTGCGCCATCGCGAAACGCACGCCGTCGACCTGGTCCGCGACCTCCACGGTGCCGAGCCGATCCTTCAGCGGCGCTTCGAAATCGAGGCCGCGGCGCGCGGACCCGCGGTTGTCGACCCGCATGACGGCGAATCCTTGCGCCGCGAGGTACTGCGCTTGGATGTCGGCAGTCAGCGCCCACGAATCTTGAACGACTTGCGCGTGCGGCCCTCCGTAGACCCACACGATGAGCGGCGCCGGAAGCTGCGCCGGCCGGAACAGCGCGCCGTGCAGCGTTGTCCCTTCACGGTTCTCGAACGAGAACAGCTCCGGCGTTATCAGCTCGAGGTCGATCTCGGCCGGCGCGTGCAGCGTGCGCTCGGGCGCGCGCAACGTCACGGTCAACGGCTTCGTGCGCGAGTGCGTCGTCTCGACACGCGCGCTCAAGTCGTTGGAGAACACGGCGGTGGTGAAGCCGGGCTCGGTGTCGACGCGTTCGGGTTCACCGTCGTCCAGACCGACGATCCACACATGCGATTCGCGTGGATCCGGGCTTCCGTGGAACGCGAGACGGCGGCTTTGATCGTCCAGTGCGGCTACGCCATCGACGGGCCACGTCCCGTCGGTGAGCGCGCGCGCCAGCGACCCGTCGCGCGCGCGCAGCTCGAGCCGGCGCATCCCCGTCGTCTCGCTGCTCCAGATGAACTCACCGCCGTCGCCGACGAACCGCAGATCGTTGTGCAGGTTGACCCACGTCTGCGACTCCTCCACCAAAACGGTCTCGCCCTTGCCGCTCGACAGATCGAACGCGCGCAGCTCCAGCCGTCGTTGATGCCTGTCGAGCAGCTGCGCGAAGAGCCGCCCGTCCGGATGCCAATCGACGCGCGCGAGATATTCCGCATCGCCGAGGTCCATCCACGCCGTCTCGCCGCCGGTGGCCGCGACGACCCCGAGCCGGACATGCGCATTCTCCTTCCCGGCGAACGGGTAGCGGTGCTCTTCGGTATCCGGCGTGTCGCCCTCCCAGTGCGGGATGACGAACGGTGGGACGTGTCGCTCGTCGGCCTGCTCGAACGCGAGCAGCTTTCCGTCGGCGCTCCACCAGAACCCACGGAAACGTGCGAGCTCTTCTTGAGCGACGAACTCGGCGAGGCCGTTCGTTAGGTGCGGTTCGGCGTCGAAGGTGAGCCGGCGCTCTTGGTGGCTCGAGACCTCCAACACCCACAGCTCGCCGTCGCGTACGAACGCAACGCGCTCGCCGCCGGGTGAGATCTGTGGGTCGGTCGCGCGCTCTCCGGCGACGCGCGGCGCGCCGTCTTCGATCAGCCAGATGTTGCCGAGGAGCGGCACGATGATCACCGGCGCGCGCTCGGCCCACCGATAAGAGGTGACCCCGGCAGTGGTCTGCCTCATCCGCTCGCGCCGGAGGGCCTCCTCTCGGGAGACCGAAGCGTCGGTAACCCCCGTCCCCCGCGGCGCGAACAGGACCTCTTGCTTCCCGGTCTCCACCTCGTGGCTCCAGAGGACCCGCGCCAAGCTCGAATCACCGTGTGGAGGGGCAAGGAACGTCAGCATCCTGCCGTCGTTGGAGAACGAGATCTGCTCAGGCCCGGTGGTACCCGGGCGTGGCATGCGGGCGACGTCGTCGAGGGTGATCGCTCTCACGGCGGCCCAGGATACGGCTCGCGACGGCACTTTGGTCGCGTTTGACCAGGCCAAGGCCCTCCACTCTACCCATTAACTCGGGTCCGGCGGGGTCCGATAAACCGAAAAGACGGCAAAGGGGCCGGAGTGGATCTGATGACGCACACCCCAACGACGGGGCCGACCGAAGACGGCCCTGCCCCTTCGCGCAATTCGATCCGGCCTTGGCTCGGGGATTGGGGCGGCAAGCTCACCATCGCGCTCGGGCTGCTCGCCGTTGGATATTTGATCTGGCAGCGTGCCGGGTGGGGCGGAGAGAGCCACCGCAGGATCATCAGCGACGCGGCGTTCCTCCCGCTCAGCTTGTGCGGCGCGATCCTCGCGTGGCGAACTGCGCGCGCATCGGGAAGTGACTCGCGCACGCGGCAAGCGTGGATCATCGTCGGCGCGGCCTTCCTCTGTTACTGGGTCGGCGACACGCTCTGGTTCTATCTCGAGAACTTCCAAAGCTCGCCGCCCTTCCCGTCGGTCGCCGACGCGTTCTATCTCGCGTTCTATCCGTTGCTTCTTATCGGCCTGCTGCGATTCCCCGTCGGTGTGCGGGGGAAGATCGACCGGGCGAAATTCTGGCTCGACAGTCTCACCGTTCTGCTCAGCGCACTGATGGTCGTGTGGTTCTTCGTTCTCGGTCCGACCGCGCGCGCGAGCGGCGATGGGTTCTTCGCCAAAGCGATCTCGCTGGCCTATCCAGTGGGCGATCTCGTCCTGGTGTTCGGTATCGCGGCGATCATGCTGCGCGGTCCTGCCGAGAGCTGCCGGCGCGCGCTCGCGATCTTGGCGGTCGGGCTCGGCCTGTTCGTCATCGCCGACATCGGGTTCGGCTACTACAACTTGAACACGAGCTACGCAGGTGGGGATTGGCCCGACAGCCTATGGATGGTCGCGCAATTCTTGATGGTCGTGGCAGCCCAGTATCACTACGTAGGACTGAAGCGGCCGACGGAGGTGGGACCACACCGCCCCGCGCACGGCAGTCGAGTCAGCAAGCTTCCTTACGCAGCTATCGCGATCGCGTTCGGCCTCATGCTGTACGCGGGCCACAAGGAAGCCCTGTATCCGCTCGGCGCCTTGATCGGGATCTCGGTTCTGATCACTGCGCTGGTCCTTGGGCGCCAAGCCACGGTCATGAGGGACAACAGCCGCTTGATGAATGCGCTGCAAACGATGGCGACGACGGACTCGCTCACCGGCTTGCGGAACCGTGGCGATTTCTTCGACGCTGCCGACCTTGAATTCGAGCGGCTGAAACGGTTCGGCGTCCCGTTCGTCGCGATGATGTTCGACATCGACCATTTCAAGGAAGTGAACGACCGCTACGGCCACGCCGGTGGCGACGCCGTTCTTCATGCAGTCGGGTCGACGTGCCTCCGCCGGATGCGCGGCTTCGACCTGATCGGTCGCTACGGTGGTGACGAGCTCGTCGCGCTGCTTCCCCAGATCGATATCCAGGGCGCACTCGCAGTTGCGGAACGGGTCGGCGTCGCAGTTCGTGGAACGCCCGTGCTGTACGCGGACGAAGTCATCCCGATCAGCTTGAGCATCGGCGTCGCCTCGGCCGACGGCGTTGACTCGCTCACGGACTTGCTGCACCGGGCAGATCTTGCCTTGTACGCGGCCAAGCAGGCCGGGCGGAATTGCGCGCGCGCCTACACGGGCGACGCGCTTACAGCCCTTTAAAGACGCCGACGAGCAGGATCACCAAACCGATGGTGGCGAGAACGGCGTTCGTGGCTGCGAGCTGGTAACCGAGACGCCGCTCGACGAATTGGTCCGGGATGCCCTGCACGAGGTTCGCGATCGCGGAGGCAGCTTGCAAGGCGGCAGCGGCCACAAGCAGCCATGCGGCCAGCGTCTCCAGACCTTGCGAAAGCGTCGACAGCTCAACCGCGAAAACGAGGCCGAGCAGCATGAAGCCTTCCCACAATGCCACGCGGTGTGCTTGCAAGAGCCAGGAGTGATCCGCCGACGGGTCCTTGAGGCGCGCGCGCGACAAGATGAATCCCATCGCGAAGGAAAAGATGAGGCTGAGTGTGCCCCCGACGATCAGAACCTTCTCTGCGTTGGTGAAGTGCATCTAGTGGGTGAGCGACTTCTCCGCGCCGCGCAACCTGCGCGACAGCTCGACCATGATCTTGCGGCACATCTCGAAGTTCTCGCTGAGGACCGGCATGAAGTCCCACGATGCGATACCGAGGGTCTGCACGTCGGAGTCGGCCGTGACGGTTGCCGACCGTGGGCCGCGGTCGATGATCGCCATCTCGCCGAAGTAATCGCCGGGGCCCAGCGTTGCACGCAAACGGCCGTTCACGGTGACCTTCGCTTTGCCCTTGAGTATCAGGTGGAATCCGACGGCCGTCTCTCCTTCGGACACGATCTTGCGCCCTGCAGGGAACGACACCTCTTTGCCGGCGTCGTGGATCTTCTTCACTTCCTTCTTCGTAAGGACGTTGAACAACTCGACCGCAGCAAGCATGTCGACCGGCGTTTTAGCCGCCATCGCTCCTCCTTCGCTCCCCAGCGGGCCAAATAATAGCCCCGGGTTGGCCGGGAGCCCTCAGATCCAGCAGAGAACCTTGATCTTGTTGGCTGCCGTGCAATCGCCCTTGATCCACAAGACCTTGAAGCGGTCGCTGAACCAGATGTGGCGCGCCCAGCCGAATGCGCCGGCGTACGGGATAGGAACGGCGGCCAGGATCGGATAGAAGTATGCGAAAGCGCCGACGCATGCGACGACGTAACCGACGACGTACGGGACGAGGCTCGGCCATCGCCGGACCCACCGGTACAGGACGTGAATGACGGCCGCGACGACGTACGGAACCAACGGCGTGGCGTAGAACATGAAGACGGGTTTGTTCAGCGCGTCGCCGAGTATGAGGTACGGGAACCATCCCGCGACGAACAGCGCGAACAAGAACGATGCCGTCGTATCTCGCTTGTACGTCCACCACGCGAGCGCGATGAAACCGATGAAGAAGCCCGGCCACCAGATCAAAGGATTCGGTAAGCCGAGGATCTCTGATTCCTTCTGACCCGGTCCGCTCCCGGTCGACGAGTAGTAGTGCGCGACCGGCCGGCCGATGTACGCCCATGACCACGCCTCGCCGTAGTACGGGTGCCCGGGCGTCTTTATCGTTTGATGGGTCGTCGGATCGATCGTCGTGTTGTACTTCGCAAGGTTGGAGTGGAAGTTGTAGACCTCGTGCTGCCAACACAGCCACTTACCGGGAAGTCCGCCGACGTGGTAGATCCCGAGGGAGAACGTGGTCGTGGGCTCGTTGCATTGGGGCAGGTTGTACCGATGACTGTCCAAGAACCACGGCGTGTACGTCGCGACGTAGATCGCGACCGGAAGCAGAACGAGCGAGCCGATCACGCCGACGATCTTGTAGACGTACCGGCCTTCCCGTGAGTCTTTCGAACGAACGGCGTCCCACGCGAGCGTCGACGCGATCCCCACCGCGATGAAGGGGAGCGCGTCCCATTTCGACGCCAACGCGAGACCGAACATCGCACCGGCGCCGATCCGCCACCAGCGGAAGCCTCGATGATCCGGCTGCGTCACGTCGCGATCGACGACGAGCAGCCACATCCCGGCCAAGATGAACACCGCGACGTAGATGTCGAGCATCGCGATGCGGGATTGCACGAACCAAAGCCCGTCTGTCGCGAGCAGCGTCCCCGCTGCGGCAGCCCACCAGGGCGACGCCCACAAACGAAGCGCGAGCAGATACATGATGAAGACGGAAAGCGTGCCGAAGACTGCGCCGAAGAAGCGCCAGCCGAACGGCTTGTCGCCGAACAGCTTCATCCCCGCCGCGATGAACCACTTCCCGACGGGTGGGTGCACGACATACGCACCGTCCGCCGCCGATACGCGGGAGTCGCTCTCGGTTCCGTAACGGATCACGTCACGGGAGTCGGGGATGTAGTGAACCTCGTCCGTCGGGATCGGCTCGTAGCACGTTCCGTTGAGCGGAGGGGCTGCGGTGCAGGCCGGGTCGGTCGCAGGCAGGACCTTGCCAGGCTCACCAAGGCGCACGAATCGTGTGAGGCCGGTCGCAACGAGGAGGAGCAGGAGCACGGCGATGTCTATGCGGCGCAGCTTGGGAGGCGTCTTCCGATCACCCCGGAGCCGGTCGTAGCGAGTCTCGGTCGTAACGATGTCGATGCCAGGCGCGTGCAGGACGCGCTCTGATTCGGGCTGCTCGTCGCTATCGGGAACGCGCGGGTCGTCGTTCATTCAGGGCACAGCTCGGGGTCGGGGAGGTCGCGCGTACAGTATAAGAACGCGTGTGGGAACGGCGATGCACAGGGTCGCCGCGCCATGAGCGGGATCCTCTCCGTCGTCGCGACGCCGATCGGCAATCTCGACGACCTTTCACCCCGCGCGGCGCGCACGCTGGCGCGCGCGGACATCATCGCGTGCGAGGACACGCGGGTGACCCGGGTGCTGTTGCAGCGCGCGGTTCCGGACCGGGGCCACGCGAAGCTGCTCGCCGTCCATGCGCGGAATGAGCGCGCGCGCGTGCCCGAGCTGGTGCGCGCGGTGGCGGGCGGATCGCACGTTGCGCTCGTGACCGATGCCGGGATGCCTGGGGTGTCGGACCCCGGCCACCGCGTGATCGAAGCGTGCGTCGAGGCTGGGCTCCGTGTCGAGGTGATCCCAGGTCCGTCGGCGGTGCCGGCGGCGCTTGTGGCGTCGGGCCTCCCGACCGCGCGCTTCGTGTTCGACGGCTTCCTGCCTCGAACCGCAACCGCGCGTCGCCGTCGCATCGAATCGTTGGCGAGCGAGGAGCGAACGCTGGTGCTCTTCGAAGCGCCGCACCGGCTGGTCGAGTCGCTGCGCGCGCTCGCGGACGGACTTGGACCGAGGAAGGCGGCCGTGGCGCGCGAGCTCACCAAGGTCCACGAAGAAGTCGTCCGTGGGACCTTGGCCGAGCTGGCCGGCCGGTTCGCCGACCATGGTGCGCGCGGTGAGGTCACGATCGTCATCGAAGGCGCGCGCGCGATCGAGCGGCCCTCATCGGACCCCGCCGATCTCGCAGGCCAAGTCGCGGCGGAGATCGACGCCGGTTCCGGCAAGCGCGAATCCATCGCCGCAGTCGCGGCACGTAATGGCGTGCCGAAAAAGGTCGTCTACCAAGCCGTCTTGGATCACGCCCCCGGCGAAGGGGGTTAGAAACGCTTCAGCTCGGTCAGGCAGTTGCTGCAGACCTGATGTTCTCGGTAGGACCGCAGGCCGTCCGCGCTGCCGCAGAATGTGCAGAGACTACGTCGCTTTGAGAGAACGATATGGTCGTCTTCGACCGCGATCTCAACGTGGTCGCCCTCTCGGATATCGAAGGACCGACGCAACTCCGCGGGCAGCACGATGCGGCCAAGATCATCGACCTTGCGGCTAACGCCCGTGGCTCTCGGTGCCATCGTCTCACCTCGGTATATCGAGTCCGTGTCTTCCACGTTCTCCCCTATAATGCCCCATCCTCCGGTGAGTAATCCTTCTTCTTCCGGGTTCCTTTTCCCTGTAGAGGAGCAGCCGTGAACAGCCGTTTTTACGTCACGACCCCTATCTATTACGTAAATGACGTCCCCCACATCGGCCACGCCTACACGACGGTGGCGGCGGACGTCGCCGCACGCTTCCACCGCCTAAAAGGCCTGGAAGTGCGGTTCCTGACGGGCACAGACGAGCACGGCCAGAAGGTGGCGCGGGCCGCGGAGGAGAACGAACGTTCGCCTCAGGAATGGGTCGATTCGATCGTTCCGGCTTGGAAAGAGCTGTGGAAGCGTTTAGACATCTCTAACGACGATTTCATCCGCACGACAGAAGAGCGCCACAAGACGAGAGTGCAGGAGTTCTGGCAGCGGCTCTACGACTCGGGCGACGTGTACCTCGCGAAGTACGAAGGCCTGTACTGCGTTTCGTGTGAGGAGTTCTACAAACCCGAAGAGCTCGTCGACGGCAAGTGTCCGATCCACGGGATCCCGGTCGAGGTCGTGTCGGAAGAGAACTACTTCTTCCGCCTCTCGAAGTACAAAGACTGGCTCATCAACGAGTACTACGCGCGCACGCCGGCGCCCGTGTACCCACAGTCGCGACTCAACGAAGTGATCAGCTTCGCCCAAGATCTGCAGGACACATCGATCTCACGTTCGACGTTCAGCTGGGGCATCCCGATCCCGTGGGACCCGAAGCACGTGATCTACGTCTGGGTCGAAGCGCTCCTGAACTACATCACCGCGCTCGACTACCCGGACGGGGAGCTCTTCAAGACGTTCTGGCCGGGCGTGAACTTCGTCGGCAAGGACATCCTGCGTTTCCATGCGGTGACGTGGCCGGCGATGCTGCACGCGGCCGGAGTCGATCCGCCGGACCTCGTGGTGGCGCATGGCTGGCTGCTCGTCGGCGGAGAGAAGATGTCGAAGACGAAGCTGACGGGGATCCATCCGGACACGCTGATCGAAACGTTCGGTGTCGACGGGTTCCGGTATTACTTCCTGCGCGACATCGCGTTCGGTCAAGACGGCAACTTCAGCTGGGAGTCGATGGTAGCTCGGTATAACGCCGAGCTGGCCAATGGGATCGGCAACCTCGCGAGCCGCGTGCTCGCGCTGATCGAGTCGACGGCCGGCGGCGCAGTCCCGGATCCCTCAGGTGGCGAGCAGGATCCGGAGCGCTCGATCCGTTCGGTTGCGGAAAAGGCCGTCGTCGCATACGACGACGCGTTGGAACGGTTCGCGTTCCACGAAGGCCTCGAAGCGATCGACACGATCGTGCGCGAGGCGAACCAGTATCTCGTGCAAACGGCGCCGTGGAAGCTGGCGAAGGAGCCTTCACAACGCAAGCGCGTCGACGCGATCCTGTACACCGCGGCCGAGGTGCTTCGGCTGCTCGCCGTGCTGCTGTCGCCGTTCACTCCTGAGGCGAGCGGCCGCTTGTGGGCGTCCTTGGGGATCGAAGACTCGTTGGATTCGCAGCGGCTGCCGGCCGTAGGGCGATGGGGCGGGCTCGTGCCGGGCACGAAGGTGTCGAAGGGCGAGTCCTTGTTCCCGCGCGTCGACGCCTAGGGCGGCATGCTCGTCGACACGCACTGCCATCTCGACATGGTCGAGGACCTCGACGCTGCGCTGGAGCGGATGCGCGCGGCCGGTGTTGAGCGCGCGGTGACGATCGGTGTCGATCGCGCGAGCAGCGAGTGGGCGGTGAGGGCTGCTCGAACGCATGGGCAGATATGGGCGACGGTCGGATTGCATCCTCACGACGCCAAGGATCAAAGCGATGAATTGCTTTCGTATATCGAGCAGCTTGCATCGACCGAAGAGCGAGTGGTCGGTGTGGGCGAGACGGGGCTCGATTATCACTACGACAACTCACCGCGGGAGAAGCAACGAGAGGTCTTCGCGAAGCAGGTTGAGATCGCGGGCCGGGTCGGCAAAGCACTTGTGATCCACTCGCGCGAGGCGTGGGACGACACGTTCTCGATCGTGGCGTCGGCGGGGCCGCCGGAGCGCGTGGTGTTCCACTGCTTCAGCGGCGGGCCGGTGGAGGCGCGGCGCGCGCTGGACGCCGGAGCGTCGCTTTCGTTCGCCGGCGTGGTGACGTTCAAGAATGCGGCTGCATTGCGCGAAGCGGCGGCGTTGGCGCCGCTGGATCGGATCGTGGTGGAGACCGATGCGCCGTTCCTGACGCCTGTGCCGCACCGGGGCAAGCCGAATGAGCCCGCGTATGTTTCGCTTGTTGCGTCGGCGATCGCCGCGGTGAAGGGCGTTCCCGACGATGAGGTTGCGCGCGCGACGTCCGAGAACGCGGCGCGCTTGTTCGGCTGGTCTTCGTGATCGGGCCCCGCGAGACGCGCGCGCTGCTGGAGCGCCACGGCTTACGGCCGAAGACATCGATCGGCCAGCACTTCGTCACGGATGCGAACACGCTTCGGAAGGTCGTATCGATCGCCGGCGTGGCGCGCGGCGATCAGGTGCTCGAGATCGGCCCAGGCCTCGGAGCCCTTTCACTGGCTCTCGCCGAGACGGGAGCGCGCGTGATCGCCGTCGAAGTCGATCGCTCGCTGAAGCCGGTGCTCGACGAGACGCTGTCGGGGCATCATGTCGATCTCGTGATCGCGGACGCGATGAAGGTCGGCTACAAGCGATTGCTCGGTGGCCGGCCTACGAAGCTCGTTGCCAACCTGCCGTACCAGATCGCGACGCCGCTCGTTCTCGATCTGCTCGCCGGGGCACCGGCGATACAGTCGTACACCGTGATGGTTCAGAAAGAGGTGGGCGAGCGGCTAGCCGCGGCGCCGGGCGACGATGCGTACGGCGCCGTGAGCGCGAAGATCGCGTTCTTGGCCTCGGCGCGTATCGCGGCACGCGTGTCGCGCAGAGTCTTCTATCCAGTCCCGGACGTCGAGTCGGTCGTCGTGCAGATCGAACGGCGCGCGCGGCCGTCGGAACGCGTTGCGCGCGCGCGCCTGTTCTCGGTCATCGAAGCGGGCTTCGCGCAGCGGAGGAAGACGATCAGGCGCGCACTGCGCGGTGGCGGGTGGGGCGCCGAGCAGGTCGAGCGCGCGCTGGCACGAGCGGACGTTCCCGGTGAGGCGCGCGCGGAGACGCTCGGTGTGCCGCAGTTCGCCGCGATCGCGCGCGCGCTTCCCGTGAAGCGATGAAGCTGAGCGCGCCGGCGAAGATCAATCTGTTCCTGACGGTCGGCGCGCGTCGCGGTGACGGGCTTCACGAGATCGAATCGGTGATGCAGGCCGTTTCGCTCTTCGACGGCGTGACGCTGACGCCGGCGGACTCGTTCGGTGTCTCGGTTGAACCCGCGGGCGCGGCGCCCGAAGACGAAAGCAATCTCGCGTTGCGCGCGGCGCGCGCGTTCAACTCGTTGCACCCCGGCACGCCCCTTGCGATCTCGATCGACAAGCGCATCCCCGTTGCTGCGGGGCTCGGCGGTGGGAGCGCGGACGCGGCAGCGACGCTGGTCGGTATGAACGAGCTGCTGGAAGCGAGGGTTTCGAAGAAAGCGTTGGAGAAGATGGGCGCGGGCCTCGGCGCCGACGTTCCTTTCTGCGTGCGGGGTGGAACGGCGGCCGCGCGCGGCGCCGGAGAGAACCTGTCGGTGCTGCCGTGCCCGACGCCCGTGTGGTGGGTGATCGGGATCTCGGGCGCGCATCTCTCGACGGCCGACGTGTACGAGGAATACGAGCGGCTCGGCGGCGGGCGGGTCGAAGATCCGTACGACGTTGCCGATGCGCTTGCGCGCGCAGACGTGTCGCGGCTGGCGGACGCCTTGCGGAACGACTTGGAGCGCGCGGCCCTGTCTCTTGCACCGCAGATCCGCTCGGGACGTGACGCATTGGGAGCAGCCGGCGCGCTCGGCGTGATCCTGGCGGGGAGCGGACCGACGTGGCTGGGCTTAGCGCGCGACGAAGCGCACGCAGTTTCGGTTGCTGCGGCGGTGCAAGGGGAGTTCGCGCGCGTCGAAGTCGCACATTCGGTGGACCATGGGCCGAAGATCATCGAGGCGTGAGCCTTCCTTTCCCGCGCGGAGTTTCAGTGCTTTTCTGTCACACTCGCGTTGTACTTTGTTCGCATGAGTTGTGAACGCCACGAGCTGAAGATTCGGAAAGCGCGCGAGCTACGGTGGCTGGGATTCTCGACTCCGCAGATCGCGCAGATGCTTGCCGTGAAGTCACCGCGGACGATCTCGGATTGGACGAAGGACATCCCGAATCCGGAGTGGACGAAGCGTCCGCGCGCGAAGGACGACTTGCGTGTGGTGGCGAGGAGGATGAGGCAGGAGGGTCGCTCGTATCGAGAGATACGAGCGGAGGTTCCGGTTTCGAAGAGCACGTTGTCGCTGTGGCTGAAGGATGTGCCCATAAGTGAGGAGCAGCGCGCGCTGCTTGAAAGGAAGCGGACGGACGCGGGCCAGAGGCGCGCAACGGCGCTGCGGGCGCGCAGGATCGCCACTCAGCGGCGGATTCGGGCTGAAGCCGCAGCGCAGATCGGCGAACTGTCGGAGAGGGAGCTGCTGATTGCCGGCGTCGTCGCTTACTGGGCGGAGGGCTCGAAATCCAAACCTTGGCGTCAAAGGGATCATGTGCAATTCGTTAATTCCGACGCGACCATGGTGCGCTTGTTCGTCCGATGGCTTGAATCTCATGGCGTTGCCCGTGAGGACATGATCTTTAGGATCATGATTCACGAGAATGCGGACTACGCAGCCGCCCTGCGCTTTTGGGCTTCAGAAGTGGGAGTTGCCGAAGGAGAATTTAGGCGCCCAACACTGAAGAAGCACAATCCTCGAACCGTGAGGAAGAACTCCGGCTCCTCATATGTTGGGTGCCTTACAATCAACGTTAGGAGAGGTACTGAGCTGTACCGGTGGATTGCCGGTTGGTATGAAGGGATCGTTGAAGCATTGGGCCCTGGTGTAACGGCAGCACGGCGGAATTTGGGTCCGTCCGGTCCAGGTTCGAATCCTGGGGGCCCAGCCACGCTCTTCGAACCGCCCACCCCCTACCTCGCCGCGCGCGCAAGCTGATGCCGAAACCCCAAGCCCGCGCGCTCGCCGCCATCGTGATGGCCGCCGGCGAGAGCAAGCGGTTCAAATCGAAGACCCCCAAGGTCCTCCACGACCTCTGCGGGCGCCCGATCCTCGCCCCGATCCTCGACACCGTCGCCAGTCTCAAGCCGCAGAAAATCGTCCTCGTCGTCGGACGCAACGCCGATCAAGTGCAACAAGCCGCCGCCACGATGACCAAGACTCCACTCGTCGCCGCGAGGCAACACAAGCAGCTCGGCACCGCCGACGCCGCGCGCACCGGCGACGAAGCCCTCCAAAACTTCACCGGCGACGTCCTCATCGTCCCCGGCGACACGCCGCTCGTCACCGTCAAGACTCTCCGGAGCCTCCTCGCGTACCACCGCGCGCAGAAGGCGGCAGCGACCATCCTCACCGCGACGCTTCATGACCCCACCGGCTACGGCCGCATCGTCCGCACCAAGAACGATGTCCAGAAGATCGTCGAGCAGACCGACGCCACCTCGACGGAGCGCGCGATCCAAGAAGTCAACGGCGGGATCTACGTCTTCGATCGAGCAGCCCTCCGCTCCGCACTCACGAAGGTCGAGCGCTCGAACAAGCAGAAGGAGTTCTACCTCACCGACGTGATCTCGATCCTCAAAGAGAAGGGCGAGAAGGTCCTCGCGAAGACAGCGCCCGACCCCAGCGAGATCCTCGGCATCAACGACCGAGCACAACTCGCGACGGCGGCAAAGCTTCTGAGACAAAGAACCAACGCCGCGCTCATGGCCGCCGGTGTCACGATCGTCGACCCCGACCTCACCTACATCGATCCGACCGTAAGGGTCGGCCCCGATACGGTCATCCATCCACCGACCTTCCTC
>DATGHY010000149.1:0-2812 GCA_035307625.1 Actinomycetota bacterium
ACGCATGAAGCGTTATCTGTTCGTCTGCGTGCACAACGCAGGCCGCTCGGTGATGGCGGAGGCGTTCACGAACGCGTTGTCGAACGGCGAAGCGGAGGGCATCAGCGCCGGCACGATCCCACAAGACGCGCCGCATCCCGAAGTCGTGCTCGCGATGAAGGAAGTCGGCATCGATGTTTCCGAGCACGCCGGAAGGATGATCGACGATGCATTGGTCGCGTCCGCGGATCGCGTGTTCACGATGGGATGTGCGGTCGATGACGCGGCCTGTCCGGCGATCCTCTATACGCAAGTCGAGGACTGGGCTCTGCCCGATCCTAAAGGCAAGCCGATGGACGAGGTGCGCGCGATCCGCGACGAGATCCGCGCGCGCGTCGAGCAGCTCCTGCAGGGATAACACGCAGCGTTCGCCGCGTGTTCACACAACCGTCGAACAGACTCTGCCTGCCGGTCAGATAGGCTCGCTACCCTCGAGGCGTGGGTACGGTTCGAGAGTTGCGGAGCAAGTCCGAGGCCTCCGAACGACCTCTCATCCGTCTCGTCGTTCTGGACAACAGCGACGACGCCAAGGTTCTTCATTTCCACCGCGCGCGCGGCGAGCGTCGCCCGGTACGGATCCTCCATCCGAGCATGCTCTCGGAAGGCAGCTTCCCTTGGGATCCGGATCGGCCACGCCCGCATCGCTCGGCGCGCGGGAATCCTCATGACGAACGCTGAGCTATCCGAGAAGGTTCTCGGCGGCCTCGAGGTCGCAGTCGATGTGATCGAGCGGGCCGCGAAGAATTATCTCGGCAGCACCGGCTCGCCGAACATGAAAGCTTTGCAGCACATGGCAGCCGCGGCGGTAATGCTTGGACGAGCAGCCGACGCCCTCCACAACGAGGACACCGGTCTCAGGCTCGTCCGTTAAGCCCCAGGCACACCCGGCCAGGCGGCGGGGGGCGGTGCTCCCGCCCCCCGCTTGCTCAGGGGCCAGGGCCTCACGCAGCGGGTAGTGCCTCCACGCGCCCAACATGCGTGCCGCCCCTCTTCTCCCGGAGCGCGCACCCCCGTACGGTTTGTTCTGGAATGGGGGCGATCCGTCTTCGGCTCGGTGCCGAGTTGCGCGCGCGATGGCGCGGCTGGCTCGGCCTTGCCCTTCTCCTCGCCGCGTTCGCGGGGCTGACGTTCGCGACGGCGGCAGGTGCGCGCCGCACCGATACCGCGTACCAACGGCTGCTGAAGATCAGTCACCCCTTCGATCAATTCCTGCTCGGCGTCGGGCCGCACCCCGTCTCGTTGTTCCCGCTCAACAAGCCGATGACGCTCGAGCAGGTGCGTTCGCTACCCGAGGTCGCGGACCTTCTCACCGAGTATTTCTTCGACGGACCGAACGGCACGCCGGGTGGGATCGCTTCGCCGGACACCCGGATGGATCGCTCGTTCAACACCGCCAGGATCGTCGCGGGGCGTCTTCCGGAGAGTGCGACCGAAGTTGCAGTCCCGGTTGCCGTCGTGTCGACGTTGCACGCACGCGTCGGCGGGACGATCACCGTCCGACTCGTAGACCAATCCACCGCCACCCCGAAGATCGTGCCGACCGAATTCACGGTTACCGGGATCATCGCGGTGCCCGGCGAGTTCCCGCCTTACTCGGACCTTGGTCCGCCGCGCGTCCATTTCTCTGCTGCGTTCTACGAGAAGTACCAAAGCTTTGGCGCGTTCCCGTACACCTTCGTCCGGCTCAAGCGCGGGCCTGCCGACATGCCGGCCTTCCTGAGATCCCTCGGCGCGATCTCGCATGGATTCCCGGTAATCGGGTACCGCCAAGAGGACCTCGCGCGCAACGTCGAGCGATCCTTCCATCTCCAAGCGGTTGCTCTCGAACTGTTCGCGCTCTTCCTTGCGATCGTCGCCGCTCTCGTGCTCGGCCAAACGCTCGGCCGGCAAGCGATGGCGGAGGGTGTGGACTATCCGGCGTTGCGCGCGCTCGGGATGACGCGACGGGAGCTTTTCGGGCTCGGGGTGATCCGGGCATCGATCCTTTCCGTTGCCGGTATCGCTCTTGCGATCCCGATCGCCATCGCGCTCTCGCCTATTGCGCCGACCGGTTTAGCGCGCGCGGCGGATCCCAACCCGGGCGTCCACTTCGATCTCGTTGCGTTGGGCGGAGGAGCGATTCTCGCGCTCGTCGTGCTCATGCTCCTCGTGTTGATACCGTGCGTGCGCGCTGCACGCCTCGCCGAGCGCGACGAAGTGTTCGGCCGCGCGGAATCGGGTGCCGAGCGAACGTCGCGTTCCGTCGAAGCACTGACACGCGCAGGCGCGTCCGCGCCCGCGGTCGTCGGCATGCGACTTGCGCTCGAGCCGGGCCGCGGCCGAACCGCTGTGCCGGTACGTACGACGATCGCCGGCGTCGTGCTTGCGATCGCCGCCTTAACGATCACATTGAGCTTCGGCGCGAGCCTCCGGTATCTGCTCGACACCCCGCGGCTCTACGGCCAAACGTGGGACGAAGGCGTCGGGTGGGACAATGTCTCGCCGAAGCAGTTCGCTCAAGCGATCGCGGCCGCGCGCGCAGATCCCAACGTGGAAAGTGCGGCCCCTTTGAGTGCAGGCATACCATTCCTCATCGATGGGGTTCCGGCGGACGGGATGGTTGTTCCGCCGGAGGCCGAAACGTTCTTGCCCCCCATCGAAAGTGGCCGCGGCCCCCGCACGGCCGACGAGATCGCGCTCGGGCCGAAGACGTTGCGACGGATCCACAAGAACGTCGGCGATGAGGTCTCCGTGTCGGTCGTCGGTGTGCCCGCCAGGTCGTTCCGCGTCGTCG
>DATGHY010000150.1:0-4210 GCA_035307625.1 Actinomycetota bacterium
CGCTACTTCTTCGTGCGCAAGACGATGTTCGTGAAGTACGCGGAGGGGTTCGTCGTCTTCCCCGGCGGCTTCGGCACAGCGGACGAGCTCTTCGAAGCGCTCACGCTGATCCAAACCGGCAAGATCCTCCACTTCCCCGTCGCGCTCGTCGGCTCGTCGTACTGGCAAGGATTGATCGACTGGCTTCGCGGCCCGGTGCTTCGGGAAGGCAAGGTCTCCGAAGACGACCTGGAGCTCTTCAAGGTCTGTGACGAGCCGGACGACGTCGTCGCGCACATCAAGTCGGTCCTGTCGAAGAAGAAGCCAACCGACCCTCGCAGCGAGCCAGTCGTACAACCACACAAGGCCGACGCGCAGTGATCGAGCTCCACACGCTGACGGACGGCGGCCAGAAGGCGGAAGACGTCGCGCGGATCATCGGCGCGTTCCTGTCCGGCGCCACGAAAACGCTCGACATCGCGCTGTACGACTTCAACCTGGCCGACGCAACGGCCACGATCGTGGTCGGCGCACTCAAGGATGCGGCCGCGCGCGGGGTGGCGGTTCGACTCATGTACAACGTGGACCACGCGATGCCGATCCCGGTGCCTCCGCCGCCCAGCACCGACTCGGCGGATGTCGCAGCGCTGGGCGTGCCCGTGAAGGGCATCGCCGGGGTCCCCAACCTCATGCACCACAAGTACATCGTGCGCGACGGCGCGCAGGTCTTCAGCGGTTCGACGAACTGGACCGACGATTCGTGGACGCGCGAAGAGAACGTGATGATCGCGGTGGACTCCCCGGACCTCGCCGCAGCGTTCGCAAGAGATTTCGAGCAGCTTTGGTCGACCGAGCACGTCGACGGCAGCGGGAAGTTCGACACGCCCGAAGTAACCGTGGAAGGCGCCGGAATCACGCCCCTGTTCTGTCCGGGGCGCGCGCACAAGCTCGCACACCGGATCGCCGGCGCGCTCGGGCGCGCGCAGAAACGCATCCGTGTTTGCTCGCCGGTGATCACGTCGGGACCGATCCTCGGCACGCTCGCGGAGATCGCTGCAAGTCGCTCCGTCGATCTCTCCGGCGTGTTCGACGAGACGCAGATGGACGAGGTCCTGGGGCAATGGAAAGCAGACGATCCGGCACGGTGGAAGATCTCAGCGTTCCAGTCGCTGATCTCGCACGCGCCGTTCGGCGGAAAACGGTCGACGCCGTGGGGACGAGGCACGGTGCACGACTTCATGCACGCGAAAGCCACGGTTGCAGACGACGTCGTCTTCGTCGGCAGCTACAACCTGTCCCACGCAGGTGAACAGAACGCCGAAAACACCCTGGAGATCCACGACGCCGGCCTAGCCGACCGGCTCACGACGTTCATCGACGGTTTACGCGCGCGTTACCCCAGGTGAAGTGGGTGTGCGACAGGCTCTCCCTGGGTAGATAGGAACTCCGTGTACGACATTCCACTGAACGCGTCCAAAGTCGGCCGCCTCTTCGCCTTTATCGCAGGCTTCGCCCTGTTCCTTGGACTCATCGCATCGCCGCTCGTCGTCGCCGCGCGCTCGTTCAGGCCGGGCGATCTGCCGGCAACCCCCCTCGTCCCGACCAATACGACGATCTACGACGCGAACGGCAACCCGATCGCCGTGCTCCACGGCGACGAGAACCGCGTCGCGATCTCGCGCAAGCAGATGCCGCTCTCGATCCGTCAGGCCGTGGTCGCCGCAGAGGATCGGCGGTTCTACGAGCACGGCGGCGTCAGCCTCGGCGGGATCGTGCGCGCGCTCACCACGGACGTCGGCGCCGGCGACGCGCTACAGGGCGGCTCGACGATCACACAACAGTACGCGCGCAACGCGTTCGAACAGATCGGCAACGCGCGCACGGTGCACCGCAAGCTCACCGAGGCGATGCTGGCCGTGCGCCTGGAGAACCAGTACTCGAAGGAACAGATCCTCGACGACTACCTCAACACGATCTACTTCGGACGCAGCGCGTACGGCATCGAGGCAGCGGCTGAAGCGTATTTCGCCGAGCCCGCGAGCAAGCTGACCCTCGCGCAGTCCGCGTACCTCGCCGGCATCATCCGCGGGCCAGAGATCTACGACGAGGCGCCGAAGCTCGCGCTGGGGCGCCGCAACGACGTGCTCCAAACGATGTTCGATATGCACGACATCTCGGCGCGCGCATTGCGCGTTGCGCGCGCGCAGCCGCTCGGGCTGAAGACGCCGAAAGAGGCGCCCGTCCAAGCCGCGTACTTCGTCGAGTACATCCGCCGACTGCTGCGCACTCCCATCGACCAAGGCGGGTTCGGCCTCACCGATCAGCAGGTCGTCGGCGGCGGCCTACAGGTGTACACGACGCTCGACATGCGCATGCAGAGAGCGGCCGAAGCCGCAGTGATGAAGGTCCTGAATCGCGCCGACGACCCTGAGGTCGGCATGGTCGCGATGACGACCGACGGGCAGATCCGCGCGATGGTCGGCGGACGTCAATTCAACAACCTCCTCGCCGCGCGCGGCTTCAACTACGCGACGCAGGAAGCGCCCGGCGGCGGGCGCGCGGTCGGCTCGACCTTCAAGCCGTTCACGCTCGCTGCCTTCTTCCAACAGGGATACTCCGTGAGGTCGTCCTACAACGGGCCGAGCCGCATCACGATCCACGATCCGCGTTGTAACGACCCCAATGGGAACCCGTGGCAACCCTCCAACTACAACAACGAAGGCTTCGGGCGGATGAGCGTGATGACCGCGACGGAGAAGTCGGTGAACACCGTTTTCGCGCAGATGGTGACGAAGGTAGGCCCGGAAGCTGCTCTCCAAGCGGCGCAAGATGCCGGCATCACGAGCGCCATGCAACCGGTCTGCTCGATCACGCTGGGCACGTTCGGCGTGACGCCGCTCGAGATGGCGCGCGCATACTCAACGTTCGCCGCGCGCGGCATGCGTCCCGACATCGTCGCGGTGACGAAGATCGTCGCACCCGACGGCACCACCATCGCGATGCGCCAGCCGAACGAGACCCGCGTGTTCACGACGCATGTCGCGGACGAGGTCAACGGCGTGCTCCAGAACGTCGTCGATCGCGGAACCGGAACCCCGGCGAAGATCTCACGCCCGGCAGCAGGAAAGACCGGCACGACCGAGCAGCATCGCGACGTTTGGTTCGTCGGCTACACGCCGGACCCCGGACTGTCGGCTGCGGTGTGGATCGGCTATCCGCCGGACAAGAACGGCAACATCAAAGCGATGACCGATCTTCACGGCGTCCAAGCGACCGGCGGTGGGTTCGCCGGCCGCATCTGGAAGTACTTCATGGAAGCGGCGACGGCGAACACCCCGGTGCTTCAGTTCGCTCCCCCGAACTTCGACGGGAAGGTGATCGGCGGCTTCGGCGGCTTCGGCTTCGGCGACTTCATCCGTCGCTTCACGTTCCCGCAGCCGTCTCCCCAGCCGAAGTTCTCGTACCCTCCGCAGTTCTGCAGGAAGCACTGCCGCTGAGCTAGCGGCGGTTCGCGACTTCCTGCCCAGGGATCACGCAGCTCGCCATCCCGCGCTTCTCCAGGTACCGCTGGTGGTAGTCCTCCGCCGCGTAGAACGTCGTTGCCGGCGTGATCTCCGTGACGATCGGGCGCGCGAAGTCCGTGGCGTGGGCCTCTTTCGAAGCCTCAGCCTCCTTCGCTTGCTCGTCGTCGTGGACGAAGATCGCCGTGCGGTACTGGTCGCCGATGTCGGGACCCTGACGGTTCTTCTGCGTCGGGTCGTGGATGCTGAAGAAGACGTCGAGCAGCTTGTCGTACGAGATCTGGTCCGGGTCGAATTCAACCTCGACCGCTTCGGCGTGGCCCGTTGTGTGGCTGCACACCTGCTCGTACGAGGGGTTCTTCGTGCGCCCGCCGGTGTAACCGACGGTAGTGTTGAGCACGCCGGGTGTTTCGCGGAACGCCGCCTCGACTCCCCAGAAACAGCCCGCAGCGAACGTGGCTTTCTTGCTCACATCAGCCTCCTTGTTCGGTACCGGTGTAACACAGAACCGGATGGGGTTGTTCCGGAGTTGGGTGCCGTCCGGCTATTGGCTCGAGTCGGTTGAGCCTATGCGCTGTGCCCACCAGATCTGCCCGTCGGGGCCGACGAACCCCAGCGTCACGGAGACATCGACGGAGGGGTCCTCTACTGGGAGCGCCGTGGGATCGAGCGCGGCATAAAACGTCACCGGGCTCTGCACGTCGGGCGGA
>DATGHY010000151.1:0-4917 GCA_035307625.1 Actinomycetota bacterium
GCGCGCGGCGCCTGTGCGAAGGGAACGTTCACGGCAACGCTGGAGGCTGCTCGACTGACGCGCGCGCCACACATGCAAGGCGATCCGATCCCGGCGACCGTTCGGCTCTCGAACGGCACTGGGAACCCGCTCCACCCCGACCGGCGCAAAGACGGGCGCGGCATGGCGGTGAAGTTCTTCCTTCCGAACGGCAAGCAGACCGACATGGTGGGCATCACGCTTCCGGTCTTCTTCGTCAAGACGGCAGATGATTTCCTCGAGCTCCAAGACGCGCTCGCGCTCGATCCCGCGACCGGTAAGCCGGATCCGGCGCGTTCGATCGCGTTCGCGCAAGCGCACCCGGAAGCGGTGCCGGGTTTCCAAGCAGTGCTCACATTCGAGCCGCCGGCCAGCTACGCGCAGCTCGTCTATCGCGGCTTGCACGCGTTCAAGTACGTGAACGCGGCAGGGGAAGAACGCTTCGTTCGCTACCGGTGGGAACCGGAAGCCGGCGTGGCGTCTCTGAGCGACGAGGAAGCGAAAGCGATGCCGGAGAGATATCTAACCGACGAGCTCGCGTCGCGCATCAAAGAGGGCCCGGTCGTGTTCACGCTTCACGTGCAGATCGGTTCCGCCGACGATCCAACCGACGATCCGACCGCCATATGGCCCGACGATCGAGAGGACGTCGTGATCGGCAGGCTCGCGCTGAACGAGATCACCGACGACTGCGACGAGATGCTGTTCGACCCGACGTTCTTGGTCGATGGCATCGAAGCATCGAATGACGAGATCTTGCGCGCCCGCTCCGGCGCGTACGGCGTGTCCTACAAGCGCCGCCGGCCGAAGCGCTAAGCGCGCGCGATCTCGGCGATCCAGGCCTCGATCCCATCCGGCGAGAAGTTCACGTCGAGGATGACCGCTTCGATCGATAAGACGTTCCACCCATCGCGGAAGGCGTCGCGGATCTCGGGCTGCGAGATGCGGCGCGGCCCGAACCCAGGGGGGACTTTGTCGCTGAAGCACAGCATGAAATAAGTGCCCCCGCGGTTGACCGTACCGGCGAGGCTTCGCACGTAACGCGCGCGCGGCTCGTCGTCGAAGATGTGGAACAACCCGCTATCGAGCACCGTGTCGTAGGTCTTGCCGAGCGCAGGTAGATCAAGTGCGTCGGCGACGCGAAAGTCGACGGTAAGGTCGCGATCAGACGCTTTCTGCTTCGCACGCGCGATCGCCTTGGGTGAAGCGTCGACACCGACCGCTTCGTAACCGAGCGCGGCGGCCATCAACGCATGCTCGCCGGTTCCGCAGCCGACGTCGAGGACGATCCCGTGGAGCTTTCCTGCGTCGGCTACCGCCTTGTATGCGGGCTGAGGCCGGCCGATGTCCCACGGCGGCGTGCCGTCGTACATGGGATCGAAATCGTGGACCATGTGGCAAACACACTACCCCCGTCCTTGCGCCCGCTATCTCCCGTGCGGGTTGACAATCTCTTCATGCCCGACGAGAAAGAGCCGCAACGCTCCGGCGGCTGGCATCCGACGGATCGCCTGCGCTCGGAGTTGCAACGGATCGAGAAGCTGCTCGATCCGGGCATCGATCTGATCGAGCAAGCCGGCGAGCGTTACGTGCTGCCGGCGTGGCAACGGGTGACGCAAGGGGAGCCGCGATGGCCGGTTAGCCTGGCGATCCTCGTCGCGATCGGGTTGCAGATCGCGCTCCCGGCCCGCGTCGCGTTCCGTCCGCGGTGGCTGCTTCCCTCGTTGCAAGGGCTGATGCTCATCGGGATCATCGCCGCGAACCCGCGACGGATCGACAAAGAGTCCACGCGACTGCGCGTAGCGACGATCGGGCTGATCTTGATCAGCTCGCTTGCGAACGCGTGGGCGGCAGGCCGGCTCATCGTCCACCTGGTGAATGGAACCCTTGGGTTCCAAAGCCCCGTGCGTCTGCTGCTGACGGGCGCCGCCATCTGGATCACGAATGTGATCGTGTTCGCACTGTGGTATTGGGAATCCGATCGAGGTGGACCGGGTGGGCGCGCGCAGGCGCAGGGTTACCCGGCGTTCTTATTCGCGCAGATGCAATCACCCGAGCTTGCGCCGCCGAACTGGGAACCCGGTTTCTCCGACTACCTGTACCTATCTTTTACGAACGCGTCCGCGTTCAGCCCGACCGACGTTCTACCGCTCGCTCGCTGGGCAAAGATGACGATGATGCTGCAGGCTGCCGTGTCCTTAGCCACCGTCGCTCTCGTTGTAGCGCGCGCGGTGAACGTCTTGGGATAGATCGCACAACGAGGGCTTTCGCCCCGCGGGAGGAATACCGGCGGGCGCCGCAGAAGCCCTTCGATATGACACTCAAAAGGTCGTCCTCAGCCAAGCTTGTCCTCGTCGCTCTGGCCCTGACACTGACGGTGGCCGGTGGCGGCGTCTCCGGCGCGCGCGCAACTGCAGCTCACTTCTCCGTCAAAGGCCTGGGCCTTACGCCCGCGTACGGCGAACCGTCCATCGCGATCGCGCGCAACGGCCGCAACGTCGTCATCTCGACTCCCGGCGGCGATCCCGCCTGTAAAACCGCGGCGAACAGCACCGTTCAGTTCTGGTGGTCGAACGACGACGGCGCGACATTCCATCATTCATGCAATGCGGCGAGCCAGGGCGGCGGCGACTCGGCCATCGATTTCCTTCCCAACGGAACCCTGCTTTCTGCGGACCTTCGTCTCTTCGACTCGTACATCCAGAAGTCGACCGACGGCGGCAAGACGTGGAAGGCGATCGGGCCCGCCGGCACCGAGCAGGATCGCCAGTGGTTCGCGCACACTCCGGACGGCAAGACCGAGTACCTCGTCTATCATGACTTCGCCGCCGAGTTGGAGTGGTTCGCGAAGAGCACCGACGGCGGTAACACATGGAGCCGGACGCAGTGCTGCAACCTCGCGCAGTCGCCGGATCAGATCGCTCCTCCCGCTGTCGCTGTTGCCGCGAAGCCGGGGAGTCCCGTGTCGATCTTCGATCAAGGTGTCAACACGTTCAGCGGGCCGATGCTCATCGATCCGAAGAATCCGAACGATCTTTACGTTGTCTACGGCGTGTCTAATTTCGAAGCGAATGCGGATCCACGCGGCGGTGTTCCGCCATACGGACCGAACAGGGGACTCGCGGTCCTTCGTTCGACCGACGGCGGCGCGAGCTGGTCGAGCTCATATGCCGTCGTTTCGCAAGCGAACCCGGATTCAACGAAGGAAGACAACACGGGCGTGCTGTTCCCGTGGGGAACGATCGACCGCGCCGGCAACCTCTACATCGTGTACAACGCCGCGAAGGCAGGCCAAAGCGACCACTTCCGGCAGTACTACGTTTGGTCCTCCGACCACGGTAAGACGTGGAGCAAGCCGATCCGTCTCGACAGCCTCGCTTCCGGCAAGGGGTCGGCGGTCTATGCGACGGCCGATGCGCTCGCCCCCGGTGTGCTCGACGTTGGTTGGTACCAGAGCGATAACGGAACGCCTTCGCAGGACAGCTCAACATGGCACGTCGTGTACACACAAGTTCGCGCAGCCGCGAGCAGCGATCCGATCCTTGCGGGGCCGACGAACGTGGACGGCTATAACCACCACGGCGGCATCTGCTTGCAGGGGATCTTGTGCGGCGTTGCGCCGGGAAGCGGAGACCGAAGCCTGCTCGACTTCTTCCAGCTGAAGATCAACCCGCGAACCGGGATGGCGGAGATCGCCTACGCGTTCAACCTTGGCGGGAAAGGCCAAGTGATGTACGCGAAGCAGACGGCGGGCTTGAGCGCGCTGTAGCTATCGCGCTCTGCTCTTCGAGCGCGGCTTCTTCTGCGCCGGTTTCTTATCGTCCGTCGGCGGGATCAGTGGCTGTACACGACGCAGGGTGTCGATGTCTCCTTCGAGCTTGAGGCCGCGCGCGCGCGCCGTATCGACGTCGAGTGCCCCGACGAGCAGACCCAGGACGAGCGACGGCGTTCCCGTCAGCGTGACCTCGGGGTTGGGCGAGGTACCGGGGTGCACACGGATGGTTCCTTCTGCGACGTCGACGAGCATCGGCAGCTCGCCGGCGTGGATCTCGATCGTTGCCGGTGCTGTGTCGGGTTGATGGTCGGCCAGGTGGAGCTCGAGAGGGAACTTCAGCCAATGGCTGCGGAAGGCAGCGTCACCGGTCGGACCCGCTAACAGGGGAGCACCCCAGCGGCCGAGCGCGGCGAGGACGGAGTCGAGCGCTTCGCCGCGCGGCGTGAGCCCGAACAGCGTCGTAGCGACGGGCGGCGGCGCGACCTCTTTCGTGACGATGCCCTCGGCTTCGAGATCCCGCAGCCGGTCTGCGAGCAGGTTCGTCGCGATGCCTGGTAAGCCGTATTGCAGGTCGGTGTACCGGCTGGGGCCCCGGATCAGCAGCTCCCGCACGATGAGCAGCGTCCATCGGTCGCCGATCACGTCGAGGGCGCGCGCAACCGAGCAATACTGATCGTACGTTCGCATGCCTTCAGTATAGAGTGCTATTTGAACATTTCAAGTAATAACTTGACTTTCTCAAGTTACTCGGATTAGCCTCTGCTCCAGGCCCCGACGGTGGGAGATGAGGCACATGGAACTCGCGGTTCCCCGAGCCCGCAGCAACAAGAGCGCGATCCTGTTCGCGCTCTGCCTCGCGGCGCTGATCATCAATATCGACGTAACGATCGTGAACGTCACCCTGCCGTCGCTCGTGCGAGAGCTCGGCGCGACGACGACGAATCTTCAATGGGTCGTCGACGCGTATAGCTTGGTGTTCGCTGCGCTGATCCTTGCGGCCGGGAGCCTGAGCGATCGCGTCGGTCGCAAAGGGATGCTGCTCGCGGGACTCGGCGTCTTCGCCGCGGGTTCGCTTGCCGGCTCGCTCGTGCACACGCCCGGCGAACTCATCGCTGCGCGCGCGG
>DATGHY010000152.1:0-17002 GCA_035307625.1 Actinomycetota bacterium
CGGCCATACCTCAATCAGGTGGGGGAGCTGGAAGTGATCGACGCGGGATCCGTCGCGGTGTTCGCGGGTGACGTTCTCGTGAAGGCAGACAAGGACGCGCCGATCAGCGTGACGTCCCAAGGCGTGACCGCGCAGCCGACGCCTTCTCCGGACACGCAAGCCCCGATCTTCCGTTTCGATCGTCGCGTGGCCATCCGCGTCGGGGTCTACACGGGAGAGGCCACGATCACCTCGCTGACAGGAAGTCTCCCGATCCCATCGCTCAGCGAAGGAGTCGTCGCCGGCCGGACGCTTCCGCGCACGGCGACCCCGCTGACGCTGGATCCGAACGACCAGTGGGACAAGCTGTTGCTCGATGACGTGATCGAGCTCGACAAGAACCTCGAGGATCTCAGCAACGGATACCAGGGTCAGTTCGGGGCGACGATGCACAACTGGAAAGAGATCGCGAAGATCGCACCGGGCCGCGACCTCGGTTTCATCACGCCATACCTCGAGAACACAGGCAGCGCGGACATCTTGATCGGCACCGTGTTTTCTCTGCTGCTCGAGCAGCGTGCGCGCAACGGGGGGAGCGCGGCCAAGTTCTTCGGGACGCTGTTGTCTCTGCTCGACGAAGGCGCGACGTGGGGGCTGCTCGCCCACGAATATCTTGGAGACAACGGGACGCAAACTTTGTTGGACGCCGTGACGCGCGCGATCGCGCTTCGCACCGGCGATATCAAGGGAGGCGGGGGAGCGGTGCCCTCGGTAACGGCCACACCGAGCGGTTCCTCGAGCGCCACGCCGAGCAACACGCCGTCATCGAGCCCGAGCCCGTCGCATTCACCGAGCCCGTCGGCTTCGCCGAGCCCGAGCCCGAAGCCTTCCGGGTCGTGCGATCCGCTGCGTCACCTGCTGGGACTTTGCTGAGAGCGATCCACGCTCCAACGGTCGCGGCAGTGCCCGTTACCCGCTGGTAGGCTTCCGCGCCGTGATCAAGTTTCCTCGGGCCAAGCTGAGTCGCGCGCGCCGCAAGGTCCTCATCATCACCGTCGCGATCGTGGTCGCGATCATCGTGCTCCTCGGCCTCCTTGCGACCTTCTACACGGAGGTTCTCTGGTTCGACGAGACCGGCTATCAGAAGGTGTTCTGGAAGTCGATCGCGACGCGGGTCGAACTGGGTTTCGTGTTCGGTGTTCTCTTCGCGGGCTTGATGCTGCTCAACCTTTGGATCGTTCGCAAGATCACGAACCCGACCCGGATGTTCTCGGTTCCGGATCAGATCCTCGAGCGGTACCGCGCGACGCTGCAGCCCTACATGAAGTGGGGCGTCATCGGCGCGGCCATCATCTTCGGCCTTTTCGCCGGGAGCGGCGCGACGGTGAAGTGGCAGCAGTATCTGCTGTTCCGGCACCCCTCGAAGTTCGGCTCCGTCGATCCGGTCTTCCACAGGGATCTGGGCTTCTACATCTTCAAGCTTCCGTTCGAGCGCTTCGTCTTCACGTGGGCTTTCTCGTCGCTCGTCATCATCACGCTGATCGTCGCAGCGGCGCACTACTTCATGGGAGGGATCAGGCCCCAGCAGCGTGGGGAGCGCGTCGCACCCGAGGTGCGAGCGCACTTGTCTGTGCTGCTTGGGCTGATCGTGCTGCTGAAGGCGTGGGGCTACCGGCTCGACCAGTTCAACCTTCTGTTCTCAACGCGAGGACCTCAGGTCACGGGAGCTTCCTATACGGATGTGCATGCGCAACTCCCCGCGCTGAAGCTGCTGATGATTATCGCGATCGTGATCAGCGTGCTGTTCTTCGTGAACGCGCGCTTCAAGAACTGGCTGCTCCCGATCGGCGGCATCGGCCTCCTGATCCTGACGTCCATCGTCGCGGGAGGGATATGGCCGGCAGCCGTCCAGCGTTTGAGTGTGACTCCGAACGAACGGATCAAAGAGAGCCCGTACATCAAGAGGAACATCGATGCGACACGTGCAGCGTTCGGGCTTAACGATGCGCAGGTGATCCCGTATTCGGGACTTGCGAACCTCAAAGCGGCGGACGTTCAGGCGAACCAAGCGACGATCCAGAATGTGCGCTTGTGGGACCCGAGCGTCTTGATCAGCCAATACATCAGCCTTCAGCGGATCAAGCAGTATTACGAGTTCTTCGGGTCGGCCGACGTCGATCGTTATCACTTCGCGAGCGGCGAGCGTCAGGTCATGATCGCTGCGCGCGAGATCTTCCCGTCCGGCCTCTCGTCGGCCGCGCAAACGTGGCTGAACACGCACCTCGTCTACACGCACGGCTACGGCGTTGTGGCCAGCCGAGTCGACAACGTCACGGCCGAAGGCCAGGCGGACTTCATCATCCAGAACATCCCACCGCAGTCATCGGATGGCGGGCCCCCGATCACTGAGGCTCGGATCTATTACGGAGAGCAGCAGCAGACGAATTTCGTCGTCGTTGATTCGAAGCAGCCAGAGCTCGATTATCCGAGCCAAACCTCGTACCAGCCCTACACGTACGACGGAACCGGCGGTATCAAGCTGAGCAACTTCTTCAAGCGGCTCGCGTTTGCCTGGCGCTTTAGGGACGTCAACCTGCTGATCAGCAGCGCGATAACGCCGGACTCGCGGATCATGTTCCGCCGGACTATCACCGACAGGGTCAACCGAGTGCTGCCGTTCGTTACGCTCGACGGCGATCCCTACATCGCGGTGATCGACGGGCGCTTGCAGTGGATCATCGATGGTTACACGACGACGAGCATGTATCCGTACTCCCAGCGCATCAACTTCAACAGCACGTCCAACGGTCTGGTTCAAGGCGGTGGTAACTACATCCGCAATTCGGTCAAGGTCGTGGTCGACGCCAAGAACGGAACCGTGACTCCGTACGCATGGGATCCGACCGATCCGATCCTTCAGTCGTGGATGAAGGTGTTCCCGGGCATCTTCAAGCCGAAGTCGGAGATGTCGGCGACCCTTCTTGCACACGTCCGGTATCCGGAAGGCTTGTTCAGCCTGCAGACGGACCGGTACGCCACGTACCACATCACCGATCCGGGAGACTTCTACGCGAAGGAAGACGCGTGGTCGGTGGCGATCGACCCGACGGGTGCGCTGAACAACATCGGCGCGCAGCCGCCTGTGCCGCCGTACTACGTGTTGATGAAGCTTCCAGACTCGAACACGCTGGGTTTCGCGCTGGTCCGGCCCTTCACGCCCAACGGCCGGCAGAATATGACGGGGTACATGGTCGCCCACTCCGACCCGGCTGATTACGGGAAGCTCGTCACGTATCGCTTCCCGAACAGCGACGCGCTGTTCGGGCCGCAACAGATCCAGGCGCGGATAAACCAGGACCCGACTGTCAGCCAGCAGATCTCACTGTGGAACCAGCAGAACTCGAAGGTGACCTACGGCAACCTGCTGATCATCCCGATCAACGGCTCATTGCTATACGTGCAGCCGTTGTACCTCTCGGGTCAAGGCGCCATCTTCCCGGAGCTCAAGCGAGTCGTCGCGGTTTCGGGCGGGAACGTCAAGATGGGCGACACGCTGACACAGGCTCTCGGCGCCATCTTCGGCACCGCAACGCCGTCGCAGATCGAAGGGGTTGGGGCCGGCGGTAAGACCGTCAAGGAACTTCTCGCCGACGCCTTGGCTGCCGATCAGCGCGCGCAAGACGACCTGCGAAACGGTGACTTCGCGGCCTACGGAAGGGACATCGCCGCGATGCGCAAGGCTCTGGACGACGCGGCCGCGGCCGCGGGGGCAACGCCTAGCCCCAGCCCAAGCCCGTCCTAGACGGGCCTGTGGAAGGCCGCCTGAGCGGCTGCTAGCATCGTGCTTCGCGACGCGGGGTGGAGCAGTTCGGTAGCTCGCTGGGCTCATAACCCAGAGGTCGCAGGTTCAAATCCTGCCCCCGCTACGAGAGAAAGCCCTGGTCCAGGCGGCCAGGGCTTTTTCGTACCCGGCTCCTGGCTGTGTGGACGCGAGCGCGCAGATGCTCACCGACCGCTCATCGTCGCCGGCCACGGTCTGGAGCTCGGTCCTCCGCGCGGTCAGAGCCGCCAGAACAGCAGGTGCGTAACGCCGCTGCGGCTGGGGACAGTCTCGAGGTGGAACCGGTCGAGCAGGTCCTCATGGGACGTCCAGAGTCGCTCCCCCCGTCCGATCTCGATCGGCGCGACTGCAACATGGATGGTGTCGATGAGATCCGCCTCGAGGAACTGCCGAAGAGTGGCGACGCCGCCTCCGACCCGAACGTCCCTCCCCTCGGCGGCAGCCTTAGCTTGCCCCAAGGCCTCGGCGGGCGTGGCATCGATGAAGTGGAACGTGGTGTCTGCCAGCGTGAAGCTGGGTCGGTGATGGTGGGTGAGCACGAACACGGGAGTGTGGAAGGGCGGGTTGTCTCCCCACCACCCCTTCCAATCGAGGTTCTCCCACGGGCCGCGCTGCGGCCCGAATTTGTTGCGGCCCATGATCTCGGCACCGATGTTCCGCGCGAAGTCACGGGTGAAGTAGTCGTCCAACCCCCGGGTTCCACCGGGCTCGGTTCGGTTCGGCCAGCTCGCGGTGGCGAACGCCCACGAGGCCAGGTCGGCAGGGAGGCGGGCGACGTGACCACCTCGGCGCTCTGCATGCCCGAAGGGCGCCTCGAGGCTTTGGCCGTCGCCAGCGCCGAATCCGTCCATCGACAAGAAGAAGTTCTGCACTCTTACCAGTTGCGACATGTCTCGATCCTCTCCCAATCTTCCGATGCGCGCTAGCGCTTTAGCGCGTGCGCGCGGAACTCGTAGGAACCGATCTCGATAACCGGCTTCGAGAATCCGACCGCTTCGAGCCGCGCGCCCAGCGTCTCAGGATCGACCGGTACGAAGATGTCGTCCACGTGTCCGCCTCGGATCGCGTCGATATCGAGAGAATCGACGACCGCGAAGATCCCGCCGGGGCGCAGCACTCGGTGCACCTCCGCGAAGACGCGATCTTGTGTCGCTGCTTCCGGCACATGATGCAACATCGAGAAGCACGTCGCAGCAGAGAATCGATCGGCAGCGAGCCCCGTCTCTGTTGCGTCTCGGTTGATCACCGTGACGTTCGTACCCTTCAAGCGGGCAGACAGCGAGCGGGCAAGCTGCTCGTCGAGTTCGACCGCAGTGACGCGCGGCGCGAGATCCTTCAGCAGATCGGTCGTCAGACCCGGACCCGGCCCGATCTCGAGGACGTCGTCTCCGAGATCGCCGACGGATCGAACCCACGGCAACAGCTCGTTCTTGAGCAAGGCTGCCCATTGAGGGCTCGCGAGGAATTCAAGGTGGAGCTCGTTCACGCGTGCTGCGTTGAGCGCTGATCTTTGAGCAGCGCGCGCGCACTCGCGGCGAAGAGCGCTGCGCCGGCGACGATGCCGACGATGAACGGCACCGTCCACGCGCCGAACGCCGGCAGTGTTGTCCCGCCGACGTTCGTCAACAGGTAGGCGCCACTGAGACCCGTCAATGTGGCAAGAGGCAAGGCGCGCGCGCCTTCCGGGGCCAACGCTTGCCACCGGCCGGCGACCACTAAGGAGATGCCCCCGACGAGGCCGGCTGCGAGGACGAGGCCGCGAGGCGGTCCGACATATTCGGAAGCGGGCGCAACCAGATAGATAACGGCCGTCGCGATGCAGGTCGCGGCGGCCGTGAAGGCCAGCTTGGTCAGGGCCGATGTGCTCATCTGCACACGATAACCCTCGCGAGGCTGCTCGACGATAGGGCCGTTCGGGCAAAGTTAACATTGGGCTTGGACCTTCGCTGGCAATGAAATCCTCCGGGGGTGGGTAAAACGGATGGCATGACCAAGATCGACAGGCTCCTCCAGCGTTGGCGCTTCGCAAAGGCCGCCCGGTTCATCCCGAAGGGCGCGCGCGTCCTGGACATCGGCTCCGATGACGGCGCGATGTTCGAGTACCTCGGCAACCGACTGGGGAGCGGCGTAGGCATCGATCACGGCGTCGCAGCGATTCCGTCGAACGGACGCTGGCGCGTGATCGCGGGAACCTTTCCCGACGACGTTCCCGATGAAGAATTCGACGTCATCACCGCGCTCGCCGTGCTGGAACACATCCCCGACGACGCGCTCGCATCGTTCCGCGACGCCTGCATCGAGCGTCTGGTACCGGGCGGCCGGTTCATCGCGACCGTGCCGTCGCCCGCGGTCGACCGCATCTTGCACGTGCTGGAGCGGCTCAAGCTGATCCACGGGATGGCGTTGCACGAGCACCACGGCTTCGAGGCGACGTCGACGCCGGCCGTGTTCTCCGCGCCGGAGCTACGTCTGAAGCGCGCGCGGCGATTCCAGCTGGGGCTGAATCATTTGTTCGTGTTCGAGCGGCCCGCCGACGCCGCGCTTACTCCGCGCTGAGCACGAACGTTGTCACGCTTCGCGGTGCGAGCGTTCCGACGACCGTTTGGAATCTGCGGTTCCAACTGCCCGCGGCCACCTGCGCAAGGTCGTCAGTTGGCGACGTGCGATAAGACTGCAGAGAATACCGGCTGCTCGACGGGATCTGAACGTTGAACGGCGACGTGATGTTGCTGTCGTTGATCGCAACGATCGTCCAGCCCTTGGGCCCGGAGAATGCCAGCGCGCGCACACCGCCCGGTAGCCCGCTGAGCTGGTGTGTGATCGCACCCGGCCGAACGAAGCGGCTGAAGTTGGCGAAGACCCAGAAGCGCTTCGTGAACGAGACCGTCTGGTTCCCGTCCGCCGCGAAGTTCGGGTCGTAGTAGAGCAGCGCGTCGTTCCAACCGTTCGCGTTCGGGGTGCTCGCGCATGTCGTGGAGGCGACGGGGCTACAGCCCATCGACGATGAGAGCGCCGCCCACCACAAGAACGCGGAGTGCTGGCCCGGTCCGAGCGCTTGCCACATCGTGTCGGCCAGCCACAGGCCGCTCGTCATCGTCGGGTCGTAGCCCGCGCCGAAGCCTTTGCCGTTGAAGCAGCAAGTCTCCGACGTCCAGATCGGCCGAGCGACCTTCGCCGCGACGCTCGCCGCATCAGCGAACGTCCCGGTCGACGGGTAGTCGTAGTCATGCGCCGCGATCGCACCGACCTGTGAAGCGTTCCGTTGCGTAAGCCACGAGCCGAGGTGTGAGATCAGCTCCGACAACAGGCGCGACTCGTCCGCCACCACATGCGTGTACGGCGCGCGTTCGGCGAGCGAACCGGCTAGCGCGGCCACCACACTTGCGCGCTGCGTGACCGGTACCGCAGCGCCCTCCTGCCAGCACTCGGCCGCCGTGCGGTCCGGCTCGTTCATCGGGCTGACGTAGGAGAGCGTGATGCCTTGGTCGTGCAGGTGCGTGACGACGTCGGTGATGTATGTCGCGAATGCTGCCTCGCTGCCGGGTTTGAGAAACCCGCCACAGGTCTTGCCGTTGGTCGTCCAGAACCTCGGCGGGCTGAGGACGAAGCCGACCAGCACCGGAACGCCGCGGTCGCTCGCCTGGCGGAGGAAGATTTGCCCGTCGGCATCGTGGCGCCAGTCGTAGACGCCGGGCCGCACCGCGAACGTCTGCTCCGCGCGCGCCGGGTTCGTGACGCCGTAGCCGCCGCTCCCGATCTCGTAGCGGAAGATGCTGAGATCGAGTCCCGTGCCGGTGAAGAGCAGATCGCCGACACGCGCACGCGCAGTAGGCGAGAACTGCGCAACGTCGTAGGGCCACCACGCGCCCGACGCGCCGAACCCTTGGATCGTCTGCCCATCCTGGGGATCGATCGTGACGAGCGGCCCGGCCGGAGCGGCATCCGAGGTACGAGAGCGAGGCGCGCGCGTACGCGCTTGCACCACGGCCCCAGCGATCAAGAACAGCACGAGACAGAGCGCGGCGATCCCGAGCCGGCGGGTGAGTCGATGTGACCGGCTGTTCGCGCGCGGGCGCGCACGGATGAAGCGCTTCGTTGGAGCCCCCAGTTCGCCCTGTTGCGGTTCTGATCGGTTATCGGTATCGGCACAAGAAAAGCAAGGTCCCGGGACCGGGTCAATGACTCAGGTGCGTTGTTTCCATTGTCGTCCTACGTTCATCGATCCTTAACCTCCGCTGAAGTCGCGCTTGTCCTTGAGATTGCTTCCATAGCGGATGAACAGCGCCGTTTGAACAGCTTCGGAAAAAACTGGGTAAGCGGTGTTGTCCGGAATCCGGTGATGGGTAAGAAACCCAGGGTCACCGCTCACAGGAGGATGTCGCCGTCGTAGCCCTGCGTGAGGTCATCTCGAATCCGATCGAACTGTCGATCGTGATGCCGTGTCTCAACGAAGCCGAGACGGTTGAGACCTGTGTTCGCGACGCGCTCGACAGTCTCGATCGGATGGGCGTCGTCGGGGAAGTCATCGTGGCAGACAATGGAAGTACCGACGGGTCGCAGAAGCTCGCTGCGCGCGCGGGCGCGCGCGTCGTCTCTGTTGATCGAAAGGGATACGGCAGCGCGCTGCGCGGGGGGATCGAAGCTTCGCACGGCAAGTTCATCATCATGGGAGACGCGGACGACAGCTACGACTTCTCTCATCTCGATCCATTCCTCGAGCGGCTGCGCGCGGGCTACGACCTCGTGATGGGGGATCGGTTCAGTGGAGGCGTCGACCGCGGTGCGATGCCGTTGTTGCACAAGTACGTTGGCAATCCGGTCCTTTCGGGCATCGGAAGACTGTTCTTCTCCACGCAGGTCCACGACTTCCATTGCGGCTTGCGCGGGTTCCGGCGTGACGCGGCGATTGAGCTCGACCTGAAGACGCCGGGCATGGAGTTCGCGAGCGAGCTCGTCGTCAAAGCGTCTCTGAAGGACATGAAGATCACCGAGGTGCCGACGACGCTTCGCGTTGCCGGGCGCTCGCGGCCGCCGCACCTGCGGAGCTTCCGCGACGGCTGGCGGCATCTGCGGTTCCTGTTGCTCCACTGTCCGCGATGGCTGTTCTTCATCCCAGGCATCGTCCTGATGACGGTCGGGGTGGTCGGGTCTGCGATCTTGATGACCGGGCCGAAACGCATCGGCGCGGCGACGTTCGACACCCAGGTGATGCTGTACGCCGCGGGCGCGATCATCATCGGGTATCAGGCGATCCTCTTCTCGTTGTTCGCCAAGCTGCTGGCCGTCCGAGAAGGATGGATGCCGATGACATCTCGCATGCGCAAGGCCTTGCGCTACGTTCGCTTGCGGACCGGCGTGCTGGTCGGCGCGGTGCTCTTCATCGCCGGAGTCGGTGGCTCGATCTACGCTCTGGCCTTGTGGAGCGAGCACAGCTTCGGCGCGCTCAACTTGCATCACAGCTTGCGCATCGTGGAACCGTCGCTGACGGCGATGATCCTCGGCAGTGAAACGATGGTCGGAAGCTTCTTCTTGAGCGTGCTGCGCCTCAACCTTTGACGACGACGCTCGAACGTGACGACCTGGCCGACACGATAGAGCTCGGTCCTCTTCCACGCCGCGCGCGGCTGCTCGACCCCATCCGAAGACATCCTGGCTTCACCGTCGTCTTCGTTCTTGGAGCCGTGGTACGCGCACTTGCGGTCGTGGCGTACCGGCCTGCGTTGCTGTTCTTCGGCGACTCGTACTCGTACCTCTGGACGTCGCACACGCTGAGGCCCGATCCGACACGGCCGCTCGTCTATCCGCTCTTCATCCGGCTGCTCTCGTGGGCGCCGTTCGGGCGCAACCTCGCCTTCCTGATCATCGTGCAGCACCTGATGGGGCTGGGGATCGGCGTGCTCATCTACGCGCTCGCGCGACGCTATCGGTTGCCGGGGTGGGCGGCGACACTCGCCGCGGCGCCCATGCTGCTGGACGCGTACCAGGTCAACATCGAGCACTTCGTCATGGCGGAGATGCTGTTCCAAGCGCTGATCGTGTGCGCGCTCGCATTCTTGCTTTGGGACGAGCGGCCCTCCGGCCCTTTCTGCGCGTTCGCCGGGGCGTTGCTGGGAGTAGCCGCGCTTTCGCGTACGGTCGGGCTCGCGATCATCCCTATCGTGGTGCTGTTCCTGTTCCTTCGGCGGACGAAGATATCGCGCATCATCGCGTTCGTGGCCGCGGCCGGCCTCCTCCTGGGCGGGTACTCGGTGTGGTTCGGACACGCGAACAAAAAGGCGACCGTGCAAAGCGCCGAAGGGAACTTCTTGTTCGGGCGCGTGATGTCGTTCGCAGACTGCTCGCAGTTCGACGTCGAGCCGAATCAGATGGCCCTGTGCGATCCGGTTCCGGTTTCCCAGCGGCCGAACGCGAACTATTACGTGTGGGGCCGCAATACGCCTTCGCACGTCGTTCCGCATCCCAAGGGGATGACGACGAGCGCGATGCTGCGAAGCTTCGCTTTGAATGCGATCTTCGGCCAGCCGGTCGATTACACGCGCGTCGTTGCGAGCGACTTCGTCCACTACTTCAGGCCGGGACATACCACCGGCCGTCTCGACGAGCCGGGCACCCAGTGGCGGTTCCCGCGCGCGCTCGACCATACGCAGTTCTGGGATCGGTACGTCCGCGTCTACGACGACTCGAGGCCGGTGATCGACCCGGGACCCGCAGCACTCCTTCGTGGGTACCAAGGGTTGATGTTCCCGACGGGCCCGTTCTACGCGGTGATGCTCGTCCTCGGCCTCGCCGGCGCGTGGCTGCTGATCGGGCGCCCGAGCGGTGGGCCGGTCGCGCTGATCGTGGCCATCGGGATCGCGCTGCTCGCCGTTCCGGTCATGACGACGATGTTTGATTACCGATACTTCTTACCGGCGATCCCATTCATCTCGCTCGCCGGCGCGTTCGGGGTCCATGCGATCTGGGAGCGCGCGCCCGGGATCGCTGCGCGCGGGGCGCTGATCGCCGGACCGGCGTTGTTCATCGGCGGCGTCTCGCTCGCGTATGCCCTGTCGGCCGCGCCGGCTGCAACTGCGACGGCCGCGTGCGCGAGCGTCAACAACTTCGGGTACGGCGTAAGGGCGACGCTCGTCGGAGCCAGGACACAACGACGCACGCAAAGCGCGTACCTGCAGGAGATGTATCAAGCGGGCGCCGACCGGCAGTCGGCTGTGATCGGCCGGGGCGGCGTGTATCGCAAGCTTTACGACCTGATGATCGACGCGAGCGTGGCTGCGGGGAACGAGTACTCGGTCGAGCGGCAGTGCGGCCGGCACACGTGCGGGACGAAGACGATGTCGCCTGCGCAGGAACTGGCCTTCGGGAGGCAGGTCGCGTTGGCGGCGATGCGACGGGTCCATCAGTACTGCGGCCAGAACTTCCCCGTGCCCGAGAGCGCGAACGCTGCGCGCCGGAAGGCCACGCGCGCACCGCCGGCCGTTCCACTCGGCGTCGTGCCGGGCCGCTCGAAAGAGATCTGAGCCCACGCCAAAGGTGATCGAGGGCCACCTAAGGCCCTCGGATACCCGGACTGCGGGTCCTCCATATGAGACGGTGCGCCCACGGCTATGTTTCATGGCGTGATCGAGCGCATCCTTCACCTGCACGGCTGGGTCGCATACGCGATCATCTTCGCGGTTCCCGCGCTCGAAGCTTCGGTCTTCCTGGGGTTCTTCTTCCCCGGCGAGATCGCCGTCCTCCTCGGCGGCGTGCTCGCGTTCCAAGGACGAGTCTCGCTGGCGGGGGCGATGGTCGTTGCGGTGGCCGGCGCGATCATCGGCGACTCGGTCGGATACGAGGTCGGCAAGCACTTCGGGCCACGGTTGCTTGATGGACCGCTCCGGCGCTTCGTGAAACCGGAGCTTCGGGAGCGCGCGACTGCGTTCCTCCGCCGTCACGGCGGCAAGGCGGTCTTCCTCGGGCGGTTCACAGCGGCGCTGCGCGTGTTGGTTCCGGGGATGGCCGGCATCGCGCAGATCCCGTATCCGAGCTTCTTGCTCTACAACGCGCTCGGCGGTGCGATCTGGGCGACGGGGTTCACGCTGCTCGGCTACCTCGCGGGGAACGAGTACCGCCGTGTTCAGCACGTCGCCGGTCGCGCCGGCGCGTTGCTGCTGGCGCTGATCGTCACGATCGCGCTGATCGTGTTCGTCGCGCGCTGGATCGCACGGAATCCCGAGCGGCTGCGCGCGTGGTGGAACCGGATGATGCACCGCCCGGTGTTGCGCTGGTTCCGTGCGCCGCTGGAGTTCCTCGGCCGCCGCTTCCAGCCGGGTAACGCGCTCGGTCTCGAGCTGACAGGTGGGTTGGTCACCGTCGCGCTCCTCGGCGTCGGGTTCGGCAAAGTCCTGAAGGACGTCTCGCAGCGCCAGAACCTGTTCCACTTGGACCAGCCGTTCCTGGACTGGCTGATGCGGCACACCGAGGGCGGGGTGACGAGATCGATGAAGATCATCACGATCTTCGGGAGCACGCCGTTCATCAGCATCGCGGCAGGGCTGCTCGCGATCTGGTTCTTGGCGAAGCGGTGGCCGGCGCGCGCGTTCCTGATCGTCGCCTCCCCTCTGGGAGCTTTCCTTCTCGAGCGGATCGTGAAGGCGACTGTCGAGCGGCCGCGGCCGGCGGTGCATGCGCTCGTTCATGCGACGGGGTCGAGCTTCCCCTCCGCGCACGCGACGCTGGCGGCGGCTTTCTATCTCGTCGTTGCCCTGTTGCTTGCGGGAGCAGCACGATCGTGGCGCCTCAAGGTGATCGTGTGGACCGTCGCGATCATCGTCGTCGGAGCGATCGGTTTCTCGCGACTGTACCTCCGCGTGCACTGGCTCACCGATGTGCTCGGCGGGTTCGCCCTCGGATCGCTGTGGGCGATCGTCGTCGTGAGCGGCCTCGGGGCGTTGCGGCGCGCGCGCGAAAAAGCGTTACCACGCACGGCCTGATCGCGCGCGCCTACCCGCGAGCGATGCTCGCGATCAACGTGATGAACCCGGCGACTACTACCAGCGCCGAGCCCACGTACCGCAGCCACCACGTGTTCCCGCGCGCGATGCGCCCATCGGACGTCTGGACCTCACGCAGCTCGACGACGGGTCCGGGCATGCGCCGATACCACCCGCGCGCGACGACGTCCTGGCCCAAGAACTCGCGGATGCGCGCAAGGCTGAAGAACAGCCGGCCGAACGGGATCGAGTTCGCGTAGATCACAGGCACGAAGCCGGACTCGTCTTGGACCACCATGTCGGGGGAGAGGACGTACCCAGGCATCCCGCGTCCGATGATCCGCCCCTTGATCTCGACGTCGATGCCTGCGACGGGGCTCGCGTCCAGCCGCTCGATCAACGATGCGATCTGATCGACCTTTTCGATCTTGCGCGGGTAACGCATGCCCTGCTTCACGATGAACAGCAGCCCTGCGGCGATCAATGCGATTGCGATCGACATCGGTGAGCTGGTGAACGCACCGAACAGGACCAGCGGCAAAAGGATCGCCCACGGCGCAACCGTCATGACGGCTTCGGAGATGAACTCGCGGCGAACGACCCAGCGTTCCTCTTCGGGGACCGTCGCCAGGCTGCGCACGACGCTCCACTTCGACGGCTTGCCGGGGAGCTTCGACTCTTCGAGTGCTTGGAAGCGGTGCGCGACGATCGGGTGCGACGACAGCTTCTCCAAGACGCGCGCCCACGGGTTCACCGTGTCCCAGCGCAACGCGCCGATCGCGCGCTGCGGGTCGACGCCGGCGGCCAGCGCCGTCTCCATCGCGACGGCGTCGCGCGGGTCGAAGATGCCCATAGCGCTCATCGCCTGCAGACGCAGCGGCTTCGTGTCGAGACGCTGCCGCTTGCGGCGCGTGCCGCGCGTGCCGCTCGCCGCCAAGGCCATCGCCTCGTTCTTGCGTGTCGCGTCGATGCTTCCCATCCCGTACGCGACCTTCACGAGGGCCGAGCACAGCGCGTCTCCATCGCGTGTCGCTTGGCAGGACCAGTTGTCGGCTGCGTACTCGCGCGCGCGGCTGAGTGCCAGCAGGGTGAAGCGGGAAACGATGTAGCCGATGTACGCGGCGATCGCTACCGCCCGCGCTTCGTTGCGGCCGGCTCGCGTCCCGATTATGTAGGTCAGGTACAGCACCATCGGCACGACCGCCGCCACCGTCATCACGATGAAGTCGCGGTTCTTCACGTGACCGATCTCGTGCGTAACGACGGCGTCCAATTCGCGTTCGTCAAGCCGCTCGAGCAGCCCTCGCGTGATCCAGATGCGCGCGTCGCCGCGCGTATGACCGAACGTGAACGCATTCGGGTTGCCGTCGTCCACGATGCCCAGCTTCACCAGCGGAACGCCGGCTTGCTTGCAGCGCTCCGCCACGATGCGTCCGAGCGGGTGCTCGGTGGCGTATCCCATCGGTGTGCGGTCGATGATCGACGCGGGGATCAGCCACTCGATGATCCGAGGGTTGATCGCATACTGAAGCATGATCATCGCGATCGCGAACGCGAACGGGAACCACACCGGCGCATTCAAGAAGCCGACCGCGGCGAAGCCGATGCCGATCAACAGGCCGGAAAGGCCGGCGAGCGAGGGAAGAGAACGGCGCCAAACGAAGCTCATCTGTTGCCTCCTAGAACGGACCTATGTGGAACGTCTGCTTGCAGTATCCGGGATGTGTGTCGCAGAAGGTCTGGAATCCGGACTTGAAGTCGCTCGATATCTGGTTGCACCGGTGGACGACCGCGTTGAGGTCGTTCCCCAAACCGTTGAGGTCGCGCTGCTCGATGTGCGTGGTCATGTCCCCCCGGGCACCCAACAAGGTCTTATCGTTCGCGAACTCCAAGTCATGCAGCATCGCGGACATAGTGCCGGTCGCGGATGGGTTCGCGAGCGCGCCGAGCGTGGACGTGCACGCAGCCTTGTCGGCTGGCGTTGCGCGCGCATGACGCACCTGCGACACGATCGCGCCCGAGACGCCCAGCACGATGAACACGAGCAGGACCAGCCGTGCGCCGGTCAGGCGGAAGCCGCGACGCTTCGGCGGCGGCTGCTGCTGCCCTCGGGGATCGAGGTAGGGGTAGTAGTCCTCAACGATCTCGGGCTGACCTTTGCCCAACGGTGATGTGGCGGGGTCGCCCGGGCTGCCGGTGCTGGGTACCCCCAGCTGAGGAACACCTAATCCCGGTAGCGGCGACGCGCCACCGGCCTGCTCAGAAGGAGGCTCTTCGCCTTCTGCCATCGTTCGAAACCCCCGTACGCCCTTTGTGCCAGAGAGCAATGGTAGAGCCCCGTCAGGAGCCCAACAATGGGCAAGGCGTGGGTTTCGACGCCGGACGTCAGTCTCCTGGCGTCACTATCTGGCCTCGCGCGATATGGACGGCCTGCCAGCAGTACCAGGCGGCGTAGCTTCGGTAGGGGCGGAAGGGGTCGCCGAGCGGCTCCAGAGCCTTCGCAGTCGGCATCTCAGGCAGCTCATAGGCGATCCGGTAGCCGTTGCGGACGCCGAGGTCGTCCACCGGCCAGACGTCTTGGCGGCCGAGCTGGAACAGCAGGAACATCTCGGCCGTCCAGCGGCCGATCCCGCGCACGGTGACCAGGCGCGCGACGATCTCTTCGTCGGGAAGCCTGCCGAGCGAGCGGAGCGGTACCGTGCCGTCGAGCGCCTTGGTGGCGAAGTCGCGGATCGAGGCGACCTTCGCGGCCGACAGGCCGGCGGCTCGAAGGGAATCTTCCGAGGTCGCCAGGACGTTTTCAGGAGTGACGCGGCCGCGGGGGAATAGCTCGACGACCCGCCCGTAGATCGCGGCGGCTGCCTTCCCGGCAAGCTGCTGGAAGACGATGGCGCGGACGAGCGACTCGAAGCTGGTCCGGTTGCGACGCTGACCAATCACCGACGGTCCTGCCTTCTTGATCAGCGCGCGCATCACGGAGTCGCGGCGAGCCAGGAACCGCTCGCCGTCGGAAAGCGTCGCGACCGCCATCGTGGCGGCGACTCTATCGGGCATAAACCCTCCCGCGCTTCAGTTTCACAACTCTGACAGCAGCGCACTCAACCCAAAAGAAGAAGGACATCATGGCGACTGAAAGCAAGACACAGACCTTGCCGGTGCTCCCGCTGGAGAGTGGCGTGATCCTCCCGCAGATGGTGGTCACGGTCGCCCTCGAGAGTGCCGAAGCGAAAGACGCCGTCGCTGCCGCGCAGCGGAACGGCAACACCTTGCTGCTCGTCCCCCGTGTGGATGGGCGCTACGCGCGCGTCGGTACCGTCGCGCGCCTCGAAGATTCCGGCGAGCTGCCCGGTGGGCAGAAGGTCGCCGTGATCCGCGGGCTCCATCGCGCGCGCGTCACGGTGGCGGCGGCAGGCGACGGCCCGGGTCTGTGGGTCGAGTCCGAAGCGACGCCCGACCCGGAGCAGCCGTCCCAGCGCGCGACCGCGCTCGGCCGCGAGTTCCGTGCCGTTGTCGAGTCGGTTCTCGAGGCGAAGGGCGAGCAAGGAGCCGGCCGCATGCTGCGAGGGATCCGCAACCCGGGTCACCTTGCCGACATGAGCGGGTATTCGTCTGATCTCACGTACGAGCAGAAGGTCGAAGTGCTCGAGACGATCGACGTCGAGGCGCGCCTGACCAAGCTGCTCGAGTGGTACCGCGCGACGCTGGCCGACGTGACGTTGAAGGACAAGATCCGTCGCGACGTCACCGACCGTATGGAAGACCAGCAGCGCGAGTACATGCTTCGCCAGCAGCTCGAGGCGATCAAGAAGGAATTGAACGAAGGCGGCGACGACGTCGCGGCCGAGTACAGGCGGAAAGCCGACGAGGCCGGGCTGCCCGAAGCCGCGCGCAAGGAGTTCGACCGTGAGGTCGACCGTCTGGAGCGCACATCCGAGCAGTCGCCGGAGCACGGGTGGATCCAAACGTGGCTCGACTGGATGGTCGAGCTGCCGTGGAGCGCGCGCAGCGAAGACGAGTTCGACCTCGCGCAGGCGCGTACGGTGCTCGACGCCGATCACACCGGATTGGACGACGTGAAGGAACGCATCATCGAGTTCCTTGCCGTCATGAAGCTGCGCGAGGAGCGCGGCCTCGGTCCGGTGACCGGTCGTCGCAGCGGCGCCATCATCACGTTGGTCGGTCCGCCGGGCGTCGGCAAGACGTCGCTCGG
>DATGHY010000153.1:0-9732 GCA_035307625.1 Actinomycetota bacterium
ATCAGCTTGCGACGTTCGAGCGGCTGCTCGCGAACCCGCGCGCGACCGCGCTCTATCTATTCCCGACCAAGGCCCTCGCGCAGGATCAGATCCGTCAGCTGCGCGCGTTCGCGTTCCCAGTCGCGCGCGCAACGGTGTACGACGGCGACACGCCGACCGCCGAGCGCGCGTGGGCTCGCCGGACGGCCAACGTCATCGTTACGAACCCCGACATGCTCCACGTCGGCATCCTGCCGACGCACGACCGCTGGGCGATGTTCTTCAAGAATCTCGCCGTGGTCGTGGTCGACGAGATGCATATCCTCCGCGGCGTTTTCGGCTCGCACGTCGCGAACGTGCTGCGACGCTTGCGCCGCGTTGCCGCGCATTACGGCGCGACGCCGCAATTCGTGACTGCGAGCGCGACGATCGGAAATCCCGGCCGTCTCGCCGAAGCACTCACCGGCCTCCCGTTCGACGCGGTGAGCGACGACGGATCCCCACATGAAGAGAAGCTCTTCGCGTTCTGGAACCCGCCGTTCATCACGTTGCCGGACGGCTCGTTAGCCGAGGTTCGTTACAGCGCTGGGTCACAAGCGGCCGGGCTCCTAGCAGGGCTGGCGCGCCAGGACGTGCGGACGATCGCGTTCACTCGATCGCGTAAGAGCGCCGAGCTGATCGCGCAGCACGCGCGCGATCTCCTGGCGGACGAGCGCGGCGACCTCGCCGCGCGCATCGCCGCGTACCGCGCCGGCTACCTTCCCGAAGAGCGGCGAGCTTTGGAACGCGACCTCGCCGAAGGACGGCTGCTCGGCGTGGCTGCGACGACCGCGTTGGAGCTCGGCATCGACATCGGCGGGCTCGATGCGTGCATCATCGCGGGCTATCCGGGCACGGTCGCAGGGACGTGGCAGCAAGCAGGACGCGCGGGGCGCGCGCAGCAGCGATCGCTGGTCGTGCTCATCGCGCAAGACGATCCACTCGACCAGTACATCGTCAGCCATCCTTCGGAGATCTTCGGGCGCGCGCACGAGTCGGCGATCGTCGACCATGCGAACCCGAACATCCTCGATCCGCACCTCGGCGCCGCCGCCTTCGAGCTACCTCTGCGCGACGCCGACGCGGAGATCTTCGGCGACGGCTACCACGATGCGGTAGCACGCCTCGACGAAGCCGGCGTGCTCCGCGCGCGCGGCGACAAACGCTTCTGGAACGGCCGGCGCTCACCGGCCACTGAGATCGATATCCGGTCAGCCGGCCGCGTCGTCCAGATCGTCGAGGACGAAACCGGGCGATTGCTGGGCACGTCCGACGGATCGCGCGCGCACCACACGTTGCACGCCGGCGCGATCTACCTCCACCAAGGTGAGCAGTTCGAGGTGCGCGCGCTCGACCTGGGCGCGCACGTCGCGGTCGTCGCGCCGGTCGACGTCCCGCACTACACGCAGGCGCGCGACGTGACCGACATACGCATCGCGGGCGTCCGCGACCAGAAGAGGGTCGGCGCGGTCAACCTGTATTTCGGCGACGTCGTCGTGAGCAACCAGGTCGTCGGCTTCGTCCGCAAGCGTCTCTACACGAACGAAACGATCGACGAGCAGCCGCTCGACCTACCGGAGCAGTCACTGACGACGACGTCGGTCTGGTACACGGTTCCCGAGGACGTGCTGGCCGAAGCACGCCTTGATGCTGCCGCCGTTCCGGGCGCGGTCCACGCTGCCGAGCACGCCGCGATCGGCATCATGCCCCTGTTCGCGATGTGCGATCGCTGGGATATCGGCGGCGTCTCGACGGCACTGCACCCCGACACCGCGATGTGCACCGTGTTCATCTACGACGGTTATCCGGGCGGTGCCGGATTCTCACAGCGCAGCTTCGAAGCCGGGGCCGAGCACCTGCGCGCGACTATGGAAACGATCCAAGCATGTCGGTGCGAGCGGGGTTGCCCGTCGTGCGTTCAGTCGCCGAAGTGCGGAAATGGGAACGAGCCGCTCGATAAGGACGGTGCGGTGCGGCTGCTTGCGGCGATCCTCAATCCTGTTCGCCCGCCTCGACCGACCGCGCGAGGTGTTCGAGGCTCTCGATAGTCTCAGCGGACTCTGCGCGCGCCATCAGCGATCGCACGTCGTAGGTTCGCAAGCACGCGTCGCACATCACGTAATCGGTCGTGCGTTGGAACGGGATGAACGGGCCGCCCCCGACCGGATACACGCCGCGATCGGTTACGTCCTCGACCAACGGCGCGCCGCAGATGCACACGATGGGTACAGCCATGACCTACCCATGGTACGGCGGGAGGAGGGTGCGGCTTCGATGCGCCGCGCTTAGCGAGCCGTGGTACGCAGGACGCGCGCGACGTGGCCGGCGGTCATCAGCAGCACGAGCCCAGCCGCGATCGATACCCAGAGCTGGCGCGGGTCGGGGCCGCTCGACCCGCTGCCGATGCCTGATCCTGCCGCAAGCGCCGGTGCTTGACCGGGCTGTGGAACGAAGGTGCCGGACTGGCCGTCACCGGGAAGGCTGCCGTAAGGCAACGTCTCTTTGTAGGTGCCGCACGTGAAGCAGTCGCCGGGGTTGAAGGTCTGACCCTGGACGCTCGTCGGACCGTGCGTCTGGCCCGCGGTGGCAACCGAAGGGACACCTGTGGGAACCGAACCGGTGCTGCCACCGCCGCCGCCGACCGTTCCGGTCGTGCCGGCGCCGCCCGTGCCGCCACCGCCCGTGCCGCCGCCACCCGTACCGCCGCCACCCGCGCCGCCGGTCGTGCTCGGCGAAGGGGAAGGCTCGACGATCGAGACCTGCCGCACCTCGTTCGACGTTGCGCCGATGCACGGCGTCTGCTGGTTCGGGTAGTAGCACGTATCCGCTTGCGATGGGCTCGAGCGGTAGGCCGCCAGCGCGTAGCTGTAGTTCCCGCCGAACCCATAGGAGGGGAAGTCTGTGTCGTAACAGGTATAGGTCGTTCCATCGAACGAGCAGCCCTGCGCCGAGGGACTCGCCGCATCGACCGGGTACTGCTTCGTGTTGCCCGACGGGTCGGTACGGAGGAAGCGGTACTCCTGGATGTCGGGCTCGGGCGACGCGTTCCACTTCAACGTCACGACGGGAGCGCGCTTCGAGGCGCCGGAGACGGACGGGCTGGCCGCCCACTGCGGAGGCGTCGGCGCGTTGTTGAGCTTGATCGGCACGATGCTGGACGGACTGCCGTTGTCGCTCGTCACTTGGAACTCAACGGATCCGTTGGAAGTCAGCTGTCCGTTCTGAGATGTCGAGCCGCTGCATCCGTTCGAACCGGCAGCGGGATACGAGTTCGTGTCCCAGTTGAATGAACCGGAGAAGCTCTTCGACGTGGTCGCCCATTGCTTGAGACAGGTGAAGGAGCTCGTGCCGCTCGGGCGAACCGAAAGCCGGACCCAGTGGGGACCCGAATCGAGCAGCCCTGCCGACTCGGTCGCCGTGATCTGGACCGTGTCGTGCGCGAGACCGTTCGAGGCGATCGCCGTACCGCACGACCCGGAAGAGCTGCACTGGTTGAAGCTCTTGACCGAGTTAGTGACGGCCGCCTGAGCAGGGGACCCGACCATGATGGTGAGAACCAGGGCAGGAGCCATCGCGAGGAAGGCTGCTCGAAAGAACCTGCTCTTCATCGGACCCCTACGGTCTCGTCAAAACGTCAACCGTATAACGGGGCATCCCCCCAAACGGTTATGCCGGCGCGCCCGTTTGCGCATGAAACGCGTCGATTCGGAGCCTACCCGCTCCGCGGGGTTTCGGCAGCGGGGACTTCAGGCCTTTTTGCCGACCAGAACGAGGCGGACGATCAGCCGGTTTAGCGAAGTATGGGGCGGGTCGCAGGTCGTCAGCGTCAGAGAGGCGGTTGGGGTCGGGCCGACGACGCTCCAGTCGTCGGGGCTGGTGATCCAGGGGTTCCCGTGGGCGTCGAAAGGCCCCACGACTTGGTAGACGAACGTGCCGAACGGCGTCTGAAGCGTGACCTGGTCGCCCTTGGTCAGCGTGTCGAGGTGACGGAACGGCTCACCGAATCCGGTCCGGTGTCCTGCGATCGCGATGTTGCCACTAGAGGCACCCGGCAACGCAGTCCCCGGGTAGTGCCCGGCCCCAGCGCGCAACGCGTTCCCGCTGATCCCCTCGACAACGATGATGTCTATGTGGAGCTTCGGGATGACGAGACGGGTCAGCGGCGAGCCATCGACGGGATGCAGAAACAGCTGCTTCTCTTGCGGCGACGCGAACTGCTGGTCGAGACGGTGTTGGATCCGGTGAGCCCAGACGTCGGTCACGAGCGGATACGAAAGCAACCCGATACCACCGAGCGCGAGCGCGATCACCAGGAACCACAACGCGATGCGACCGGTCTTGCGACGACGGCTCGCGTCCAACAGAAAGCCGAGCGATGCGAACGCGCGCTTAGGCGCAGGCTCCTTGCGCACGGTTGCTACAGGCCGCGAACCCACGCCGCTCGCCGGCCATCCTTCGCCGGGTGCGTGCCAGCCGTTGCCGCCTTCGCCTTCGCGCGGGGCGTCCGACATCGATGGGTCTTCAGGGTCGTGTGTGCTCATCCGGTTTCCCTTTGTACCACCCTTGGATGTGGGGTGGGGGGCGGGCTCCTGGTTGATATACCCAATCGGGACAACGAGATAGCCGTCCGAAGGTTGCTAGTTCGCAGGTGAAGGTTTTCTCGCCTCGAGACGCTTATCCCTTCCTGCAGGGATCTTGCGGAAATCCCAGGAAACGACACGTTCCGGCCGTACGAGCAGCCATTCGTGGCTCTTGAGATCTGGGATGGAGTCCAAACCCCAGTACTTGCGCGCGAAGGCTTGCTTTACCTGTGAGAGATCTGAGTCCTCGCCCGCCGGCGTGAACCGGCCGTACAGGACGGCGCCGCGCAGATCTTCGTACTGCACGCCGGCGTCGATACAAAGCGCAACAGCCGACCCCGCGGCGACGTCGTGCGTGCGCTTGCTCCGACGCAGGCTGTTCACCCAGACGGCGCCGGCGTGCCACACGAACCAAAGCGGAACGACGTGCGGAAGCCCTTCGGGTGACACGGTGGCCGCGCGCAATGTGCGCTCCTTCGCAAGAAGCTCGTCGAGCTCGTGGTCGGTTAGACGCAGCTGCTCGCGCGGTATCGGCATGCGCGCACCCTAACCACCGTCCCTGTAGGTCAGCACATCGGGGTCGAGCGCCGCGCGCGCGGAAGCGCGCGCGGCGCGGCCGAACCAGCCGCTCAACAAAGACAACCGTGGCGACAACGAGACCTCGACCGTCGCCTGACTCGAGCCAACCTCGCACTCGCATCTGGTGAGAACGGCGCCGTTCCTCTCGGCTTCTTCGCGCGCGGCCTGCTCGGGATCTGTTCCGCCGTGCAAGATCGGCGCTTGCGCCGTCACCGCAGCAAGTGCCGCAGCGTCGGCGGCGGACTGCGCGCGCGCCCGCGCGAACAGCATGGCACCGAGATCGCCGGCACCGAGCGCACCGACGCACAGCACGAGCGCGCCCGTCACCGCGACGATCGTGACGGCGCCTCGCTCACCCCGCATCGGGCGGCGCGCGCTCGGTGCGCATCTCGACGGTCGCCCGGAGCGTCGTCGACGCAGGCATGAAGCGGCCGACGACCGGCATCTCGACGGGCGTATAGCGGACCTCGACGCGCACCGGAGTGCCGACCTCGCGTTGTGCCGGCGTGATCACGATGGTGGTACGGGCAGGATCGAGGTTTCCCGCGCGCAGCACTGCATCGCGCGCGCGGGAGTCGTCGTTCCACACCGCAGCTTCGCGCGCGCCTTCGCGCGCGGCGTGCTGAACGGCAAGCTGCTCGGACACGAGCAAGCCGATCTGCGCGACCAACAGCAGAGACACGGCCACCAAAGGCAAGACCGCCGCGAACTCAACGGAAACCGACCCGCGCGTATCACGCCACCGACACATGGGCGCCGATGCTAACGACCGAACAACCGGCGTGTGCCATCCGGCGCCGGATTCGGGCCGCTCGTCGCGAGATTCCGCATCGTGGCCGTAGGCTCTCGGCATCCGAGAGGAGGAGCGATGAGCAACAAGATCTTCTTCAATTGCGTGTACGGCAAGGAGGACCCCGAACGCGCGACGCTGCCGTTCGTCGCGGCGAACGTCGCCGCTGCGAGTGGGCAGGAAGCGGTCGTCGTGTGCACGGTCGAAGCGGTATGGCTCGGGACACCGGGCGGGACCGACGGCGTCGCGGCGAAGGGTCTCCCGCCGCTGGGGACGCTCTACGACGAATTCGTCGCCGCGGGCGGAAAAGTGTGGCTGTGCAGCGCGTGCACGAAACCGCGCGGTATCGACGACTCTAAGTGCGCGAAAGGTGCGAGCATCGTGGGTGCTGCGGTCGTGGTCGAAGAGATCGTGAACGGCGCGAAAGCGGTTTCCTTCGCGTGACGCCGGGAGCGGCCGAGCACGGCGATAATGGCCTCATGTCGTACCCATCGAGCGTGCGCATCTTCGAGGTCGGGCCGCGCGACGGCTTGCAGAGCGAGGAGGCCATCGTCCCAACCGACGCCAAGGTCGAGCTGATCGATGGCCTCAGCACCTCGGGACTCACGCACATCGAAGTGACGGCATTCGTCAGCCCGACGCGCATCCCGCAGCTCGCCGACGCCGAGGAAGTGTGCGTGCGCATCGCCCGAAGGCCCGACGTGACGTACAGCGCGCTCGTCCCCAACGTGAAGGGCTACGAGCGCGCGATCGGCGCATCGCTGCGCGAGATCGCCGTTTTCACAGCCGCAACGGATAGCTACAACCAGAAGAACATCGGGACGACCATCGAGGGAGCCTTCGAGCGATACCGCGACGTGCTCGAGTACGCGGCGGTCGACGGGGTGCGCGCGCGCGGCTACGTGTCGGTCGCGTTCGGCTGTCCCTACGAAGGGTTCGTCCCCGCTGAGCGCGTGGTAGAGGTTTCGCGACGGCTGCTCGACATGGGGTGCTATCAGGTTTCGCTCGGTGACACGACGGGACTTGGGAACCCGGTGCAAGTCGCCGAGATGATCGGGCTGCTGCGAGATGCGGGCGTCGGCACGAACCAGATCGCGTTGCATCTGCACGACACGCGAGGCACCGGGTTGGCCAATGCACTCGCCGGCCTACAGTCGGGCGTGACGACTTTCGATTCCTCGCTCGGCGGGCTGGGCGGCTCGCCGTTCGCCCCAGGCGCTTCCGGCAACCTCGCGACCGAAGAGCTCGTGTACATGCTGGAGGCGATGGGCGTCTCAACCGGGGTCGACCTCGACGCATTGGTGTCTGCGGCCGAAGGCGTCTCGCGTGCGCTCGGCAAGGAGCTTCCCAGCCGCTACCTGAGAGCGGCGCGCACCGACAAGGCCCAGACATGAGCGGCGCGAGCTCGCTCGAGAACGGACCGAGCGGCATCTACACGTTCACGCTGTCGCGCCCCGACGCGATGAACGCGCTCAATCGCGAGCTGGTCGAGGACATCCTCGAAGCGGTGAACGCTGTACGGAACGACTCCGAAGCGCGCGCGATGATCTTCGTCGGCCTCGGCGACCGCGCGTTCAGTGCCGGCGCCGACCTGAAGGAGCGGGCCGGCCTCGGATCCGAGCAAGTTGCCGAAGCGGTTGCATCGATCTCGCGCGCGATGCAGTCGGTGGCGGAGATCCCGGTGCCGACGATCGCTGCGGTCAACGGCGTCGCGCTCGGTGGCGGGTTCGAGCTCGCCCTAGCGTGCGACATCCGGATCGCGTCCACAACGGCGACGATGGGGTTGCCGGAGACGACGCTCGCGATCATCCCCGGCGGCGGCGGGACGCAGCGACTCCCGCGGATCGCCGGCGAAGGCCGCGCGAAAGAGCTGATATTCACCGGACGGAAGATCTCCTCCGGCGACGCGCTCCAGTACGGGATCGTGCACGAGGTGGCCGCGCCCGACGAGCTGCGGATGCGCGCGCAGACGATCGCGCGCGCGATCGCATCCAATGGCCCGGTCGCCGTGCGCGCGGCCAAGGAGGCGATCGTCCGAGGCCTCGCGATGCCGCTCGAACAAGGGCTCACGCTGGAGCAGGAGATGTACGGGCGGACGGTCCCGACGAAGGACAGGCTGGAAGGGCTCGAGGCGTTCCGCGAGAAGCGCGCGCCCGTGTACCGTGGTGAGTAGCTCATGAGCGAATACCCAGAAGACCATCTGCACAAGGTGACCGAAGAGGTCCGGCGCGGCGGCGCACCTAAGTACCACGAGGCTGCAGAGAAGCAGAACAAGCTCTTCTGCCGCGACCGGCTCGCGTTCCTGCTCGACGAGGGCTCGTTCGTGGAGGACGCGCTGCTGGCGAACATGCAAGCCGGCGACCTCCCAGCCGACGGTGTCGTGACCGGCGTGGGCCGCGTCGCCGGGCGGTCCGTTTGCGTGATGGCGAATGACTCGACGGTGAAGGCCGGCTCGTGGGGCAAGCGAACCGTAGAGAAGATCCTTCGGATCCAAGAGACCGCGATGCGGTTGCGCGCGCCGCTGGTGTACCTCGTTGACTCGGCCGGCGCGCGCATCACGGACCAGATCGAGATGTTCCCCGGGCGCCGCGGCGCCGGGCGCATCTTCAGCAACCAGGTCCACATGAGCGGCATGGTTCCGCAGATCTGCTTGCTGTTCGGGCCTTCAGCCGCCGGTGGCGCGTACATCCCCGCGTTCTGCGACGTCGTCGTGATGGTCGAGGGGAACGCGTCGATGTACCTCGGATCGCCGCGCATGGCCGAAGAGGTCGTCGGCGAGAAGGTGACACTCGAAGAGATGGGCGGCGCGCGCATGCACTGCACCGTGTCTGGCTGCGGCGATGTGCTCGTCCAGACCGAAGAGGAGGCGCTCGACTGGTGTAAGCGCTACCTCGGGTACTTGCCGCAGAACTATGCCGAGCAGCCATCGGTCGCCGCCGCACACGAGCCGGCCCCGCATCGCGCGATCGCGGAGATGATCCCCGCGAACCAGAACAAGCCGTTCGACATGCGCGAGCTCGTGCTCGCGCTGATCGACGACGGTTCGTGGTGCGAGATCAAAGAGCTGTTCGCCGGCGAGCTGCTGACGGGTCTCGCGCGCTTGAACGGCCGCGTGGTTGGGATACTTGCGAACCAGCCAAAGGTGCGCGGCGGCGTGCTGTTCGTCGACAGCGCAGACAAGGCTGCTCGATTCATCTGGCTATGCGACGCGTTCAGCATCCCGCTCGTGTTCCTGTCGGACGTACCGGGTTTCATGATCGGGAGCAAGGTCGAGCGCGACGGCATCATCCGGCACGGCGCGAAGATGATCAGCGCGGTGACCGAAGCGACCGTTCCGAAGATCTCGGTCATCGTGCGGAAGTCGTACGGCGCCGGCCTGTACGCGATGTCCGGCCCCGCCTTCGACCCCGAAGCGACGATCGCGCTGCCGCAGGCGATGATCGCCGTGATGGGGCCCGAAGCCGCAGTCAACGCCGTCTACGCCAAGAAGATCGGCGAGCTGCCCGAAGAGAAGCGCGACGAGTTCGTGCAGCAGAAACGTGAGGAGTACCGCCAAGACATCGATATCTACCGGCTCGCGTCGGAGCTGATCGTCGATGCGATCGTCGATCCCGACGAATTGCGCGCGGAGTTGATCGCGCGCTTCGACGCGACGGCAACGCGTGAGCGCGAGCGAGCCCCGAAACGCCGGCCGATCACGCCGGTGTGACGGAGTCCACGCCGTAACCGCTCGTCCTTCTCGTTCTGCTCGAACTTGAGCGCGCG
>DATGHY010000154.1:0-2311 GCA_035307625.1 Actinomycetota bacterium
GACGACCTGCTCGGACGGACGATGGTCGCCGCGTGCAACAAGGTCGGCGTTCCGCTCGACCGCATCGAAGACATCGTCGCCGGCTGCGTGAACCCGGCGCACGAGGGGATGGGCGACATCGCGCGCTGGGGCGCGCTCGCGGCCGGGTTCCCCGACTCCGTGCCCGCGATCACCGTAAACCGGTTCTGCGCATCGTCTATGTCGGGTGCGATCATGATCGCGCACGCGATCCGAAGCGATGAGATCTCAATCGGTTTGGCGAGCGGCGTCGAGTCGATGTCTCGCTCTGGCTGGGCCTACATGAAGGGCGACGCGCCGTTCATGCCGCGCGGACCTGTGTTCATGCTCGACACGATGTGGGCCGGCGCCGGCGGACCACCGAACCCCGGGCTGCTCGCGCGCGATGCCTATATCGACATGATGCATACGGCGCAGAACGTTGCCGACTTGTACAAGCTGACGCGAGAAGAGATAGACGCGTTCGCATTGCGATCGCACCTGCACGCGGCGGCTGCGCGCGATTCGGGCCGCTTCGCACAGGAGATCCATCCGATCGAGATCCCTGCTACTCGCAAGGAGCCCGCCAGGTTGATCGAGCACGACGAGAGCATCCGCGCGGACACGGCGGCGGAGAAGCTCGCGGCGCTGCCCGGTCTTGGGCCCGACATGCCGCTGATCACGGCGGGCAACTCCTCGCCGCTCAACGATGGTGCCAGTGCGATCGTTCTTGCGAGCGAGGCGGCGGCGTCGAGCCTGGGTGTCGAGCCCCTTGCGCGCGTCGTGTCTTCCGCGACCTACGCGCTCGACCCGAAGGTCATGGGGATCGCGCCGGCGTGGGCTATCCCGAAAGCGCTGAAGCGCGCGGGCCTCGCGCCGACAGACATCGACGTGTGGGAAGTGCACGAGGCGTACTCGGCGCAGGCGCTCGGCGTGCTGCGCGAGCTGCCGAACCAGCTGAACGGCTTCGAGGTTCCGGACGACAAGCTCAACCCGAACGGCGGAGCGGTTGCGATCGGGCACCCCTTTGGGTCGTCCGGCGCGCGCTACGTGCTTACGCTGGCGACCGAGCTTCACCTTCGCGGCGCGCGCTACGGCGTCGCGGGCGTGTGCGTCGGCTCAGGACAAGGCGTGGCGATCGTCCTCGAGAACCCACGCGCGCGCGCCTCTTAGCCAACGATTGTCCCGCCGTTCCCTCGCCGTTCACTGTGCGGTCGAGGAACGGACATATCGGACGGCAATCATCTTCATCGTCATCCGACGAGGAGAATCCTGATGCCCGATCTCGGCCCTGCTGCGACCCGTCGCGTTCGCTCCGTCAAGATCACGCTTGCGCTGACCCTCGGGGTCTCGGCTCTGTTGGTCCCCGGCGGATCCAGAGCCGCAGCGTCGATCCCGATCAAGCATGTCGTGGTCTTGATGCAAGAGAACCGCTCGTTCTTCAACTACTTCGGGATGCTTCATGATGAGGGCCAGCCGGATGCCGCAGCGATGCCGGCCGATGCGTCGAACCCGGATCCCACGAAGTCGGGCGCTGTCATCAAACCGTTCCATCAATCGGACTACTGCGGGCTTGCCGATCTCGATCACTCGTGGACCGGTGCGCATGCCGAGTACAACAACGGCGCGATGAATGGCTTCACGGCCCGCAACGTTGATCCGACGGACCCAACCGGAAGTCGTGCTATGGGTTACTACGACAAGTCGGACCTCCCGTACTACTACGCCCTCTACAACACGTTCGCCACGAGCGATCACTACTTCTCGGACGTGCTCGGTCCCACGTTCCCGAACCGGTTCTATCTCCTCGCCGGCACCTCGTTCGGGCACATCACGAACGACACACCCCCGGGGTACTTCCCCGGATATGCGCAGAAGACGATCTTCAACGAGCTCGGCGCGGCGGGGATCAGCTGGCGCGTCTACACGACCGATGCTTCCGTTGCGGAGCTTTTCTCATACGTACAGCAGAACGTGGCCGGGCACGTCTTTCCGCTGACGCAGTACTTCATCGACGCAGCAGCCGGCCAGCTCCCCCAGGTTTCCTACGTCGAATCGAGCGGCACCGTCGCCGATGGTAAGAACCTCGAAACTGACGAGCATCCGTCGGCCAACATCCAGAGCGGCGAGAAGTGGTCGTCCCTCGTCATCAACGCGCTCTTGTCGAGCCCGAACTGGGGGTCGTCGGCTCTATTCCAGACCTACGATGAGGACGGAGGTTTCTACGACAACGTTCCACCACCGAGCGCGCCGATCCCGGATGCGATACCGCCGATGTTGAAGCAAGGCGACGTCAACGCGCAGTTCGACCGCT
>DATGHY010000155.1:0-3066 GCA_035307625.1 Actinomycetota bacterium
CCGATCTCGCGATCCACGGCATCGGCGAGGTGGTTGGCTACAGCGTCGTCGACTTCTTCAGCCAGAAGGGCAACCGCGCCGTGATCGAGAAGCTCCGCAAAGCCGGCGTGCGGATGGCCGACGAAGGCGTGGCGCCGGTGGGCGAAGGGCCGCTCCGCGACAAGACGTTCGTGTTGACGGGGACCCTGCCTACGCTGTCGCGTGAAGAAGCGACGGCATTGATCGAGCAGGCCGGCGGCAAAGTCACCTCGTCGGTCAGCAAGAAGACGGACTACGTGCTGGCGGGGGAGTCGCCGGGGTCGAAGTACGACAAGGCGGTCGAGCTCGGAACGAAGATCATCGGCGAAGAAGAGCTGCGCGCGCTCCTTGCCTGACCCCTTTCCACGTGACTGCCTGACCGCCTGACACCTCCGAGACATATCCATCTCTAGGGGCCGGAGCCCCCGGTAGACTGGCGCGCGCTATGGCCCTAGACCGGGAACAGGTCGCGCACGTTGCGCGTCTCGCGCGCTTGTCGTTCACCGACGAGGAGCTCGACAAGTTCGCGCATCAGCTGTCGGACATCCTCGCGTACGCGGACCAAGTCTCCGCCCTTGCGACGGAAGACGTTCCACCGACGTCACACGCGCTGCCGCTGAAGAACGTGTTCCGTCCCGACGAGCTCGTCGAATGCCTGTCGCAAGAGAAGGCGTTGTCGACGGCGCCGGAAGTGGAGCAGGGGCGCTTCAAGGTTCCCCGGATCTTGGAGGAGCCGTGAGCGAGCTCTGGGAGCTTCCGGCCGCGGAGCTCGGCGAGAAGATCGCGCGCAAGGAGCTACGCGCGCGCGAGGCTGTCGACGCCCATCTGGCGCGCATCGAAGCGCTCGATGATTCCGTCAACGCGTTCCTGACGCTCACGCCGGACCTTGCGCGGGCAACCGCGGACGACGTCGACCGACGCATCGATGCCGGGGAGAAGCTCGGGCCGCTCGCCGGCGTCCCGCTCGCGCTGAAAGACATCCTGTGCGTCGACGGTGTGCGCACGACGGCGGGCTCGAAGATCCTCGAGAGCTACGCGCCTCCGTACGACGCAACCGTGGTGAAGAAGCTCAACGCGGCCGGTATCCCGATCGTCGGCAAGGCCAACCTCGACGAATTCGCGATGGGTTCCTCAACCGAGAACTCGGCGTACGGCCCAAGCCACAACCCGTGGGATCTGGCGCGCGTGCCGGGCGGCTCGAGCGGAGGAAGCGCCGCCGCTGTCGCGGCCGGGTTCGCGCCCCTCGGGATCGGAACCGACACCGGCGGCTCGATCCGCCAGCCGGCCAGCTTGTGCGGCGTGGTCGGCGTGAAGCCGACATACGGCCTCGTGTCGCGGTACGGGGTACTCGCGTTCGCGTCGAGCCTCGACCAAGTGGGGCCGTTCGCGCGCACCGTGGAGGACGCGGCGATGCTGCTCGACGTGATCGCGGGACACGACACCTTCGACGCGACGAGCATCCCGGGAGCCCGACCGGATTATCGCGCGGGCCTCAACGAGGGCGTGGGCGGTCTGAAGATCGGCGTCGTCTCCGACTGGATCGAGGGAGAGGGCGTCGAGCCCGGCGTTAGCGAGAAGGTCCGCGCTGCCATCGACGCGCTCGCCGGTCTTGGCGCGGAGATCGGCGAGATCTCGCTTCCGTCCTTCCGCTACGCGTTATCCGCGTACTACCTCATCGCGCCGGCCGAGTGCTCGAGCAACCTCGCGCGCTACGACGGCGTGCGGTGGGGGTTGCGCGCGCCCAACGCGAAGGACGTCATCGAGATGAACGTGAAGTCGCGCACGGCGGGCTTCGGTGAAGAAGTGAAACGCCGGATCATGCTCGGCACGTACGCGCTCTCGGCCGGCTACTACGACGCGTACTACGGCAAGGCGCAGCAGGTCCGGACGCTCGTGATCCGCGACTTCGACAAGGCGTACGAGAAGTTCGACGTCCTGCTCGGACCGACAAGCCCGACCACCGCGTTCAAGCTCGGGGAGAAGACCGACGATCCGCTCGCGATGTACCTCAACGACGTGTTCACCATTCCGAGCAACCTTGCAGGCGCCGCCGCGATCAGCGTGCCGTGCGGGCTGTCGGAAGGTCTGCCGGTGGGGTTGCAGCTGCTCGGCCCCCCGCAGTCCGAGGGGCTCCTGTTCAAGGTGGCTTACGCATATGAACAAGCGCGCGGACCCCTGCAGACGCCGGGGCTGTGGGCAAAATCATGACTACCTACGAAGCGGTGATCGGCCTCGAGGTTCACGTCGAGCTTTCGACGCGCTCGAAGATGTTCTGCGGATGCCCGACGGAGTTCGGCGGTGAGCCGAACACGCGCACCTGCGCGATCTGCCTGGGCGAGCCCGGGTCGCTGCCTGTTCCCAACGAGAAGGCGATCGAGTCCTTGATGCTGATCGGGCTCGCCCTCGATTGCACGGTCGCGCCGTACTCGGTGTTCCACCGGAAGAACTACTTCTATCCGGACATGCCGAAGAACTATCAGATCTCGCAGTACGACAAGCCGCTCTGCATCGAGGGGCACCTCGACGTCGATGTCGATGGCACGGAGACGCGCGTCGGCATCACGCGCGCGCACATGGAGGAAGACACGGGCAAGAGCCTCCACGTCGGTGCGAGCGGCCGCATCGCCGATGCGAAGTACTCGCTGATCGACTACAACCGCGCGGGGATCCCGCTCGTGGAGATCGTCAGCGAGCCCGACATCCGGTCGGCCTCGGAGGCACAGCGCTACTTGATGGAGCTGCGTCAGATCCTGCTGACGCTCGGCGTCAGCGACGTGCGCATGGAAGAGGGCTCCATGCGATGCGATGCCAATGTCTCGCTGCGCGCGCAAGGCACCGAGGCGTTCGGAACCAGGGTTGAGATCAAGAACCTCAACTCGATCCGTTCGGTCGCGCGCGCCGTGACCTACGAGATCGAGCGGCAAGAGAAGACGCTTGCCGCCGGCGACAAGGTCGTGCAAGAAACGCGGCACTTCGACGAGAGCACCGGCAAGACGGGAACCCTCCGCTCCAAAGAAGAGGCGTTCGACTACCGCTACTTCCCGGAGC
>DATGHY010000156.1:0-3102 GCA_035307625.1 Actinomycetota bacterium
AGCGCCGACAGCGGCTCGGCGTACCGCTCCAACGCGGTTGAGGCGGCGAACTCCGCTTGCTTCAGCGGCATGCGCGCGCTCAGCACACCCATCAGCAGGTTCGCGCGCGCGCTCGAGCGCATCTCGCCGTGCCACAACGGCAGGTTCGTCAGCGATGCGGTGTCCGCCAGGTACTCGGTCATCGATCCGATCCGGAACTCGAACTCGTCCTGCATCGCGTTCGCCTTCGCGAACAGCTCGGGGATGTGCGACTCCGGCGGCCGATGATCGGTTCCATTCATCGCGAGCACGACCGGCCCCGGCTCGAACGGCGCCAGATCAGAAACGATCCGCTTCGTGCGCGTGACCAATTCTTCGACGGTTTCCGGCAGCGCGACCCCGTTCCCGTAGGACGTCACGAGGTACGCGGCGCGAACCTGCGACCCGTCGGGCGCCTCCCAATGGAACTCGGTTCGATCGACCGCGCGCGGAACGCCGCGCCAGACCGTCGCCTCGGTGAAGCCGCACAGCCGCAGCAGTTGCGGCATCTGTGCTATGTGGCCGAACGAGTCGGGTATGTATCCGAGCCGCTGCGACCCGCCGAGCGAGTCGGCGCGCGACGTTCCCTGCTGCAGGTTGCGCACGATCGTCTCGGGCGAGCAGAGGAATTCGTCCATCAAGATCCGCCACGGCCCGACGCCGAGCCGCCCGGCCTTCACCTGGCGCGCGAGGTCTTCCTCAGCGCCCGGCCGGATCTCGAGATAGTCCTCGATCGCGGCGATCTGCCCGTCGAAGTTGAAGTGCCGGAATCCCGGATCGGTGTCGAGCACGTGCAGCAGCTCGTCCATCGCGTGCACGAGCTTCAGCCGGTAGCTCTCGAACGGCTCGTACCACTCGCGGTCCCAATGCGTGTGCGGGACGACGTGGATGATGGTCTTCGCGGGCACGCGGCGAGTATATCGGCCGCGTCGGGAGCCTCCTTGGTAGCGGCAGTCGCGCGCGCCCCCGATAATGCGTGACGATCATGGACCGCTCCGAATCGATCGACGCCGCACTCGGGGTGCTGCTTTCCGACGAGCAGGCCGACATCGTCGACCTCGTGTTGTGCGCGCGCGGCGGCGTCGTCGAAGCGCACGCGCGCGATGGAAGCGTCGGCTTCACCCGAGACGGCACCGTCGCCTTCGAAAAGGGCCGCAACCCGCTCGCGGCGCAGGACGCCGGGGCCTTCAGCCCTCTCGCCGACGAGATGCAGCACGTGCGACCAACGAACGAGACCAATCACTACCCATATGCCTACGACAACGCCGGCCAGCTCTTCGACGATCCGCGTGCGCCCGATCTCGCGGTCATCCACACGCCGGCGCATAACTGGGAGGAGCGCGGCGGGCACCGCGGCGAGCACGGCTCGCTCGACCTGATCCAATCGCGCGCGCCGCTCATCGTCGCGGGCGCGGGAGTCAAGACGGTCGGCCGAATCGATCGCGAAGCACGCATGATCAACGTTGCGCCGACGCTGGCGACGCTGGCCGGCGTGCAGCCGCTCAACGGTACGTTGCTGCGCGCGCAAGACGGCGAACCGCTGCACGACGTGCTCGATGGGGAGCAGCCCGACCATGTCGTCGGCTTCCTATGGGACGGGGCGAACGCCAACGTCCTCTACGCGATGGCCGACGCCGGGGAGCTGCCGAACCTCGCGCGCTTGATGTCGATGGGCACGACGTTCGGCCGCGGCTGCATCGCGTCGTTCCCGAGCGTGACGCTCGCAAACCACACGACGGCGTTGACCGGCGTTCACCCCGGCCGTCACGGTGTGCTCCACAACTTCTTCTTCGATCGCGCAACCAACCGCGAGATCATCACCAACTCCCCGGAGACGTGGCACGAGGCGCGAGACTGGATCTCGCCGAACGTGGAGACGGTTTTCGAGGCAGTCGCCCGAAGCGGTGGGGGATTCACCGCCGCCGTCGACGAACCGGTCGATCGCGGCGCCGGCTACGCAACGTTCGATCTCGTTCGAGCAGCCCGCGGCTCCGGCGCAACGATGTCCTCAGCGCTGCCCGACCCAACGCAGGTACCCGGCGCGACGCAAACCTTCGTCGATCTCAAGCGCGAATACGGGTGGGCAACATCGGCCGACCACCTCGCCGTCATGCAAGCGACCCAAGTGTGGAAGGGTCAGAACGGCAATCCGACGCCGCGCTTCATGTGGATCAACTTGATCCTTCCCGACGCTGCGAACCACGCCGGCGGCCCGTACTCCGACATCGGTCACGCGGGATTGCGCGACACCGATGCGCGGATGGGGGAGATCCTCGACGCGATGGATTGGGGTGGCGGCAACACCGCATTCCTGCTCGTCGCCGATCACGGTATGGAGGAGTCAGACCCAGAGTGCAAAGGCGACTTCGACGAGGCGCTCACGGCGGCCGGGATCTCGTTCCGCGACGAGGGGTACGGGTTCATCTATCTCGACGCCTGAACGGCAAAAAGGGCCGGGGAAGCCGGCCCTCCTTGCCTATAGATGGCGCTTTAGGCAGCCCTTGGTGAACGACCCTCGATTGCTCGAGCTTCGTCACGGTGATGGCGGCCGTACGCTTCGAGCGCGCCAAGCGCGTTATGCCAGACGTACGCCATCGAACCAAGAACGAGACCGGTGAAGACCGGACCCATCCAGCTCGACCGGAAGGTCGTGTGCCAACCGGCGAAGGCGTTGTAGTCCAGGATCTCTGCGTACAGAACGCCGATACCAAGCGTCAGGAACGTGCGGATGGACGACTCAACGTCCTTTCCGACCAGGCCGAGCAGGAAGCCGACAGACTTCCACACCGCTAGGCCCAACATCACTACGATCGCGAAGGTATACACAGGAGTGTCACCCCCTTCCTTCCGAGTAATCCGACCAGGCGGGTTGCGGGAAAGTTACATGGGTGTTTTTCGGGCACTTCGACAGGGTCAGAAGGGCCCCGGGTTAGACTTCCCGCAAGCCAATCCCGGAGGTCAGATGGGTTCCGAACCGGTCCTCGTTGCTCGCTCGGGCGAGGTCGTCACCCTCACGCTGAACAGGCCCGAGATCCGCAACGCGATGAACGTCGAGCTGACCGACGCGTTCACCGACGCGGTCGC
>DATGHY010000157.1:0-8154 GCA_035307625.1 Actinomycetota bacterium
TCCTGGTCTGGCAGGTCCGTGACGAGCACGCCCCACGACCCGTTGCGCGCGAAGAGGTTGTTGATAACGGTGTCGTTCTCGGTTCCTGCGAGGACGAGACCGGACCCGACCGGCGCGGATCCGGCCAGGCCGCTGGCGCCGGCACCGGGAACGTTCGGGTTGTTGTTGTCGTGGAAGTAGTTGTTGCGCCAGATCGTGCACGAGTGCGTTCCGACCGCGCTGATCTCGTTCGGGTTCGGGCACGCGCCGTTGTTCGGGCTCGGCGCATCGTCGTTGTTCTGTGAGTCCGGCGCTGCGCCGGTAAGGTTCCAGTCGAACTCGCTACGCTCGATGATCAGATGGCCGCCGGCGTTCGTGCCGGAGAACCCAAGCGCGCTGAACTCGCCGTGGGCGTTCCGCAGGATCGTGTTGCAATCCGGACACGCACCGACGTAATACGCCGCGTCGCCCATGTTCGACCCGTAGCTGTGGTCGATGACACCCGGGCCCTTTACGTTGGAAACGAAGATCCCATACTCGCCGCGCGGGTGGTTGTACACGTTCGAGTACGTCGACGTTGCGGTGATGTAGTCGCCCCAGTAAGGGCCCATGCCGATCTTGCCGGTGCCGTCGCCGCCGTTCCACCAGATCTCGTTGCCTTCGCCGCCGCCGGTCCCGGTCAGGTAGTTGCACGTGGTCAGGTTCTCGATGGAAACGCCGTCGACTTTGAACGCGACGACGCCGTTCATCCCATCCTTGGTGAACGTCTGGTCTTCCTTGTTGCCCGAGCAAACGGGTGTGCCGGCTTTCGTTCCATCGATGATGACGGTGTTGCGGTTCATCCCGCGCAGGTGGAGGTTCGCCTTCTCGATGAGCACGCCGGCGGCCTCGTCCATCCCCTTGAAGCCTTCTTCCTTGTAATCGCCTGGACCGACGAGCACCCAGTCGCCGGGATGTGCCGCCAGGACCGCTGCTTGAACGCTCGAGTACTGGCCGGCGATGCCTTTGTACGTTCCCACGCGAAGCACGGATGGGGTGTGGGACGTCGAGGCGAGGCTGCTCGCAGTGATGAACGTCAGCAGCGCGGTCGTGATCACGAGGGGACGGAGCGTGCGTCGCATGGAAGGGTCCTCCGAGGGTGGCGTCCTGAGGTCATTCGGCGACCTCAGACCGGTTTCCTTCCCACGGCGCCGCGCGCCCCCTGCGACCAGCGACTTTACGGTGCTCGAAGGTTCATCTCGCGGCTTGAAGCTGGACGACGAAGCGCGCGCCGGTACCACCGGCCTGCTCGTACAAGAGAGAGCCGCCGAAGGCTTCGACCAGCGACCGCGCGATCGCGAGGCCGAGGCCCGAGCCCTCCTTTGCCTGCGCATCGAGGGCACGGGCGAACGGCTCGAACAGGTGCGGCCGTAAGTCGGGTGGGATGCCCTCTCCGTCGTCGGCGACGACGAGATGCACGAAGCCGTTGACGTGGTTCGCCTCGACGGCGACGTTCGGACCGCCGTGACGGAACGCGTTCGACAGAAGATTCGTCAGCACTTGGTCGAGGCGATTGGAGTCTGCGAGCACTGTGATGTCCGGCCCGACGGACACGTGGACCGAGTGGCCCTCCGGCGCCGGCACGTTCGCGACCGATTGCTCGACGGTCGGTGCGAGAGGGATCGGCTGGATCTTCATCCGAGCCTTCCCGAGCTCAAGCTGGCTGAGGTCGAGCAGATCGTTGACGAGCCTCGCCATGCGCCGGCCTTGGCGAACGATCGCCGCGAGTCCTTCCCGCACCGCGTCTTCGGGCATCTTCTCGATCCCGCCGGCGAACAGCTCGGCGAACCCGACGATGCTTGCGAGCGGCGTGCGCAATTCGTGCGCCGCGTTCGCCAAGAACTGCGTCTTCGATTCCTCCAACATCCGTCGGGTCTCCGTCAGCGTGACGCGGTCCAGCGCGAACCCGATCACATCGGCGTGTTCTTCGAGCGTCCGCATCTCGTCCGACCCGAACAGCAACGTGAACGGGCCTGCGACCACGACGAGCAGCCCTCGTCCCCGCTCTTGCACGATCGGAACCGCGATCGCGAGCGTGCCGTCCGGCTTGTACTCGAACAGCGTCGCGCGCGCGGACTCCGCGTAGACGAAGTAATTCTCCGCTTCGCGTTCGCCGACCGAGCTACGCGCAAGAACGCGCCCTTCGACATCGAGGATGAACCCACCGGACGAACCGACGAGTCGCATCGCCCACTCGAGGGCGCGCTGCGCCAACACCGTGGTGTCGGGCGCGAACATCACCAGGTTCCGCATCAGGATCTGCTCTTGCTGCTCCTCGTGGCGCCACACGCGTCGCAACCAGTCCGGAGGGATCAGCGTGATGTAAAGAAGCGGCAGGAAGAGCAGCGCGATCGAGTTCTCGACGATCGCGCCCGTCTTGCCGGGCCCCGTGCGCGCGAGAACGATCGCGATACGCGTCAGAACGATCAGCGCGAAAGAAAGGCTGAAGAGCCTCAGCCTGATCCGCTGCACGCGAGGCCGTGAACGCGATGAAACAAAGAAGAGGACCGCAGGTTCGAGCACGACGGCACTCCACGCGATCACGAGGACCCGTAGTGCGATCGACTCCGCCGTCGAATACGTCGGGTGACGCGTGTACGGAAGCCCGACCGCGAACGCGGTGACGCCGGCGCCGACCAGCATCACAGCCGCACCAGCTTTCCACCACCGCGGGACACGAACGAAGCTGTCGCGGAACATCAACAGGAGATAGGCAGATCCGAGGAAAACCGTCGTTCCCACGTATTGCAGCGCGTGAAAGCGATACCCAGTCGCTTGCCCTATGAGGCCCAGGACTCCTTGGAGAGCGATGAGCGCGAGGCCGGCCGCCAAGTAGCCGCGCTGGGTGCCGGGCCTCTTCGCGGATTGCCATGCAGCGATCGCACTCGCCATGACGAGACCGGCCAGGACGAGATCCTGCAGAACCGTTACTGCTGTGTTCACCAGGTTCGATTGTATGCGTGGCCCCCGGTGAGGAGCAGACGCGAAGCGACTATTTCGTGTGTTTCCGCATGGCGCGCGGCTGCTCGACCGCCGGCTCTTGCGCGCGTAGTTGGGGGCCGTTTGCACCGATGATCTTGTTCATCGCCGAGCGCAGCACATCGCGCTCCCGCGCGGAAAGGTGCTGGAGGAACAGGTCTTCGGACGCGCGCGCGAAGACCGGGCGTGCGTCGCGCACCTTGGCGTGTCCGACATCGGTGATGACCGCGAACGTCCCGCGTCGGTCGGTGGGGCAGCTCTGGCGGCTGAGGTAGCCGGCCTCTTCGATCCGGTCGCACAGGCGCGTCAGGCCGCTCTTGCTCAGCCACATCGACTGGCCGAGATCCTGCATCCGGAGGGCGCCCTCGGGCGCTTCGGCCAGAGCCGCGAGTACCTCGTACCAGGCCAGGGGGATGCCGGCCTCGGCCTCGAGCCGGTCGCTGACGGCGTCGGCAAGCAGGGCCTGCCCTCGCATCAGGGAAGCCCAGAGCTCCGTCTGGCCGGCCGTCGTCGTTCTCATGGCGATATTTTACGTTGCAATAGTTGACAACGCAACCGTTCCCGGAATACTGTTTGCCTATGCAACTGTTGTAAGAGCAAGCACCGCAGATACTGGCCTCGGAAAAAGGGGCCGAAGGAGGAGAGCACGATGGCAGAGACAGCGCTCGGCAATGAGATCAGACAGATCGGCGACGTCGCCGCTCCGGCCCCCGGCACCTGGCAGCTGGACACGAGCCACACGACCGCCGCGTTCGTTGCCCGGCACATGATGGTGACGAAGGTCCGCGGTCACTTCGACCGGCTTTCGGGCCACGTCCAGATCGGCGACACGCCCGAGGACTCCAGCGTCGAGGTCACGATCGAAGCAGCAAGCATCTTCTCGGGCGACCAGAAGCGAGACGACCACCTCCGGTCGGCGGACTTCCTCGACGTCGAGAAGTACCCCACGATCACGTTCCGCAGCACATCTGTGAAGCAAACGGGTCCGACCACCCTGGACGTCCGGGGCGATCTGACGATCCGTGACCAGACGCGCCCGGTCAAGCTCGCGGTCGAGTTCGAAGGCGTGGAGCGCGCGCCGTGGGGTCTCACGGTTGCGGGTTTCAGCGCCAAGGCGGAGATCAACCGCGAAGACTGGGGCATGACCTGGAATGCAGCTTTGGAAACCGGCGGCGTACTCGTCGGCAAGAAGGTCACGCTCGAGATCGAGACCGAATTGCACCCGGCACAGGCACAAGCCGCCTAACCCCGGTTCCCCCGCGGGCCGGAAGCAGCACGGAACGATCGTGCGGTTTCCGGCCCGCATCTTTTCCCGGCGCGCCAAGGGCATGCGCCTGGAGCCTCCGATAGGCTCCGTGTTCCGAACACGGGGGTCCGCGCCATGCCGTACAAGAAGATCGTCATCGCCACCGACGGCTCGCCGACCGCCGAGCATGCCCAGCGCGTTGCCGCGAATATCGCGAAGGCCTCGCGTGCGCAGGTGATCCTTGTTCACGGGTGCAGCTACGCCGAGCAGGGCGAAGCCGTCGTGCAGAAAGCGAAGGAGCAGCTCAAGGCCGAAGGCGTCACGGCGAACACAGAGGTTCACGAGGGCGATCCCGTCGAGATCCTCGCGGAGATCGCGGATCGGATGGATGCCGGCCTTATCGTTGTCGGGACTCGCGGCCAAAGCCGTGCCAAGCGATTCTTCACGGGCAGCGTCTCGCACAGCCTTGCCCACCGCGCGCCTTGCGACGTGCTGATCGTGCGCGCCCGCGGGTTCACGTACACAGCCCCAGATCCGAGCTACAAGTCGGTTGTGGTCGCGACCGACGGATCGCCGACGGCGGACCGGGCGGCGCGCAAGGGCCTCGACCTCGCACGGAAGGTCGGCGCGTCGACGACGCTGGTGTTCGTCGGGCATCCGAGCAGTGGCGAACCGATCCTGAAGGACACGCTCGACGCGATGGGCGACGGGATGGATGCGAAGCTTCGCGTGGTCGGCGGCGATCCCGCGGATCGGATCATCGAGGTCGCCGAGGCCGAGCGTGCGGATCTCATCGTCGTCGGCAACAAGGGCATGACCGGCGCGTCGCGGTTCCTCCTCGGTTCCGTGCCGCAGAAGGTGCTCGAGCACGCGAGCTGCGACGTGCTGATCGCGCGCACGATCACCCAGGTTTCGACCGAGATCGAGAAGGGCGAAGGCGGGATCGTTTCCGTCGACGGGACGAAGGTCGCCGTCTACTGCAATGATGACGGCGAGCTCATCGCGATGTCGGCGAAGTGCACGCACATGGGCTGCACGGTCGGGTGGAACTCCGCCGACAAGACGTGGGACTGTCCCTGTCATGGGTCGCGATATCACCCGACGGGCGAAGTGCTGAACGGGCCTGCGGCTAAGGCGCTCGCGCGAACGTCCTTGTAGCTACGCGGGCTTGAAGATCATCAACCACAAGATGACGAGCAGCCCTCCGAAACCCAGCAATGCGACGACCGTCGGTATGGGCGACTGCAGGCGCGTAGCGAGGTCTTCGTCGCTGACGCGCGGGACGCCGCTCGGACGCAGCTCGGTCGCCTCGGCGACCTGGCGGTAATACGGGCGGGCGACGACGAACATCGCCACGCTGACGACGACGAGCACTCCGATCGCCTCCCAGATCCACTGTTGCTTGAACCAGTGCAGCTGGAGGCCAGCGCCGACGCCGCCGATCACGAGCACAAGCAGCGAGACATAAAACAACCGGATCGTCGAGCCGGAGAATTGGATCAGCTGGCGGATCTTCTCGCGATCGCGCTCCTTGCGGAGCCGAAACAGCGCGCTGACCGATGCTCCGTGCGCCAGCAGGAACATGAAGACACCCGCGAGGTGGATGAAGACCCACCAGCGGTAATCGATCGCGGCCAGCACGGGACGGGAATATAACAGCCACCGACGAGCCGGCGATCTTCGCAACCTTCGTCGGGCGGACTAGAAGGAAAAGACCGCTTGATTCGGTGAAAAGGTGCGGCGTGATGGGACTCGTAGGCGGATCATCCGGACAACGCTCGCATCTCGTATGGGCTGTCTGCTCCAGATATGACTCTGCGATCACCCTAGTTAGCTATGAAGCCGAATGAGCGCGCCTCCGAACTTGTTGATGACCCGGCCGAAGCCGGCCGGCGACACAAGTTTGAGGAGGAACGTTCGATGAGGAAGCTGATTGGGGCAAGCGTCGTCGCACTGCTGGTGGGTGCATTGGCGATCCCCGCGTCTGCATCGACGCAGACGATCGACGCAACCCTGTCGAGCACCTTGGCGATGACCGCCACGCCGAGCTCGTCCGTTTCCTGGACGCTGGCGTCCAGCGGCGCGAACACGACGTCGGGTGGCTCGATGACGATCAACGCGAACCAGCCGTACATCGTGTCGGTTACGGCCGACAAGTCGAAGATGACCGAGTACGCGTCGGGTGCGTACGTTGCAAGCAGCCCGAAGACCCTTACGACAGCCTTGACCGTTCAGTCGGTTCGATCGGCAGGTACGGCGGTAGTCGCCGGTGTCGGCTCCAACGCAGTGGTCGGCACGAGCACGCTGGCCGCGACCGGTACCGGTCTGGGTACCGACACCTACGACGAAACGTTGTCGCAGCCGACCGTGATCACCGACCCGGCACTTACACCGGGCGAGACCTACCACATCGTCTTGACGTACACAGCGTCTTCAACGCTCTAGAGGGAAGCTCCTCCACGGAGTCGTCGACACCTGCGGGTCGGCGGCTCCGCCCTTTTTGGGCCTATCAGGAACGGTGGAAACCCGGCCGTAAGATTGACGGCATCCATGCGAACGATCCGGCGTACGGCCATCGTCCTGTCCGTGGTCCTTCTTATGACGGGGCCGGGTGTGGTGCGCGCGCAAACGCCGGGCCCGGTTGGTCTCGAGATCACGCCGGCGCAGACGGAGCTCGATCTGTCGGGCCGCTCGTACGCGACGACGATCACGCTCATCAACCACGACCCCGTGACGTACAACATCACACTGTCGCTCGCGGCTCTTGGCCACGACCTCGACGGTGCGCCGCAATACATCGCGTCGTCGGTCGTGACGAACGCGTTCAAGTTGAGCGGGACTTCGTTCTCCCTGAGCAAGGATCAGCGGAAGGCGGTCACCTTGAGCGGCGCGATTCCCGCGGCGCAGCGATCGATCTACTTCGGTGTGCTTGCGGCGTACGAGCGCGCCGGACAGACACAGGGCTCTTCGGTCGAGACGCACTCACGTCTCGCGAGTGAGTTCCTGTTGCGCGGGCCGAAGCCGTGGAACGAGCGGCTGCAGATCGCCGACGTCGGCGCGCTGCCCGGCCCGGGGAAGAACGTCACCGTGTACGCGGTGGTCAAGAACATCGGTAATGTCCACGTGCGTCCGACGGGTACGTTCACCGTTTCGACGGGCAGCAGGAAGCTCGTCACGCTCTCGTTCGCGCTGAACGCGGCGCACAAGCCCGGCGCCGTGATCCCCGGATACGCGCGCCGATATACCGCGGTGTGGTTGCCGCCGGCGGGGCTTTCTGGTTCCTTCACGGTGACGGCGCAAACGGTGTCGCCGCCGGCGAAGGCGTCGAAGACGATCTCGTTCGCGAACGGGCGCGCGCTTGTTCCCGACGCCAAGATCGCGACGCTTTCCGTCGTAGATCAGAACGGGCTGCTCGTCGATTCGACGATCACGAATCAAGGGGGAGCAGCGCTGACGGGTGCGAGCCTGACGCTCGTTGCGACGCAGGACGGCCAGTTCGAGCGCGGGCGAACGGTTATCCCGCTCGGCTCGTTGGCGCCCGGGGCGAGCGCGGACAAGCGCTGGGCCGCCGGCTTGCTGCCGAACGGCTCGTATCAAGTCACCGCGACGCTCGCACAAGGATCAACCATCCTCGACCAACGCGTGGCCGGCGTTCGGCTTGGACCGGCGGCGAAGTCGAGCGGCCGGGGGCTTCTTCTCAGCATCGGGGGAGGGCTGCTCATCGTGTTGATCGCGCTGCTGCTCTGGTTCATATGGAAGCGCCGCGATCGCGACGAGCGAGAGGGGAGCAGCGCGTGAGATCGATGCGGCGCGGCTGTGTCGTCGCCGCGCTCGTGTGGCTCGTTGCGCTGATGCCAACCGGCAGCTTCGCAGCCTCAATGGTCGGGCCGACCGGTGCGACGATCTCGGGG
>DATGHY010000158.1:0-11720 GCA_035307625.1 Actinomycetota bacterium
CGCGAGACGCCGCGGTCTGGTATCGCGCAGGTAATAGGAGTGCACGACGATGAGCGCGCGCTTCGATGTCATGCGGGTAGCGTAAAGGAGGCTATCGGCCCACGCCGAGCGGCGCGTTGATACGCTCGCGGCTATGCCGAAACGTGATCGCGGGCCCGATGTGTCGCCGTTCTGGCCGCGTCTCCGTGAAGAAGCGCACGACCTCTATCGAGAGGTCGGGACGCTTCGCGGTCAGGTGAGGCAGCTCGAGAAGGAGCTCGCGCGGGAAAAGAACGCGGCCGATCGGCTGCGGGAACGCGATGCCACACTGCGTGCGCAAGTTGAGGAAGCGCGCGCGCGTCTCCGGCGGATCGAACGGAGCAAGGGCTGGCGCTTGATCATGGCGGTTCGCGGGGTCGTGCGCAGACGGAAGGGCCCTGCGGCGGGACCAGACGCGGAGACGCCGGAAGCACCGCCCGAGGAGCTGGCGCCGCAGGCCGCGCCCTCCGGCCCCGAACCGACGTTTGCGCAGCGGCGCGCGGCAGAAGCCGCGCGCCGCGGTCAGGTCGCCGCGGTGTTGAAGGAGTGGATCTCAACGGCGCGCGCCGCCCGCGGGTCGTCGATCCTGGTAGTGGCGGGGGATCCGTCCCACGGCGAGACGAAGCGATTCATCGAAGCCGCGAGAGTTGCCAACGAACCGGTCTTGGTCCTCGAGGCCGATCCGCGAGACGGCGTCGGTGGGCTCCCCGCGGGCATCGTCCCGTCACTCGTCCCCGATCTGCTCGCGATGGATGCGGGGGAGAAGTCGAAGCTTTTCCTCTGCACGACGCCCGGTCACGCGGCGATCCGATGGGTGGTCCCGGCCCAACAGCAGGGGTGGTGGACGGCAGTTGTGCACCAAGGCCCGATCTCGCCTGCCGCGAGCTATCTCGCCTCTCACGCAGACGTTGCGGTCGTTCCGGACGACGATGCTGGGCGCGCGCTCGAAGCCGCGTCCGGCGTCCGCCCCATCGTGAAACCCGCGCCGTCTGCACGCGACCTGCTGGACGCTGCTCGTCCTGGGTGGGAATCGCTGCCGCGCGCGGTGCTGGGGAGCGACTGATGAAGCCGCGCATCGTTTTCGCGTATCGGTACGCGTCGCCCGGAGGCCCGGTCACGCAGCTGCTCGCCCGGCTCGAGCTGTTCAAGGAGCACTTCGACGTCCGCTTCCTCTTCGAGTGGGATCTCGGCGGCGTGTCGCTCTTTCCGGCAGACGTCGTGACGATGGCGCCGTCGTTCCAAGATCAGGTCGATGCGATCTCGGAGCTGAAGCCGGACATCTTTGTCGTGATCGACTCCGGATGGCGCGAGCCCTGGGTCAGGGCCGGCTCTCCCGGGAAGCTCGTCTTGGAAGTACACACGACGACATCGAGCCTGACCTTCATCGAGGAGCTGCGTGCAGCACAGCGTATCGACCTTTTCATCGTCGCAAGCAAGTACCTGGCGAACCTTCTCACCGACCGCGGTGCCGGCGACATCGCACCGATCGCCGTCGTCCCGAACACGTTGCGGAGCGGCTGGACGGAGCCCGCAGAGCCGTGGGACGCGCCGGCGCCGATCCTTCTGTGGATCGGGCGGCTCGAGCCGCACAAGGGCGTGCGTCGTTTCATCGAGCTGTGCAACACGTTGAAGGCCGCCGATGTGCTTCCGATGCTGATCGGTGGGACGAACGACACCGACGACGAAGTGATGGATACGGTCGAGCGGCTGTACGGCAAGCAGCGCGCGCACCGTCCGATCTGGCTGACGAAGGTGCCGCACGATGCCATGCGGCGGATCTACTCGTCCGCGGCGGCGTCCGGAGGGATGCTCGTCATGACGAGCGACAACGAGAACTTCCCGAACACGGTCGTCGAAGCCGCGATGATGGGATGCCCCATCGTTTCGCCGGCCGTCGGCGGGATACCGGAATTGTTGCCGAAGGAAGCACTGTTCCCGCACGGCGACGACGATGCGGCGCGCGCACTGATCGGGCGCGCGCTTTCGGACGATCCGTTCCGGAAGTCGATCACTGAAGGCGCGCGCGCGATCATCGAGCCCCTGGTGCGGCCGGAGAACGCGCTACCCGCGTACCTTGCCGCGCTCGAGCGCGCGCTCTGACGCGCCGACCATCTCCGCCCACACCGGCAGGATCTTCGCGCTGTCGAAGCGCTCGGCGGCGAATCGCTTGGCGCGCGCGGCGCGCTCTTCCCATCCCGGTGCGACGATCGCAGCCGCTGCCGAATCGACGTCGTCGTGCACCCATTCCGGCGGGTAGTCCTCGGAGCCCGGGCGTCTGAGGACGACCGGAACCGCGCCCGAGGCGGCACCTTCCGCGACAGAGACCTGGTTCCCTTCATCGTCGGAAACCGACACGATGTGCCCGACGCCCCGAAGCCAATCCTGTACGGGACTGAACCCTTCGAACGCGACGGCATCGCGCAGATGCGACGCGCGCTCGAGGCGCGCGAGCTCGTCGGCGATGAACCAGCGCTCGCGCTCGCGCCGCCAGATCCATGGGTGCTCCCAGGGCGGCTTCCCTTTGACGAGCAGCCGGTAGCGGGCGTCGCGCGCGCGCGCAGCCTCGAGCACGTCGAGCGCGCGATCCAAGCGCTTCCGTCGCGGCACCCAGCCGAGCAGCCCGAGCGTCGTGCGCGCGCTCTCGTGCTTGGGCCGGTTGAACGCCACGATGTCGACGCCGTTCCACACGACGCGTTGACGCGACGCGTAGGTCCAGCAGAAGCGCTCGCGCGCGGTGAGCATGATGTGCTCGGCCACGAACACCATCATGTCGACGGCATCGATGTCGACCAGAGCCGGCAGATCGTTCTCGACCTCGAAGCGATGCAGACGGACGATCAGTCGCTGCCCTGGCTTTTTCTTGCGGCTGTACCAGATCGCGTTCGCCTGGCACCACTCGCACACGACGACGTCGGCCCAGTCGAGCAGCCGCCTGCTCTCGGCTTCGTCGTGGTCACCGGGGCGCGTGCCGGTCCAGCGATCTTCGGCGATCTCAACGTCTCGTTGCGAGGCGAGGTAATCACGGATCGGCTCGAAGAACTTGAAGTCGTGGGATGCGACGACGATGCGGAGCGGCTCGGTCATCAGCGAACGGTGTGGATCCGGATGCCTTCGCGCGCCCAGCGGCGAAGCGTCTCGGCATCGTCGGGCCATCCGCGCTCTGCGACCAGCGCGCGCCTCACAACGACGGGCGCGATCTCGTCTGCCGCTCCCGCGACTGCGTCGGCCCCCGCGAACGGCGCTCGCAGCACAAGCTGCTCGATCGAGTCCGGATCTGCGCCGGGGGCCGCGATGTAGACCCACGGCGTGGATGCCATGCGCGCGAGCTCGCGCACGAGCTGCGGTCGCGCGTCCCCGTCCTGCCTGACGATGCGGGTGCGCGCGCCGCCGACGGGTTCCACCTCCGCCGCCTTCGTTCCCACGATGATCTCGTCGGCGGGACGCGACTGCCCGGCGAGCCCGCGCAACGCGATCGAGGCGTCGTCGGCAGTTTCGGCCAGAACGAGCGCCGCGACGCGTCGCTCCGCGTCGGCGTCGACCTTGATGCCGGCGCTCGAGGCGATCGACGCGAGCCGATCCATCGGCGTGTGCGACCGCAAGACGAACAGCTCCCCTTGAGCGGCGAGCCAAGCCCGAGCGGCGCTGCCGTCGAGCAGCTTGCGCAGGGCGACAGTGCCGGCCTCCGGCCCGTCGAAGGTCTCGACGACCGGCGCGAGATGAAGTGAGACATCCGGGCTTGCCGAGGCGGCCACGGCGATGCCGCTCGCGAGCATCTCCAACACTCGTTGCGGAACCTTGCCCTTTGCATCGCCGCGCGCAGGGGTGCTCAACGCAACCTCGTACCGGCGGAACAAGGAACTGAGCGGCTCGGCCAACGCGCGGGCGTCAGCCGGCATCCCATCGGGGACCGCGAAGCCGGGAACGGCGTAAACGTCGATGAGATCCTTCGCAGCGGCGAGGATCGCTCGCGTCTCGCTCCACGCGCGCGCGTCCGCGGTGTGATCCTCGGTGAGCACGAAGCAGACGCGCGCCGCGCGACTCGCCGATGCCGATCCGAAGGCGCGCGGTTGTACGCTTGCCGAAAGGGATGCGACGTTGGCCGTGGCGATCGCGCCGCGCGCAGCGTATCGAGCGACGGCGTCGTCATCGACGGTGAATACGTTGTCGAACAGCCCCGCCAGCGGTAGCCAGCGGTCGAACCCGATCGGATCCGAGGTATTCCAGAACGCAGTCGGGACCTCGCGCGCGCGACACCACGCGACGACGCGGCGCAGCTCGTCTCCGGCTGCGCCCTCCCCGAGCTCTCCTTGCCAACTGCCGTCGTTCGCGAAGGTGTCGGACTCGACCAGCAGCAGGTGCGGGTGCGCATCTTCAAGCGTTGCGGTCCAGTCGCCGGGGCCGAAAGTGAAGAGCGAACATTCGGGATCGAGCTGCGCGCGCAGCGCAGCGCCCACGACGCCCGCGACGCGCAACGATCGCGGAGATCGCGGCGCGACCGGGCGCGACGGCTGGGCGGCGGGCGGCTCCCAAGCCGAAACCGGCGCGACTGGCTCCGGAGGCACACTTTCGCGGTGCGGTCGCAGGAGCTTGAACGGAACGAGCAGCCATCGCCACGGGCGCTTGCGTGCTTGACGGACGGCATCGCGGAGCGCGTACCACCGGGTCCCGCGGACATGGTGCAGCGCCTTCTGCGCTTCATACGCGTCGCGTCGCGCCTCGTCGAGCTTGCGGGACAGCGTCGCTATCTGTTTGCGGGCCTCGCGGATGATGACGTCGCGACGCTCGATCCCTTCGGTGGACCTGCGCAATTGATCGCGCGCGCCGTCGAGCTGGCGAGTGAGGCTCTCGATCCGGTTTAGATCGAGGCGGAGCTTTTCGACCTCCGCGCGGAGCTGCGCCAGCTCGGTGGAAGGTTCAGGGAGATCCACTGCCCGTAAATCCTACCCGTGCCGCCGCTACCAAACGGTCCAGAACAGCGCTTCGATCACGATGGCCTGCGCCGCGGTCAAAAGAACCAACGCCGCGATGACCCCCGGGCGGTCGCGTCCCGACTCCTTCTCCCATCGGACGAGTGCGGCGCCGGCTGCGGCCGCCAGGAACGGCGCCGCGAATTGTCCGACGCGCTCGGTCTCGCCGAGGAACAGGGTCGTAAGGTCCGCTAAGACCAGCGGCGTGAAGAACGTCCACAGCCACGCGGGCCGTTTCGTGATGAGCTCGCGCACGCCCAGCGCCGCGATCGGCAAGCCGGCGAATATGAGCCACACGGCTGGGTCTCCGAAGAACCAGTAGGAGTGCACGCGTTTCAATCGGGGCGCGACATGGCGCGCGGCATCGAGGCTAGCGACGAAATTGAACCCGACGGCCAAACGCAGGATCCCCATGGCGAGCAGCCCGCCGACGCCGGCGATGGCGAGCAGCTTGACGGCCTCCCGCCATGGCCGGACGAAGAATGAATACAGCAGGGCGAATCCGGCGATGAACGTGATCTGATAGCTGAAGAACGACGTGAACCCGAGCAGCAGGCCGCCCGCGAGCATGGTCGCCCAGTGGGAGTCCTTCTTCGTCAAGCCCCACGTCAGCAGCGCCGCGGACCCTGCGAGCAACGTCGCATGCAGCGCGTCGAGGTTCAGGAAGATGTAGACGCCGGGCGCGGGCGCGACGGCGAGCAACGAGACGGCGACCAATGCCGCGCGCTCACCGGCGACCGCGCGCGCGATGAACCAGGTCGGGATCATCACCAGACTTGAGAAGAATGCGATGAACAGCGCGCGCGGGATCAGGTGCTTCGGGAACCACGACTGCAACACGGAAAGAAGCACCTCGCTGCCCGGCGGGTGCGTGCGGGAATGCGCCGCGATCAGCGCGTGCGGCCGCTTCAAGATCTGGGGGAAATCCTTGACGAACTTTCGAACGCCGAGCTCCCGGACGAGATGAACGTCGGCTTGGTAGTCGCCGTAGTAAACGGTCGTGCGTTTGAGAGGTGAGACGAACTCGTTCGGGTTGCCGTTCACCATCGCGAGGGCTGCTCCGAATGAGAACACGATCGCGATCGCGATCGGGATCACCCACATCGCGCGCTGCCGCTTCGCGCGAGCCAGGGCGTAGGCCGCCCCACCAGCGATCAAGGCCCCTACGATCGCGAAGTAGCCCCACGCCGAGAAGGACGGTTCGTATCGCCCGTAGATCGGCGGGATCGACGACGGGATCGCCTTGTGGGCGGCCGCCGAGCGGGAGCTATAGAGCAGGAAGGCGAGCAGCCCCGCCGCCATAACGCCCAGCGTCACGATGAGCCACCAGATCGTTCGGGGCTTGGCGGGCGGCTGCTCGACCGAGTCGGTCTGGGGAGGGGGAACCGGCGCGGCGGTCACGCCGCGACCGCCGATTTCGGTGCCGGCACGCCCATGGTCGGCGAGATTCTAGGAAGGTCGTTCCTGAACGGCAACGAGCGTCGCTCCGCTTTGGGCGGCCCCCAACCGCTGCGTTATCATTGCGCCGCTTTCTTGTGAGCGCGTTCACGAGCGCGCATGTTCACCGTGCATGTGCCACGAGGAAGCGGGGGAGAGGAGCACGGGCGACGTGACGCAGTACTTCTGGCAATACGGCACCTTGGGCGCCCTGAGCCTGTTGGGTGTCGGCTTCGTTGCATTCGCGTTCGGCGCCAACCGTGTCATGCGTCCCCGCAAGCCGCGACCCGAGAAGTACACGACCTACGAATGCGGCGTCGATCCGGTCGGCGAGGGTTGGAGCCAGACCCAGATCCGCTACTACATCTTCGCATTCCTCTTCGTCATCTTCGATGTTGAAAGCGTGTTCTTGTTCCCCTTCGCGACTGTATTCGAGAAGTTCGCGCGCTCGGGGATCGTGGTGACGGAGATGATCGTCTTCGTCGTGATCTTGGCCGTCGGACTCCTGTACGCGTGGAAGAAGAAGGTTCTCGAGTGGCTGTAGCTGCGGGAGGCTCTGCGTGGGCCTGACCGACAAGGTCAACTTCCCGCAACCCGCCAAGTTCGTTCTGAACTGGGGCAGGAAGTACAGCCTTTGGGTGATGAACTTCGGGCTGGCGTGCTGCGCGATCGAACTGATCGCCGCCTCGACCAGCCGACACGACTTCATCCGGCTCGGCGTGATCCCCGTTGCTCACGGGCCGCGCCAAGCCGACATGCTCGTTGTCGCCGGCACTCTCACGGACAAGATGGCTCCGGCGCTGAAGCGCGTGTACGAGCAGATCCCCGAACCCAAGTACGTCATCAGCTTCGGGTCGTGCTCGAACTGCGGCGGGCCGTTCTGGGACTCGTATTCGGTGACGAAGGGGGTCGACCAGATCGTTCCGGTGGACGTCTACGTCCCCGGTTGCCCGCCGCGACCCGAAGCGCTGCTCGAAGGGATCCTCCTCCTGCAGGAACGCATCGGGAAGGAGTCGCTGAAGGAGCATTACGAGAGGCGCGCGGCCGCAGAACCGGAACCCACCTTCACGCGTTCGGTTCCGATCGTTGTCGGCGGCGGCTCCATCCAAGACACGAGCATCAGAGACGAATGACTCCCGACGAGATCGCGGCGCACCTCACCGAAGCGACGGGAGCCGTCGAGCGCTCCGACGTCGCACACGGCGAGGTTTCCGTGTGGGTGCCGAACGATAAGTGGGTCGAGGTCGCGACGCATCTGCGCGACTGCGGCCGCTGCCACTTCGATTTCCCGACGTTCCTGACCGCAGTCGACCTGGAGCAGGACGGTTTCGAAGTCGTGCTGCACATGTATTCCGTTCGCCGCCAGCACCACGTCAACGTCAAGACACTGGTCGCGCGCGCCGAGCCGCGTCTTCCGACGCTAAGCGGCGTGTGGGTCGGCATGAACTGGTGCGAGCGCGAGACGTGGGAGCTGTTTGGGATCGACTTCACCGGACACCCGAACCTCGTGAAGCTCCTCCTTCCGATCGAGTTCGAAGGCTTCCCGCTGCGCAAAGACTTCTTGCTCATGACCCGCGAAGCGAAGGAGTGGCCCGGCCTGAAAGAGCCCGCAGAGGTCGAGCACTGATGGCCGTCACCGAGCTTCCAACGGCAGGCATGCTCCCCGGCGGCCCCGGCGAAGGGGTCCAGGTCGTCATCGCGGGGAACGAGTTCCCGACGCACGAGATGACGCTGTCGATCGGACCCCAGCACCCTTCAACGCACGGTGTTCTTCGCGTCGTACTGACGCTCGACGGGGAGCGCATCGACACCGCGACGCCGGTGATCGGGTACATGCACCGCGCGTTCGACAAGCTGTCCGAGGCGCGCGACTACCGGCAGATCATCGCGCTGTCGAACCGGCACGACTGGCTGAGCGCGTTCGGCAACGAGCTCGGGGTTGCGCTCGCGACGGAGCGCCTCATGGGCCTCGAGGTGCCCGAGCGCGCGCAGTGGATCCGCATGCTGATGGCCGAATGGAACCGCGTGCTGAACCACCTGATGTTCCTCGGCTCATTCGGTCTCGAGCTCGGCGCGATGACGCCGATGTTCTACGCGTTCCGCGAGCGAGAGGACATCCAGACGCTGATGGAGATGGCGACCGGCGCGCGCATGCACTTCACCTACTGCCGCGTCGGCGGGCTGAAAGAAGACCTGCCGAAGGGGTTCCTCAAGTACTCGGAGGTCCTCGTCAAGCGCATCAGGCACCGGCTGCTCGACTACGCGGGTCTGCTGCTTGGCAACGAGATCTTCAAGCAGCGAACGGTTGGCATCGGTGTCCTTCCGGGTGAAGTGGCGAAGAGCTACGGCGTGACCGGACCGATCCTGCACGCGTCGGGCGTCGCCGAGGACTCGCGGAAGACCGAGCCGTACTTGAAGTACTCGGAGGTCGACTTCGACGTCCCGACCGGCGAGCGTGGTGACTCCTTCGATCGGTTCAACGTGCTCTACCACCGGATCGAGCAATCCCTGCGGATCATCGAGCAGGTGCACGACAAGCTGCCGGCCGGTCCCGTATTGCCCGGCAAGATGCCGAAGTACCTCAAGCCGCCGGAGGGGTGGACCTACGTACGCACTGAGAACTCGCTCGGTGAAACCGGCTACTACCTCGTGTCGCGCGGGGACACCATGCCGTGGCGTCTGAAGATGCGCACGCCTTCGTTCCACAACGTCAGCATGATCCCGTATCTGCTGAAGGGTGTGTTGCTGCCCGACCTGATCGCCGTGCTGGGAAGCGTGTTCTTCGTGGTCGGGGACGTCGATAGATGATCTTCTATCACTTCTTCTCGAACCCTTGGATCGTCTTCGCGTTGAAGCTCGCGGCCGTATTCATCTTCTTCCTGACCGCTCCGCTCGTTCTCGGCTATGTGGAGCACAAAGGCCTCGCGCACATGCAATCGCGGCTCGGGCCGATGGAAGCCGGGAAGTTCCACGGCTGGGCTCAGCTGATCGCCGACGGCGTGAAGTTCATCCAGAAGGAAGACATCGTTCCCGACGCGGCGGATCGACGGATCTTCATGCTCGCGCCGATGGTCGTCATCATCCCCGTGAGCCTCGTGTTCTTGGTGATCCCGTTCGGTCCGGCGTCGTTGAGCTGCCACGCGCCCGTGGGCGCTGGTGGGTGTGGTTTCTGGGGCGAGAACTTCGACGTCGGCGTTTTCTTCGTGCTCGCGATCAGTGCGATCAGCGTGATCGGCATGCTGATGGCGGGATGGGCAAGCGCAAACAAGTTCTCGTTGATCGGCGCGATCCGCGGCGCGGCGCAGCTGATCGCGTACGAGCTGCCCTTGGTTCTCGCCGCGTCCGCCGTCGCGATGCAAGCGGGGACGCTGTCGCTCGTCGGGATCGTCGAGGCGCAAAAGGCGTACTGGTTCGTCTTCCCTCAGATCGCAGGGTTCTTCATCTTCGTGATCGCGAGCTTGGCGGAGCTATCGCGGCCGCCGTTCGACATGCCGATCGCGGACTCCGAGATCATCTTCGGTCACATGACGGAATACACGGGCATCCGCTTCGGGCTGTTCCTGCTGTCCGAATACGCAGGGATCGTGTCGCTCTCCGCGATCGCCGTCGTGTTGTACCTCGGCGGGTGGCACGGGATCCTGGTTCCGATCCCCGGCCCGCTGTGGACGCTCGCGAAGATCGGCGCGCTGTCGTTCCTCGTGATCTGGCTGCGCGCGACCTATCCGCGGCTCCGCGAGGACCAGCTGCAGAAGATGGCGTGGAAATATCTCATCCCCATCGCTCTCGTGAACATCTTGCTCACGATGATCTTCAAGGTGGTCTTCTAGCGCATGGCGATGACCAAGGAAGAGCGGCAGGCGAAGCTCCGGGAGCTGGAGCAGAAGATCGCATCCAAGAAGGGGATCGGCGCGGTCTACGGCCTGGTCAAAGGCATGTCCGTGACGATGAGGACGATGCTGCGGCCGGCGATCACGACGCAGTACCCGCACGTGAAGCCGGATCTTCCCGAGAGGACCCGCGGCGTGATCGCGCTCCAGGAAGAGAACTGCACCGTCTGCATGCTGTGCTCGCGAGAGTGCCCCGACTGGTGCATCTACATCGACTCGCACAAGGACGTCATGCCGCCGAAGACGCCGGGCGCGCGCGCGCGAACGCGCAACGTCTTGGATCGCTTCGCGATCGACTATGCGCTGTGCATGTACTGCGGGATCTGCGTCGAGGTCTGTCCGTTCGATGCGCTCTTCTGGAGCCCGCACTTCGAGTACTCCACGGACGATCTGACGACGCTGACCCACGAGATGGACACGCTGGGCAAGTGGATGGACTACGTGCCGCCGCCGCCGGCTCTCGAAGACGGTGCGGAGGATCCGGTCGAAGTGTCGAAGGAAGCCGTTTCCTACGGCGCGCCCGCAGTTGCCGCACCGGCAGCTGCCGCGGCACCAGCCGCTGCGGCTTCTGCGACCGCGTCTCCGACAGCCGCGCCGGCCGAAGCTGCTCCAGCGGAAGCGCCTGCAGCGGAAGCCGCACCCGCCGCCGCTGCCGCGTCGAAGCATGATGACGAGCCGCCGCAGATCGACCAGGAGGCATACGACGCGGCGATCGCGCAAGGGAAACCCGATCGCGAGGCGCGCGCGCTCGCGAAGAAGGCGTGGGTCTTGAAGCGACGGAAGGCGCAAGGATGACCTGGCCGGGGGTCTTCGTCACGATCTTCGGCGCAGCCGCGGGGATCGCCGCCATCGCGGTCGTCCTCAGCCGGAACGTTGTGCACGCGGCGCTGTACTTGGTCGTCGTCCTAGGAGCAGCCGGTGCGATCTTCCTCGTCCTCGGTGCCGAGTTCGTCGGCTGGACCCAGATCTTGATCTACGTCGGCGCGATCATCGTGCTGCTTCTCTTCGGGCTCATGCTGACTGCCGCTCCGATCGGGCGTCATGCACTCGATAACCAGCAGCGCGGCGTCGCGTTCGTCACGTCGGCGGCCGTGTTCGGCGTGTTCACATTCATAATCTGGCGTTCGTTCGGTTCGCAGAAGATCCATCTGAATCAAGTGGTACGGACGTCGGACGTCGGGCACTCGTTGTTCAGCGGCTACATCCTGCCGTTCGAGGTCGTCTCACTCTTGCTTCTGGCGGCATTGGTCGGCGCGATCGTTCTTGCGAAGAAAGACTGAGGGGGAGTTCAGGTGAGCCTGGCTTGGGTTCTGACGCTCGGCGCCTTCCTCTTCAGCGTGGGCGTGTACGGGGTGCTCGCGCGCAAGAACGCGGTTCTCGTCCTGATGTCCATCGAGCTCATGCTGAATTC